>JAUXWY010000235.1 GCA_030681235.1 Pirellulaceae bacterium | reverse complement strand
ATCTCCATAGTGACGACCAAACGCGCCGCTTGGACTTGGACGACATGCGGCAGTCGGTGGGAGAATGGTTCGCGCCCGAAACGCTACACCGTTTGATGGGTGCCCCTCGGGACCTGACTCAAGAACTGGCCCTCGGTCGTTTGGCCCAAGCCGGCAAGCGCTGGAGACCCTTCCTCACGTTGTGTGCGTGGCAAGCGATGCAAGAAGGGCAAGACGCTGGTCCGAACGAAAACCTGAAACGATTAGCGATTGCCGTCGAGTGTTTTCACAAAGCTTCCTTGGTTCATGACGACATCGAAGACAACGACGATACACGGTACGGCGAAGAAACACTGCATGTTTCGCACGGCATTCCGGTCGCGCTGAACGTGGGCGATTATCTATTGGGTGAGGGGTATCGACTGATATCCGAGTGCGAAGTGGAGCCGACCGTTGCCTTGGCTTTGACGCGCGTCGCGATCGAAGGGCATCGCACCTTGTGCTTGGGTCAGGGTGCCGAGTTGGCATGGACTCGTTCTCCGCGTCCGCTAACGTCGCTGGAAGTTTTGGAGATCTTCCGCCAAAAGACTTCGCCCGCTTTTGAGGTCGCTTTGCTATTGGGTGCAACTTATGGCGGCGCCGACGCGGATACTCTACGGTTGATCTCCGCGTTTAGCGAATCATTGGGGATCGCCTATCAGATTCGCGACGATTTGGACGATTTGTCGGGCGGTGACGACCCAGACGATCTGGGTGCGATGCGCCCGTCGTTACCGTTGGCAGTTTTGACCGAACGCGTGAAGGGGAACCCGCAGCATCGCCAATTGGTCGACAAAGTTTGGAGTCGTTCGGCGACCACGGACGAATTGACAGAAGTGCGAGAATTGCTGGAACAATATGAAGTGGTCCAGCGTTGCCGAGTCTTGCAGGAATCGTACAAAGAGAATGCCATTCGCTCGCTGGACGATGTAACGAACGCTGGGTTGAAAGGCTTGCTGCGCCGCGTCGTTAGCAAAATTTTTGTGTTGGAAGTGACGGGATGGTGCCATGAGTCTCAATCTCGAAATGCTTCAAGTGGTTCGGTTGGCTCCGCGAGTGTTGGGTGATTCCAGCGATTTGGTCGCTCAGTATTTCCTCGAGTTGCAGAATTCGGATGGCGGCTTCCCAGATCGGGCTGGCAAGAGCGACTTGTACTACTCGTCGTTTGCCATCGGCGGTTTGATGGGCTTGCAGCGACCGTTGCCGTTGGCGGGATTGCGTCAGTTCCTCGAACCCTATGGCGATGGCGATGGTTTGGATTTGGTGCATCTTTCGTGTCTTTCTCGGTGTCTGAGCGCCGTGCACGACCGCAAAGTCCCAGCGATTCTGGTGGACCGTCTTTGCGAACGACTGGAAAAGTTCCGAGCGCAGGACGGTGGCTTCTCGAGCGATGTCGGCGACGAACGCGGCAGCGTTTACGGAAGTTTCATGGCCCTGGGCATGTACCAGGATCTGGGTCGATTGATCCCGCAGGGCGATCGGGTCTTGTCTTCGATCAGTAGCTTTCGCTGCCCGGATGGTGGGTTTGCCAACGGTGTGGAATTACCGATTGGATTGACGCCACCATCGTGTGCGGCGGCCATGTTGTTCCGACACTTGGGTGGACAAGTTGATGCGCCCTTGGTGGCGTGGTTGTGGCAGCGATTTCGAGCCGGTGGTTTCTGCGTGATGGAGGGGATTGATGTTCCCG
The DNA here is from genome assembly GCA_030681235.1 of Pirellulaceae bacterium. Classification (GTDB taxonomy): domain Bacteria; phylum Planctomycetota; class Planctomycetia; order Pirellulales; family Pirellulaceae; genus M30B19. Next base: position 2,304 of record JAUXWY010000235.1, on the reverse strand, counting down.
ATTTGTTGTCGACGGCCACGGCGCTTCATGCGCTTTCTGGAATGCAAGTCGACTTGAAGCCAATCGCTGAACCGACTCTCGATTTTGTGGACTCGCTTTGGAACGCGCGTGGTGGCTTCCATGGCGGATGGGAGGACGACGAAGTCGATTGCGAGTACACGTATTACGGTCTTTTGGCCCTAGGGCATTTGAGTTTGTTATGAGTCGCCAGGAATTAGACAACAAGACTGGTTCAGGGCTTCGCGCCGCGATCGAATTTGGCGTCGATTCGGACGTTGTTGCGTTGGAGCACGCGTGGCGCGCGGCTCAACAAACATTGTTGTCCCAACGTGGTCCCGAAGGTTATTGGCCCGGACATTTGTCCAGCAGTGCTCTGTCGACTGCGACGGCAACCATGGCGTTGGACGAGGCAAGGAAATTAAACGTCGGCTCCGGCCCGCAGCAAGAGGAACGACGAAAACAGTGCGAGTCCGGTTGGCATTGGTTGACGCAATCTCAGAATCCAGACGGTGGTTGGGGCGATACGACCCTTAGCCTCAGCAACATTAGTACCACGTCGCTGGTATGGGCCGCGCTACCTAGCGACGATCCTCGATTCGCCGCTGCCAATAATGCCGCTGAGAAAGGGCTGCTGAGGGCCGTGAATCAAAGCTTGGGGACCCAAGAAACGGTATTGATCCCTGGCGATTTGGCGACCGCGATTGGCCGCCGCTATGGCAAAGATCATACTTTTTCCGTTCCGATTTTAACGGCGTTGGCTTTGCGTGGGAGATTGGGATTTGGGCCGGCGGCATGGAAATTGATACCTCAATTGCCATTCGAATTGGCGGCCTTTCCTCGGGCTTGGTACGCCAAGCTACGGTTGCGAGTGGTGAGTTACGCCTTGCCAGCGTTGATCGCGATTGGGTTGGTGCGTTTTGCCAACTATCGAAATTGGAATTTGGCATCCAATGCGCTGCGGCAGATGGTCAAGCAACGAGTGCTGCGAATCCTTCATGAAATCCAACCTGCAAGTGGTGGATTCTTGGAAGCGACGCCGCTCACAAGCTTTGTCACGCTTGGTTTGTTGCGCGCCGGAATGAGCGCCAGTCCCGTGGTCGATGCGGGGCTCGCGTTTTTGGAAAACTCTCGGCGCGAAGATGGCAGCTGGCCTATCGATACCAATCTGGCAACTTGGGCGACCACCCTCTCGTTGGGAGCCTTGCGCGAACCGACATCTTCCGACAAGATTGTGGCGCTAAGTCGAGACGAAAAGAATGAATTGCGAACTTGGTTGCTTGGACAACAGTACCGCTCGATTCATCCGTTCACGCAAGCCGCGCCCGGTGGATGGGCCTGGACGAACTTGAGTGGTGGAGTACCCGATTCCGACGACACGCCCGGTGCCATGTTGGCGCTTGGCCTCTTGGCGAACCCAACGGATCCCGAGGTTCGCGTGGCTGCCAAACGGGGTGCACTCTGGTTATTGGGGACACAGAACCGCGATGGTGGGATGCCAACGTTTTGTCGCGGTTGGGGCCAATTGCCGTTCGATCGGAGTAGCGCGGATTTGACCGCTCATGCGCTGCGGGCTTGGAAACGTTGGTACCCTGAATTGGATTCACGCTCCCAAACGCTCGTGGAGCAGGCAGCCAAGCGAGGCGTGAATTACCTCTTGAAACAGCAACAGGCCACCGGTGCTTGGGTGCCGTTGTGGTTTGGCAATCAATACCTGGCGGAAGAAGAGAATCCCGTCTACGGGACGAGCCGCGTGTTGTTGTCGTGGGTCGCCACCCGCGACTTGCAGCGGGCCGAATGGGATGCAGCGGCCCTGCGAGCGTGGCGGTGGCTGCTGGATCAGCAAAATTCCGACGGTGGCTGGGGTGGCGGTCGCAGCTTCGATTCAACGGTGGTTCGGGAAATGCCGACCACGATCGAAGAAACGGGCTTGGCTTTGGAATCGCTGGCAGAATGTTACGTGGCGTTGAAACGCCACGCGGAACAACAACCGTTGTTGGACGCCACGCAACGAGCGTTATTGGCCGGTGGAAAGCGGTTATTGGAACTGACCGATAACGGGACTCGGTTCCCGGCGTCGCCGATCGGATTCTATTTCGCGAAGTTGTGGTACTTTGAAACGACGTACCCGATGGTGTTCGCTTTGAATGCGCTGCGCGGTCTGCTACGAGCACTCCGCGAAGGTTCGACCGGCACAAACTCAGGAGTCGTCGAATGACGTTGTATCTCGATTGCAACGCAAGCAATCCGGTCGATCCGCGAGTCTTGGAAATGATGATTTCCTGTTACCGAGATCATTACGGAAAC
>JAUXWY010000134.1 GCA_030681235.1 Pirellulaceae bacterium | reverse complement strand
CGCAAATGGATCGTTTAGCTTTTCCAACCGGTCGTTATAGTCCGCCGCTTTGTCCTTCAATTTCTCGACCGATTCCAAAGCCTTTCCGTAGGCAGAGGTCGCTGGTGCCTTGGCTTTGGGCGGTTCCTCGACGGGTTTTACTGGTTGACTGCCCGGCGGCGGCGAACAACCGACCGAGGCAAGTGCTAGCAGAACTCCAGCCGCCAAGCCTAACGGTCGGCGCCGAATCCAAGTTTTCATTGCATAATCATGGCGGGTCCATTTCATTTCTCGGTCTCCAGTCTCTTCCAAGCGTTCGGTAAGTACGCCCCTAGGTCTTCGGCATTCATCGAATGTTGCCCCAAATCCACTGCCGCCAAGTCGCCCGCCAAGCCGTGAACATAACAGGCTCTTCGCACCGCGAGCCGCGTATCGGATCGACTAGCCAGACACGCCACCATCGCGCCGGTTAAACAATCGCCGCTGCCGCCGGTCGCCAAGCCGGGGTTTCCGGTCGAGTTCCGCCATAATTTGGAGCCATCCGTCATTCGAGTGTTCGCCCCTTTTAGGACGATCCAACTGCGTAACTTTTTTGCGAGCGTCATCACGAGTTCGTCCAACTCGACCATCGAGGCCGCTTCAACGGTCCCGCATGGCAAGTCCGCATCGGCGGCCTGAAGTCGACGAAACTCGCCGAGATGAGGCGTGAGGACTCGGACAAACGCGGGGTCCGACATCGAGTCGTTAGTCGGAGGCCATTGCAAACGTCGTTGCCGAATCGCCTGAGCCATGGCATTCAAGGCGTCGGCATCCAAGACCAGCGGGCATGGGCAATGCTGGAAGAGCCAAACTACCAAGGCCGTCACCCCAGCAGACTGTCCTAACCCAGGGCCAACCGCAACCGCATCGAACGATCCCAATCTGGGTTGCAACTTCGTGCGGGCGGCCAAGGACACTCGGCCACTTTGTGTTTCGGGGAGCGGCATTGTCATCGCCGCCGGATGAGCCGCTGCGATTTGCCCGATGACGCTCGCCGGAGCTGCAACGGTTACCAATCCACTGCCGCTCCGCAGACATGCACCGGTCGTCAAGACGGCGGCGCCAGCCATGCCGCGCGAGCCGGCGACGATCAGGACCCGACCAAAATGCCCTTTATGAGCATCACGGTCTCTGGGTGGCAATCGCAGTTCATCGACATCACCCATAGCAAAAGTCCCGAAATAAGTGCCTGATTTTGAACGTCGCAAAATCCGAAATGGACTTTGATTGTTCTACCCATTCCAAGGCAATGGAGCGATCGCTGGTGTACCGGCTTCACCCGGCGGGAAGTGTGAAAAGGCTCTTTTCTGCTACCCGCCGGCTGAAGCCGGTACACCAGCGCTTGCTAAACCGATCACCATTATGGGTTACCAGTTCTCGAATTTTCCAACGTCCGACGCTCGCCAATTAGGAATCTCTTTTCGGGAAGGTTTCATTGCTTATTTCGCGCCCAGTTCGACGCATACAATCTCTTCGTCGTTGCGGACGTACATCCGAGTGCCCGCAAAAGCCGGATGACTCCAAACCACTTTGCGGCTCCCCGTTCGACTGGTCGGCTCGATAATCTTGGCCCGATCCAACTCTTCGCAACCCTCGGGAGAGAGTTTTGCGATAATCAATTCACCGGTCTCGATGAACATGAAGTACTTGCCGTCGCCATGAACGATAAAGCCCGTTCCGGAATTCACCGGCCGACCGTTGTTTGCCGTTGCCATCGACTCCCAAACTTCGGCCCCCGACTTCAATTCACAGCACTTCAATGGCCCGCGTTCGCTGACACCGTAAATGTGACCGTCAACAATCAACGGAGGGTTGTGATCCGAGTGGATTCCGCCGCCGCGCCATACTTCTTTGGCAGCTTTGGGGTCGGTTCCGAGTTCAATTAGCAGCGAAGTTCCCTGCAACGCGGTCGCTAAGACATAATTCCCGCTTTGAATCGGCGCGATGATTGGCATTTCGTAGGCTGGTACCAAATCGAACGACCAATAAACTTCGCCGGTCTTTGGGTTCAAACCATTGATGGCGTGTGAGTGCCAAATGAGCAACGTGCGAATACCATGTGCCTCGACAATGGTCGGCGGGCAATATCCTTGGACCGGGGCCGATAAACTTCGCCACAATTCTTTCCCGGAGTTCTTGTCGAAAGCCACCGCGACGCTGCCTTCTCCACCTACGACGCAGTACAACGAATCACCGTCAATCAGAGGATGAGCCGCAAATCCCCAATGCGGGGCGCTCTCCAACTCGTATTCGGATTTGAGATCCTTTTCCCAAACGATCTTGCCATTCGTCAAGTCCAAACATTTCAAATGCCCTTCCGCTCCCAACGTGTAGACTCGATTACCGTCAATGACCGGCGCGGCTCGCGGGCCATTGGGATACGAGATCAAGTAATTGCATTCATACGCATGAGTCCACAATACTTTGCCGGTGGCAGCATCGAAACAATGCACTTGCTCGCTTCCTTGGAGCGCACTTTTGGTTCCTGGGTTCGGAGTCGGGTCGCCCTCGGTGCGTACAAAATCCATGACGACCAGTTTTCCGGCAGCCACCGACGGCCCAGCGTAACCGTTTGCAATCTTTTGCCGCCACACGAACTTGGGACCCGCAGCGGCGAATTTGTCGATCGTCGCCGATGTCTCCCAGCGACCGTTTCGATTTGGTCCCTGCCATTGATTCCAATCCTGCCCCGACGAATCGTTTGTCAGCGTCAACATGAACGAAAATAACGAAACCATGATGAACTGCGAACGGTAGGAGGCGATTCGCTCCGAAACGTTCTTCACAATCAACGCCAGGCAACTCATAGTCGAACTCCGATCGGATTCAGTGACTTAGGATTTATCTCAAAAAAAACTTCCCGGTTTGAAAACCGTATTTATTGTAGCGGAAATCCGAGAACTCGTAACAGTATCCGTTTAGCGAGCGCTGGTGTACCGGCTTCAGCCGGCGGGTAGCTGAAAAGAGTATTTTCATCGCTCCCGCCGGCTGAAGCCGGTATACCAGCGCATGCTAAATTGCCTTTGAACAATCGGAGCCACCGAATTCCATTTCGGATTTGGACGGATTTGAAATCAGGAATGTATTTTGGGGCAAATCGGCTTTAAGTTCCCTACGCCGAACCTGGCCAGCGAACGTCCAGTTGATCTTCGAGGTATTTGATTCTGGTTTGGAGTTGTTCGACCATCGACCTGAGTTCGTCGACTGCAGATCCACTGACCGTCGAACCAGTGCCTGAGCGTCGGGGCTTCGATTCCGAATCCGGTTCGTCCGCAGCCGAGTCGGCATGAGGAGGTTCCTGCCCCGTATAGCCAGCATACTTCTGTTTCAGTTCGGTCTTTTCCGCGTCTTGGTAGAGATTGTGGGTCACCATTTGTCCCCGCCCCGCTGGGGTCAAGTATTGAACCAAGTTCCTACTCTGCAAATCGTGAAGCAGTTTTTGTAGCTCGCCCAAGTCGGCAATCGGCTCCATGCGGGAAGCCCGAGTGCGAAGTTCGCCCAAGGTCTGTTCGCCGCGCAGCAGGAGTTCGGTCATGATCGCCGCTTCGACTTTGCTCAACCCCAGCCATTGGTAAGCGTAGTGTCGAACCTTGGGAACTCGTCCGTTGCCTTGGACCAACGTCACGGCGCCGATTCCCTTTAGGTAATCGACCGTCTCTTCAATCTGTTCCTGGCTGTAGTTGTTGGTCGGATTGCGATTGCTTTTTTGGTTGCACCCAGTCGTCAGGGCCAACATGGTCAGCGGGTAGGCATCTGGGGTGGTTTTGGACTTTTCAATCAGCGTTCCCAAGACTCGTCGTTGTCGCGCGGTCAAAGGTCTCCAGGCCGGAGCACTGCCGGCATCAGTTGTCGTCGATCCTTCCATAATCTTCTTCCTAATCAATCGATATTGAACAAGGCGTCGACGTACCGCTCCACGTCAAATGGAGCAATCGCATCGGCAGTTTCCCCAAAACCAATAAACTTAACAGGCAGATTGAATTCCTTTCGAATCGGAATCGCAACGCCACCTTTGGCCGTGCCATCCAACTTGGCCAAAATAATTCCCGTACAGCCCGCGGCCTCCGAGAACCCGCGCGCCTGACTGATCGCGTTTTGCCCCGCCGTGGAATCGAGCACTAGGAGCGTTTCATGTGGTGCTCCAGGTACAACTTTGTCGATCACTCTTCGAATCTTGGCCAACTCTTGCATCAAATGCGATTGAGTTTGCAAACGTCCCGCCGTGTCCACGATGCAGACATCGGTTTGATGATCGACCGCATGTTTGGTCGCACGGAACGCAACACTGGCCGGGTCCGAGCGATCTTCGCCAGTCACAATGTCCGCGCCAATTCGGCCGGCCCACTGGCGAAGTTGCTCGACCGCCGCGGCTCGGAAAGTATCTCCAGCACCCAAAACCACCGACTTGCCGTCTTGCCGAAACATGTTGGCCAGCTTCGCGATGGAGGTTGTCTTGCCGCTGCCGTTCACGCCGACCACCATGATCACCGACGTTCCATGATCCGCCAATGTCAGTCGAACCTCGTCCTGCCGCATGATGTCGCGAATCGTGACTTTGGCGGCGTCGATCAATTCGTTCAAGTGAACTTTTCGGCCGCGATATTGCGTGTGGATGGCCGTACGAATTTCGGTGGCTGCGGCCACTCCCATGTCGGTCTTGATCAAATGCGTGAACAGTTCCTGCAAGAACTCGTCGTCAACCAACCGGCCGTCGCGGCCCACCAGATCACGGATGTCTGTATTCAGGACCTGGGCGGTCTTGCGAATCGCTGAACGAAACCAACCCATCAGTCCGCCACTGGACTCTTCCACCGTTGGATTCACCGCAGATTTCTCAGTGGTAGGTCGCCGCGAAATCTTGGCAGCGAAATCCACAGGCTGAGCCGGAGCTTTCTGTTCGACAAACGGTACGTGAACCCGTGCATCGCTTGTCGGCGGCACAACGGGCAATTTCGTGGAATGACCGACTTCGGCCTGGTCCTTGGAGGAAGCCGGGACTGCGGCCGGGACCGGAGCGGATTGTATAGGGAGGGATTCCGAATGACCGGACGTTGGCGCCGATTCGGAAGCCTGAACCGGAGTCGAAATCGAGGCCTCGGTCGACGAGTTCTGGGTAGGGACCGGAGTGGCAGCGACGGGTGCGGAAACTGGTGCGATTTCAACGTCCAAAACCGGACGGGCCACAACCGGACTTGCGGCAACCGGAGTTGTTTCAGGCGGGGTCTCGACCGCAGGTGCCGGTTTTTCTTTTTTCTTGAAGAGATTAAACGGGTTCCAAAGCGCCATGAGCCTTTTCTCAAACCAGAGGAAGTACGGGAGAACCGGTCGACGATTTTCGGGACCCGCAGATGGTTCGCAATGTTCCCGGAAATAGCCAACTTTTACAACCCGTGGTTGACAATTGTCCGTGCGGGGGCCACTTGGGAATACGAGTCCGTCTGGTTAGAATTCGCCCGAGGAATCGTCAATACGATCGCATTTTTCGGATTGGACTTGATGTCAACGTTGCTATATCGCTGGATGCTGAAGTTCGCTGGGGTTTGGTCTCTGTACCAATCGGTTGTGGTTCAAGATCGCTTGACCAACATTCGTCCTCAAATCCGGACGGATCTGATACGTTTGCTCGAAACGGTCGATCGAAACAATCCTTATTTTCGCGGTCGATTTACTCGGTTCTTGGCCGAAAACCGCGACGTTAACGACGAGACTTTTTTTCAAAATTACGCTCGCTTGCCTAGCTTGTCGAAAGACGACTATGCCCAGGCTGGCCAAAACGTCATGTCCGAAGAACTGTCGAAAGTTGATCCCAAGACACGTGAGTTGCAAGTCGAAGGGCGGCTATTGGAATCCCTTCGCCGCTTGCGGCAAGGCGATTTTCTAATGCCTATGGCGACCGGCGGGTCCAGTTCCCTGCCGTTGGTCGTCCATATGACCAAACATCACATGTTTTCGATGTTGTTTACGTTCTTCAAGTGCTGGTACCGAATGGGTTGGCGACCGGGCCAGCGCATGATGATCTTCTATCCGAAGAACACCTACAATATCGATGACATGGTCAAGTTCAATCGATTCAGTTGGATAACAGGCTTCAAATACCATTTGTTCGACAAGATTGACGAGCAAGTGGTTCGTGATTTGGTCGACGATTTGAATCGCTTCAAGCCGAAATTGCTGTTAGTGTTCCCTTCGCCGTTGAACATGATCGCCCACACGATTCGTCGGTTCAACTTGCCGTTGAAGCATCACCCTGAACTCATCAACACCAGCGGCGAAACGTTTTTTGAGTGTCAACGAAAGAACGCCGAATCTGTCTTCACTCGGAGCAAGATCGAAGATTCGTATGGCTCGGTCGAGCTGGGCGAAATCTCGCATGAAACTCCCGGTGGAATTGAGATCTTCGCCAACGTGGCTTACGTCGAGACGGAACCGAACGCTCAAGGGCAGCCGGAAATGGTGATCACTCGTTTGCTACTGACCGATTTTCCGTTTATTCGCTATCGAATGCGCGACGTCGCCAACGTCGAATTCCAAACTGACAAGAACGGCCACGAACGCTTTGTCATTACCAAGATTGAGGGCAAAGATACCAACTACATCATGTCGGACCAAGGAAAACGCTTTTACCCCTCGTTCTTCAATCAGTTTGTGACTGAGTTGAACGGGTCCGTCCAAGATACAATCCTGGAGATCAAAGTCTACGAACGAAATCAAACGGACCTGGAAGTTCAGTTTATCATCAACGATTCCCAGCTACAGGAATTGGTACGAACCCAAGCATTGAAACTCTTGCGCGAGCGGCTTAGTCCATCGATGGCCTACGAAATCAAGTTCGTTGATTTCATCGACCATGACTATCGCCGCAAGTACCGCGTCATCGAACGAATCGGTGACATCGAGTTCGCGGGTGGTATTGTCGGCGATCAAAAGAAAGTCGCCACGGTTACAGAAATCGAGAATCAGGCGACATCGATCTAGCGGTCGATCACGCGTGAAAGTTAGGGTTGGTTGTGTAGCCACGGTCGCCGGAACGGAGTGCCCCAATCGAAGACCGAGCAACCCGTTTCCTACCCAGCCCACTTTTTAGCGATCTGATTGAGGTCGAGGTTCTTTTCGGCGCTCCGACTGAAGAACCCCGACTGAATCTCGGCAATCACCCGGCCCAGTTCGCTCCGTTCTTTGTCGGAAATTTTTCCTTCTCGCTGGATTTGCTGCAACAAGCCCATGACCGTAAAGGCATTGATTTCACTGGGCAATTCAAACGCAACTCGGTTTTCTATTGGCTTCCGACGAGTGGCAAAGACCAAGCCGACTACAACAATCGACAAGACCCCGACGCCCAACACGCCAATGAGGATGGTTTGCATCCAGTTCACGCGCCGATAGACCGAAGTCAACTGAATCGTTTCGTCCGCGTCGACCAAATCTGCATCTCGATACTGTTGCCGACGCACCGAGACCCCTTCCATCTTTGGCCGACTAAACTCGAACGCATCCAAACGGTGCCCCGCTTTGGCTTGTAGTTCAACCAGCCAACTGCGGTCGGAGGTGATCTGAATGGTTTCGGAGTCGGGGTCGAATCCTTTCGGAGAAACCTGTTGATCGTCGAGGCGTGAAATCTCGAGATGTTCGAAGTTCAAGTCCAAAATCTCACGCAATTCTGGAACGAGTCCCTTCGTTTTGGCTTGCACTTCCAGGATCAGCTTGCCGTCGGCCGCTTGTCTTTCGTCGATGGTTTGGACCAACTCCAAGTTCTCAAACGGTCTGGTGGCTGATTTTCCAGGAGACGCATCGACGACCAAGGCCGCTGATTCGATTGGCAGCACCACAAACCCCGACGTATCGACGAAGTCCAAGTTGAGTTGAATCGGCGGAAAGCGATCGATCTGCGGACCGCGAGCTTTAAGCAAGGCGTAGACATACGGCGTTTCTCGCCAACCTTCGCGATCGGAAGGCCGGGACTTCATGCTCTTGGGCTCTTGAAAGGTCATGGAGATCACTTCAAAGTTCTCGCTCAGAGCTTTCGTCGCACCTTCTTGGAACTTGTTGCGATAGTCTTCATTGGGACGTCCATAATTGTAATAATATGGGGACTGCGTTTGGTTCTGAACGTATTTCTCAAATCCACCGGATTCTCGTTCCATATCCGTCGTATGGACCAGTTTCAAAATGACACCAAACGGCTGCTGATGACCTACCACATCGCTGCCATCAATCTCCGCCACTAACTTGATCTCCGAAGTGACATCGTTGTAGTATTCGAACGACTTCTTGGCCTCTTGGGCTCTTGGATGGTCTCCGACGATCTCGAAGCCAGCTTTCAGGAATCGATACTTGGCTTGAGGTTGTACGGTCCCCATGCGAGTGAACAATTGATTCGCAAATTTGCCGAGGTGTTCATCGGCGGTTTGGCCCGGCAAACTGTTGATCGCGGCTAAAATTAGAGGAAACTGGGTCGGAACCGGCTGATTCTCATGTGAAATCTGTCCCAAATCCGTCGCGCCCAGAGCCGCGTAGAACCAATAGTCAAAAACATCGGTCGAATGTTCCCGCGCTTTTAACGTTGGAACCGAGGCGCGGTACAAGTCAGCCGCCTTTTGAAAGCCTTCGAAAGCCGATTGTCGATGATCCACAAACTCGGACGTCGGTTGAACGGTCTGCCGGTACGCGTTTTCGTCGAACTTCAAGGTAGCTTCGGCCAATTGCAATCGCCAATCGTCCGAATGTTTATTCCGTGCACTGGCGACAATCGTCTTGGCAACTTCGTAGCCGCGCAAGACTTCGGCCTGAATCGCCGGTTCTTTACGCTTTGTCTGGTACGCCTCTTGAACGCGAACTTGTCGCCAAACGCTGGCCAAGTTCCCTCGCATCGTGGTTGCGATACTGGCGACGGTTTCAGGTTTCAGCGACTCGATATCGCCGAACACCGCCACAAACGAATCGACACGAAAGACTTCGGCGCTGCTGTGACACGTTGTAAATGCTTGGGCCAACAGATCTTCATCAATCGACTTGATTGGCAGCGCACGAATTCTGGCCACCCACGCCGACAGTTCGGCCAAGTTTCGCTGTTGCCGGGACCGAGACAAAGGAATTCCACCGGCTTGCTGGTTGTAGCCGTAGATGTACATGTAAGGATTGAACATTCGTTGTTGCGAGTTCGGGTCGTGGCTGGTCGTCCAAGCTCGCAAGAATTCATGAATCAACTCCCGGGCAATCTCCGGTTGTTCCTGCGCGACTTTTTCGATTTGCGGAAATGCTTTCTCTTCTTCTTTGGCCTTCAAGTACAATCGCGCCAACATCGTGGCCAGCCTCGGATGCAACTCGGGATAGATCAAAGCAGTCCACTCGGGACTCGGTTGCAATTCCAACAGATCCAGGACGGAAATTGCCGATACACCACCCCGCATTTGCGCCCCAAACCGAGGGTCCGACGAGTCCATATAAAAGAAATTGCCGAAGCGATCGTATTGCATCGAAGAGTTCTGGTTCGAGTCGCCGCCGTAGCCGTGTGTCAACTCGGCTTCTTTCATCCACTGGGCCACCAACAGCGAGAGGGTCTCTTGCCAACGACTGGCCGAATCACCGGTCGATTTCACAAGCGCTTCGGCCGCCTTGTTCTGCAGATTCAACACATTCTTTCGTCGTCCCGAATCGCCGATCATCGTTGGCATTTCGGTGGAAGACGCTATGCCCAACTGAGAGAGGATGCGAATTCCGCGTTCTAAATCGCCCGTGAAACTGGCGTCTAACCAAGCTTGCCCAAGTTCCTTCTCGACCAATGTCGACAACTCCACAGTCCGTTGCAGAACCGAAGTTCGATCGTTTGGCGTCAGGTCGGGCGCTGCCAATAACCTCTGGTGAACTTCCCAAGACTGCGTCAGCACTGCTGGCGTATTCTCTTGCGCATATTTCCCGTCAAAGTACCGGGCAAGCAGTTTGAGGCCCAACGCGGAGATCGGACTTTCACTTGGCCAAGCGGGCAAAAACTCGACCGCAGCATCGGGAAGTCCGGCCGCCAACAGCAGCAATGCCGCCGCCTCGCGTTTCTCAACTTCGGTGCCGCCCAGCCATCGGGTTCCAACCTGCAGTTGCTGTATCAAGCCATCCATGATGAACCCTTGCCCATTGCACTTTGCCAAGATCACTGCCAATTGATTGATCTGTGATTCATCAAGTTTTTCGGTCGCGGCGTTGGCCACCGCGACAACATCGGCGGGGCGCAGCACGTGGCTGGGCATGGCTGCAGGCGGAATTTCGTTTCGCGCGGAAGCGATGATGGGCATTGCCGCCAACGACTGAAGTAATTTTTGATAAACTTGTTTCGACTGCCCGTCAGGTAGCCCCGCCAAGTAACTGGAAACTTCACCCCATCGGCCCAAAGTGACATGCCGAGCAAACTGTCCGACTTCTGCGTCCAAGGCCTTGGTCTGTTCGACGATTTCGGCGGCTTTCGTGGCGGCCGCTTCTGCGGCCGCCACGGCGGCAGGGTCCGTCGGGATCGGCGTATCCGCAGGCGGAGTTGCCGAATCGGTGGGCGATCCTTGCGCTGTGCCCGCAGCGCTACCTTCGTTCTCGACCTTTGGTTCCGGATCGGGCGGCAGCAGTTCCTTGGCCCACGCCGCCAGGACTGCGGCGGGGCTGCGATCGCAATTCAACTCCAACAACTTCTGCAAGCGGACGGCCTTCGGATCAAATTCGCCGTTGGAAGGTCCAGCCGACGGACCCGTCGTACTGGGAACCGGCTGACCGTCAGGGCCAATCACGAATGCCTGAGGCGGTGGGAAGCCTGGCCCTTCCTGCAGTGTCATCGAAATACTTGGTGCCGAACGAAGTGGCACGGCCCGCAGGACGGTCTGTGCCTGCCCATCACCCAATCCAACCGAGGAGACGGCCAAACAAATCAAAACGAAAGTTCGCACGCTAAGTCGCTCCAATGAAAACACCCTTAAGAACCGTTGTCGTCGTTTGGCTTCGCGAATGACGCGCCTTGTTTCGGCGGTCCTTCCTTGGGTTTGCCCGGTTTCTTGCCGCGACACTTCCCGCTCTTGCAGCCTTTGCATTGGCACGGCAGCGGCAGAGCTTGCAAATCGGTCAAATCCATCCGAGCCAATCGAACGGCGGCTTCCAGATCCTCACGGCGTTTTCCTGCAACATCAGCATCGCCCGACTTGTCTGCCATTTCACTAAGGATTCGATAATTCTGTCGCGCGGCTTCGACTTCCGGTTCCCATTCTTCGCGACCAACTCCCTCCAACCGCATCAACCACGTGACATAATATTGAGCCGACGCCAAAGCCAGTCGAGTCTCCTGGGCGATCTTTGTCTCTCCGGCCCCGCCTTCCATGATCTCTTGCATCAAGGCGTCGAGTGCCAAGCGGGCTTCCGGCAACTGCGAGTCCATCATCTGGGCTTTGGCTTTTTCCAGACGCAGCTGACGATGCATATCCAATTGCTGTTCCGACAAGCCAGCGATCGCTTGGTCGAAACTATCGATCGCTTCACCCCAATTCTCGGTTTCGACGTTTAACCTTGCTCGAGTCAGGTTGGCGTTCAGTCCATCGTTCTTTTCCAACTCGCGTCCTGGGCCGAGATGAAAAACGACACCGGCCAAGCCCACAAACAGCCAAGCTACTACCACCCAAACTCGCATGACAAAACTCCTTCGTTAAACGGTGCGCACCGACCCGAAGCGAACTCCTGGCCGCCAACTCGAACCAAACATCATCAACGCTACTGGAAGCATTCCCAAAACTGCCGCCCCAACCGCCGAAGCCGCTAGCGCCCACTCACGCCGAGTCAGCTCCCACCAATTCCGGTCATTTCCGGATCCGATCAAGGCCGCCAACGAACTGGAGGGGAGATGTTTGACGTTCCCATCATGATACGCTCCCTGCAACCGGTTGGCAATTTGTCTCAGATTTGCCGAATCCTGACGAGACTGATGTCCATCGATAAACTTGCCCACAGCCGGATCGCCCACCCCGATGACCAATACTTCGCGTACCGACGCAGGCATTCGTGGCATCCCAGTCGACGGTACGGACATGCCGTCGGTCAGGACGATCACTGTGGTGCTCTTGGGATTCCAGTGCTTGGCCAACCGAGCGGCCTCGGTCAAACCTGCGAACAGGTCTGTTTTCCCGGCATCGAACCCTTGATAGATCGGCAGTTTCTCCATCATGTGCTGAACAATATCGAAATCGGTCGTTTGGTCCAGTAGCGGTTTCGCTCCCGAATAAAACGCCACCAAGCTGATGCGGTACTCGCGAACCGGGATCCGATTCAGCACACTGCTCACCACTTGGGACGCCCGGACCCGGCGTTCTTGGTTCTTTTCCGGCCCAGCGTCAACCAAGTGCATGCTAGGTGAAACATCCACCACCAGCAACAAGTTCTTCTGTTTCTTGGGGTCCAGTTCGATTTGGCTGTGGATTTTCGGATCCAACATCAAGAGCGTCACAAAGCCCCAGCTCAACATCCCGACGGCCAAGATTCGGAGAATCGGAGTCGTCGACACCCATCGGGATGGTCGAGCCGTGGGCCCAAACGCCAACCGGGCCAAGCGTCTACATCGCCGCCAGTGCAGCCACTCAGCCACGGCCATCAAGCCCAATCCCACCAGCGCCGTGATTTCGGCCATCATCACCATGGGGTGTACCTCCAGCCAAACGACGAGAGGATAAATCCGACCAATCCGACGAGGCCCGTCACGCAAAACGGCCAATAAAAGTCCTGAATATCCGCCACGGTCTGCTCCATTTTCACGGTTTGCATCTGATCGATCCGTTTGAATACCGCTTGCAGCCCAACTTCGTCGCCGGCGGCAAACGAAGATCCGCCGGTAATGGTGCAGATCGAAGCAACTTCGGGCGGCGTTTCTCCTTCACCGATGTGAACGCCAAACACCACAATTCCAGAACGTTGCAATTCGCGCGCCACGATCTCGTCTTGCCCGTTATTCAAGTCGGCGCTGACCCCATCGGAAACCAACAAAATCATTCGATCGCCTGCTTCGCGTTCCTCCAGATGCGTGCGACATTGCCGCAACGCCCCGCCGATCATGGTTCCGCCACCATTCGTAAACATCATCTGATCCGGTCGAATTAATGGAG
>JAUXWY010000133.1 GCA_030681235.1 Pirellulaceae bacterium | reverse complement strand
ACCTACCAGCCGGCTGAAAGCCGGTACACCAGCGCTCGCTAAACTGCCTTTCGACAAGCAGCTCAAAAAAGCTCCGTTTCGGATGTTGCGATGTTTGAGATCGGGGCGTTATGATCGTGTCATGAATCAATTGGAGAAAGCACAATGAGCCATCAAGATTTGTCGCAGATCAAACAGAATCTGGAAGCACAATTGCGAATTTTGGAAGATCGCGCCCAACGAATCGAGGCTCGCTTGAGTGACCCCGGTAGTCCGGACTGGGAGGAAAACGCCATCATCCACGAGGACGACGAGGTCCTGAGTGCCCTGAGCGAGCGCGCGGACGGCGATATCCACGACATTCGGTTGGCATTGAAACGGATATCGGATGGGACTTATGGCACGTGCGTTCGCTGGAACTCGTCGATTTCCTTGACTCGGTTGGAGGCGTTGCCTTTCACGTCGAACTGCGTCATCTGTGCCGCGCATGGATAGCCGTTTCTTTGGCGGCTGGGAATAGACATTCGACAGTCTGGACGGGTGCTTGTCGTGACGCAAAAGCGGGGTACAAAGTGCAACCGGGGCTATCGAAAGCAAACGCCCCACGCTCACGACATTCACACGCGAAGGAAGATCGATGGAGAGGATTGGACTGCGAACGGCAGAGGCTTTGGTCGAGGGTGACGAGGCCTATCTGTGCGCTGAACCGGAAATCGTGATTGGCGAATTGGATGGGCCTGTTGGCACGGCCCTGGCCACTTTGTTGGGCGATCAAGTCAAAGGGCACACGCGAGTCTTCGCGATTCTCAATAGCGATGTGCAGGTAAAACCTGCCACCTTGATGGTCAGCAAAGTGACCGTCGAGAGCACGCGATACACGAATATCTTAATGGGCACAGTGCAAGCCGGTATCGCCAACGGTGTTTTGGATGCCGTTCGCCAAGGGATTATTCCGAAAGCGAATGCCCACGAATTGGGGATCATCTATTCGGTTTGGTTGGATCCGATCGTGGCGAAACTGGATTCGATCGACCATGCCGGCCTGTTTGCCATCCATCGCCAAGCGACTGTCAAAGTGATTGAGAAAGCGATGGCCGGGACTCCGGACATCGATTGGTTGTTGGCCAATCAAGAATTCACCGAGCACTATTTTCATCAGCTGGGACTGCAAGGCGAATTGTAGCCGCGGGTCATGTCGCGAAAGTCTTGGAGAATTCCGCAAAATTACCCGCAGGTTCAACTCCACATGGACCCATCGCTCCGAGTACCGCACAGGGAGACCTCCATGCCCATCGCATCGGCCATGGCTGCCTTCGCCAATAGAGACGAATCGGCGTCGGCCGCCGAATTGGCATAGACGACTTGGATATGGTTGCTTTTGTGTCGGGCCATCATTTGGTTGCGGTCGATTCCATAAAATACCGTGTGCATGATCGGCCATTGGACGGTGGTGGCATCCCAACGTCGTTGAGTTTCAGCGGCGGGCAACGACACGACTTTGGCGCGGCCCAAGTCCATTTGCAGCCGATTTTTATCGATAAAAACACGGGACCACACGATCTCGCCGGGTTTGCTGATGCCGCGCAGTGTTCCCCCGCCGCTGGGGAAGTACATTTCGGGTTGCCGCAAACTGCTGGCGCCTTTCCAGCCGTCGACAAAATGGGCCGGTGGTGCGGCACCACTGATCAACAACACCCACACATAATCCGAAACCGTTTTAGATTGATCCCAATCCGCCCAACGCAAATCGTGCAGAGTGTTTTCGACGGGTTGTTTCATGGCCGAATGCAAACGAAACGTCATCAACGCATCTAGCCCGGCACATTCGTCAACTTCATTGAAATGTGGCAATGGCTGTCCCTTGTAGAGGACACGCTGCCCATCGCGACTAGAAATCGGCGGCCGCGAAGTGTTGTTGAGTGTGCCCTCCACCAAGTCACTGGCCGGCAATAGATCTTTGAGGCCTTGTTGGTACTGAATCCCAATGCAATCACAACCATAATCGTCCGCAATTCGCAGCGCGGCAACGTACATCTTGCATTGCAGTCGGATTTGTTTGTCGGTCAAATGCGTGGCATGATTTTTACCGGTCTGAAACTTCAACCCCATGTTCTCCATCCAATGGCGGACGGCGTCGGCTTCGCGATCTTCGGTTTGCATCGTTTCATGGTACAACGCGGATTGGCTGAGTCGCTCTTTGAAAACTCCAGTCGGATTGAGCAGTGAGTCCGGGATAATGGCATTGAACATTCCCATGCACCCTTCGTCAAAGACACCCATGATGGCTCGTTGCGTTTGCAGTTGCGAGGCCAAGGTCTGTCCCAGTCGCTGTTCGCCGGCGGGCACCGCGACTTTGCGAAACGGGGTGACATGCGTTGTTGCGTGTTTGATCTCGCCCTTCGACAACCAGATTTCCAGTTTGGTTTGGAACCAAGCATCTTGAAAATCTTCGCTCCAGAGCGAACTGTATTTGACGTTCGCTTTGGTCAAGGAACCGTTTAGATTGAGCAAACCGACCAATCCTGGCCATTGTCCCGACCAATTCGCCACGGTCAAAATCGGGGCCCGATGACGCATCAACCCCGAGAGGACATGGTGCGAATATTGCCAAACGGCTTGTGCGATGATCAGGGGTGCATCCGGGTCGACTTTGCGAAAAACCTCGATCCCCATCTTCTGCGAGTCGATAAATCCGTGCTCTTTCTTCGAGTCATACACGTGGATTCGTTTGACTTGGAACCCGAGTTTCTTGATTGCCGCTGTGAGCGCGTCCTCCATAGCCTTTTGAGCCGGCCAGCACACTTGATTGGCCGACAACCGCAGGTCGCCGCTCGCGACCAATTGAATCGTTTTCGGCTTCAATTTTGGATGTTCAGCAACGCGAGGTACGGCATAGGCGGGCATCGAATAAATCCTGTGACGAGTGACCGAATGGGCGAAATGTTCGAGTTTTTGGCTGCGTTTGCAAGGCTCGGGTCGGAAACGACCGATTTCAGCTGCGGAGGTCCATCGGACAACCCGTCCTACTCGACATGAAATCCGCGACGGGAAGATTGTAACACATTTTGGAATGATAGGGATGGAAGGGGCACAACGTGGTCTTTGAGTGATATTCTCTCAAGCTCGTATTGGCAATTCGGACGAGTCAACCGATAATCACAAACGATTGTTTCAAAGAATTTTGCTGGGCGTTACTGAAGGTTGCAGCGGTTATGTGTGGTATTGTCGGTTATATCGGTCCCAATGACGCCAAACCATTTCTTTTAGAAGGGCTGCGGCGTCTCGAATATCGCGGCTATGACAGCGCCGGGGTTGCCATGTTGGTCGACGGTCATTTCCGAATCGTCAAGATTCCGGGGCGAATCGCTGCATTGGCCACCGAAGTTGACGCGAACGACTTACATGGAAACTTGGGCATTGGGCACACTCGTTGGGCAACGCACGGAGTCGCCAACCTTCAAAACGCGCACCCGCATCAAGGTGGCAGTGGTGAACTGCTGGTGGTCCACAATGGTGTGATCGAAAACTTCGACGAATTGCGCCGAGCCCTGCAAGCCCGCGGTTACACCTTCGCTTCGGAAACCGATACGGAGGTGATCGCGCATTTATTGGCGGATATGCTAAAGCGAAAACGCGGGAAGAAGGACCTGACCGAAGATCTCTTGGTCGACGTCATTCGGGAGTCGATCAATCAACTACGCGGCACTTATGGCCTGGTCATCCTGTTTCAAGAATTCCCGCACGCCATGTTTGCGGCTCGATTGGGAAGCCCCTTGGTTGTGGGCGTCGGCAATCAGGAACATTATGTTGCCAGTGACGCGTCCCCATTGGTTGGCTACACGCAGCGAATCGTGTATCTGGCCGATCATCAAATTGCGGTTGTCAAATCCGAAGAACTTTCGGTTTCCTGTCGCGATCGCGGGGAAGTGTTTCCGGATGTCCAGTCATTGTCGGTCAAATCCGAAGAAGTGGATTTGGGTGGTTTCCAACACTACATGTTGAAGGAGATCTTCGAACAGCCGCAATCGCTGCGCAACACGATGCGCGGACGGATCGACTTGGACAACGCAACCTCCGTGTTTGGCGGCCTCAGCATGAGCAACGCCGACTTGCGTAAAATCAAACGCATTGTGTTCACCGCCTGCGGAACTAGTTGGCACTCGGCGATGGTGGGCGAGTATCTGTTCGAAGAACTTGCCGGTTTGCCAGTCGAGGTGGAATACGCCAGCGAACTTCGGTATCGCAATCCGCCCATCGACGATGAAACGCTCGTTTTTGGGATCACCCAGAGCGGTGAAACAGCGGACACCTTGGCCGCCCTCCGCGAAATGAAGCGGAAGGGGCATCCTACAATGGCCATTTGCAACGTTGTGGGCAGTTCGATTGCTCAAGAGGTCAATGGCGGTGTCTACTTGCACGCCGGTCCGGAAATCGGCGTGGCTTCGACAAAAGCCTATACGTCTCAGTGTTTGGCACTGTCGCTGCTGGCCATCTATTTCGGCCGATTGCGAAATTTGAGTTTCGAAGCCGGGCGTCGGTTGCTGGATCAGATCCTACTAGTTCCTGATGCCGTCGAGCGAGCCCTCGAAAGCAACCAACAAATCAAACGCATTGCGGAAAAATTCATGCATTGCAACAACTTCTTGTACCTGGGACGCCATTACAATTTCCCAACGGCCTTGGAAGGCGCCCTGAAACTAAAAGAAATCAGTTATATCCACGCCGAGGGTTATCCAGCTGCGGAAATGAAACACGGGCCAATTGCGCTGGTCGACGAGCATACTCCAAGCGTTTTTGTCATGCCGCAAGGGTTTATCTACTCCAAAGTGATGTCCAATTTGGAGGAAATCAAGGCGCGACGCGGTCCCGTCATTGCCATTGCCGCCGAAGGCGACCAACGGATCAGTAAAGTCGCTGACGATGTGATCTATATTCCGTCCGTTGAGGACTTCCTGCAGCCGATTGTCAGCGCGATTCCGCTGCAGCTGCTGGCGTATCATATTGCCGTGGCTCGTGGTTGCGATGTGGACAAACCTCGAAACCTGGCGAAAAGCGTCACCGTCGAGTAACGCGAGTTAGATTGGACACGGACCACGGTTGTTGGCTATAATGAGCCCACAGGCAAAGCCGAGACGGAGTGGTTTTCGTTTCTGCTTTGCCATCCGGTTTAAGGCGTGACCATGGAACCTTTGGATCCTGACCGTTTACTCGATACCGAACGTGAGCCGTTGGGCGCTACTTCGGGAAAAAATACAGTCGATGCGTCGTCTTTTCCAGTTGAAAGCCCGGTGGCGTTGCCTTTAATCGTGCCCACGCCAATGCCGCATTCGCAAAGCCAAATCGATGGGCTCTTGAGTTTGCGAAATCAGGCCGAGCACAGCAACTTGCGATCTGCCAATCTTTCGGTGGAGGCCTTCTCCAGCTCGGTCGATGCGGACGCAGGACCTAATATTTTTGCTGGAAACCTCGTGAACGCCCAACGCTCGGATGAGGATCTTGTGGCCAGCGACCGTGGGCCTGAGTTTTCGCAGACGCCTCTCATGTTGACACCGGCTGATACCGAACCCCGCCCAGCAAGAGTCACCAGCGGTTCCGAGGTCTGGAAAAGCCTGGCTTGGTTGGCTCTGATGATCATGGTGTTTTTGGCGGCGATCACCGCTGGGCCAAAGATCGTTGAACAGTACCAATACGCCGCAACTCGGGGCAAGATGCGTGCCCAGTACGAAGCAGCGACCGATATGCTCTCGAAAGTCTCCATGCGGGAGAGCGCGTTGGCCAGTGAGTTGGTCGTTCACCGAATTCAACCGAGTGTCGTGAGCATTCAAGCGGGATCAAAAACCCGAAATCGATATCGCCAAACGATGACCCGAGGACAAGGCTCGGGGATCATCATTTCTGAAGATGGTTTGATCGTGACCAACAACCACGTCATCGAAAAGGCCGAGGAAATCATCGTGACTTTGACCGATCGCCGTGAATTCCCGGCCAAAGTCATTGGACGCGATATCGAGACCGATTTGGCCGTGCTGAAAATCGAAGCCTCTGATCTAATTGCTGCCGAATGGGGCGATAGCGATGCCATGGAACTCGGTGCTCCGGTGTGGGCGATGGGAAGCCCCTTCGGCCTGGATCAAACAGTGACCCGCGGGATCGTCAGCGGCAAACATCGTCGGACCGCCGACAATACCGGTGGGGCCAATCCGCATCAGGACCTGCTACAGACGGACGCCGCCGTCAATCCTGGGAATAGTGGCGGTCCTTTGGTCAACTCCGTCGGACAAGTGATTGGTATCAATACTTCGATCTACGGCGAGTTCTTTCAAGGGATTAGCTTTGCCGTCCCAAGTTCTTTGGCCAAGGAAATTGTTGACAAGTTGGTCAAACACGGACATGTTCGTCGTGGGTTCTTGGGCGTCCAACCACGAGATGTGACTCATTCGGACGCCATTCGACTGAAGTTGCCAGAGATCTCTGGGGCTCGGTTGGAGACCGTCGAGTTAGAACAGCCAGCCTATCTGGCAGGTCTGCGTACCGAGGACGTCGTGGTCAAAATCGGTGGCAAATCGGTCCATAATCATGTACTTTTGTTTCGCCACATCGCCTTAACTTCGCCCGGTGACGAGACCACCATCGACTATTATCGCAACGGCGTCTTGATGAGCACAAACGTAAAAGTCGGCGATCGCCCATTGCGTTAAGGATTTGTCCCGAAATAAGTTCCGGATTTCAATGGCTTTACCAATACAAAGGTAGTTTAGCGAGCGCTGGTGTACCGGCTTCAGCCGGCGGGTGCAGTGAAAACGCTTTTT
>JAUXWY010000125.1 GCA_030681235.1 Pirellulaceae bacterium | reverse complement strand
AGTGCCGTGTTTTGCAGGGTTTCCGAGCACGGGACGTGTTTAGGGGTCGTCCCGTGGTTTCGAGCCTTTGGCCCCGATTTGAGCCTTTTCGGGTGGCGATGGGTGTCGAGCACGTCCCGTGGTTTCGACGCCATTGAAGTTTGGCGATACGAAAACGCCCCGAATTTCCGCGTAGAAATGCAAAGACCCGCTGGGGTGAGCCAGCGGGTCATTTTGCTTCGAGCCACCTTGCGGTGGCCGTGTTAGTGGAGGCGGCGGGATTTGAACCCGCGTCCCGCGACATTTCCGTGATGGCCTCTACGTGTGTAGTCACAGTTTTGAGTTTAACCCGCCGTCGCTCCCAGTGACCGGATTGACGGCAGGCGGTTCGAGAACTTCTTTAACTTCCTACGTACTCGTCATGGTAGGTCGCGATCTGGAATTGGTAACCAGCCGTCAGCTCTCTCCAGCAAAAAGCTTAGGCCGGGGTTGCCGTTTTAGTTAGGCAGCCAATGCGAAGTTTTCTTCAGCATTTATTGTTTTAGTCAGCTTTTTACGTGGCCCACTGACCAACCACGACACGCCACTCACCACTTCAGCTATCCGGTCGATTCCAATTCACCCCCCGGTTCACTCCGCGCGATCTCCAACCCGAGAAACCTTGCCCAAGGCTCAAGATTTGGCAATCGCAACACGGCTCGCCAAAGTATACGTCAGAAACCGACAAGATTCCAGTTGGCTACCCGAAAAACTCGCTTCGGGTGCGTCCGCTCTAGCCGCCAAACTTGCGCTCCCACTGGACGAGCGGTCTGTTGATTTAGTGCATGGCGGCGACATTAGTGTTTAACAGTCAGCCGCAGGCGTACTCGTACGGTGGCGAGTACGCCTCCGGCTGACTGTTAAACGACTAAATCAACGGTCCGCGAGCCAGTGGGGGGCGGCGCTGATACTTGCGATGGTCTTGGATACGAAGCGACTGAACTTTCGAGGGTGAACCTTTGCTTTAGTGGTCACTGGCGTTCGACGAGCATCGCCACTGCGTTCCCGCCGCCCAGACAGAGACTGGCGATGCCGCGTTTGAGATTTCGTTGGGCCATGGCATGCAACATCGTGACCATGACTCGCGCTCCACTGGCGCCGATCGGATGCCCGAGCGATACGCCGCCGCCCAACGGATTGACTCGTTCTTGATCCAAGTTCAACTTCTTGCAACACGCGACCATCTGACTTGCAAAAGCTTCGTTGATTTCGAACCAATCGATGTCGTCCAGCGTCAGGCGAACTCGTTCTAATAATTGGGAGATCGCAAATGCGGGCGCGATGAAAAGATCTTTGGGCGGGACTCCGGCTGTATGAGCCGCAACAATCCGAGCCACGATCGCTTGGTTCTTCAATCGAGGCAAGTGTTGTTGCAATGTCGCATGGTCCATGACGACAACGGCGGCGGCCCCGTCACTGATCGTCGAGGCGTTTCCGGCAGTCACCGTGCCGTCGTTTTTGAACACGGGACGCAAAGCGGCCAATCCTTCGTAGGTCGTGTCCGGTTTGAGGCATTCATCGCGATGGACTTCGACGGTTGACTTTCGCTGGGCGACGGACACGGGCGAGATTTCTTGTTCGAAAGCCGAACTGTTGACCGCCGCAGCCGCTCGTTGTTGGCTTTGCAACGAAAAGCGATCTTGGTCCCCGCGGGTGACTTCGTAGACGGCGGCAATGTGTTCGGCATGCAGGCCCATGTGGCACGCCTCGAAAGCGCAGGTCAATCCGTCGTGGACCATCGCGTCCTGCATTTTGTACTCGCCTAAACGCACTCCGTCCCGCAGGCCGCTGGCGAGGTGCGGAGCGATGCTCATGTTTTCCATCCCGCCAGCGACAATCAATTTGGCATCGCCGCAGCGGATCGCTTGATCGGCCAACATGATGGCCTTCAGTCCCGAGCCGCAGACCTTGTTGATGGTCACGGCGGCGACGCTACTGGGCAGCCCGGCCGCCAAAGCGGCCTGCCGAGCCGGTGCTTGGCCGACGCCCGCCTGGAGCACGTTGCCCATGATCACTTCGTTGACATCGTTGGGGTCCACGCCCGCTCGTTGCATCGCGGCGGCAATCGCAACGGCACCCAGTTTTGGAGCCGGGACCGACGATAACGACCCGCGAAAGCTGCCAATCGGCGTTCGGGCGGCGGCCACAATGTAGGACGATGCCATGAGGAAACCTGCAAATTTTGTGTCGAGTTTAGTCGCCCCCGCGTTAAGTACGGTAACGGAATTTTAGTTTCGTTTATAGTCCCCGTAAGGTGCGTCGGTGCCCCAATAGCGGACGGCTTGGGATCGTCGCGGATCGGGAGTTACGTATTTCCGAGCAACCCTTTAGAATCTGCTGCATCGCGAATCGAAGCGGTCGGCCAAGCAGAGGGCTGCGACTGGCCGAATTCAACTAATCCTTCTCTCCGGCACACCTACAGTTAGATCAGCTCAAGGATACAAATATGGCAACGCTAACGGACTTAGAACGACAACAAATCGCCGAGGCCGAAGAGATCCTATTCTCGGGGCCCAACAAGGAAGGGTTTGCCAAGGACCTGTTTTACGGCAAGTTCCGCGCGGCTTCGATTCGACCGTTTCCGAGTTTCGCCAGCCTCCCGGCGGAGATTCGCAGCCGCAGTGAAACGCAGGTCGCTCGAGTTCGCGAATTCTGCCGCACCCAGATCGATGCGGCCAAGATCGATCGCGACGCCATGATCCCGAACGAGTTGATTCGCGAATTGGGCGAATTGGGCGTCTTGGGCATGACCGTCAGCACCGAATATGGCGGGCAGGGTCTCAGTCAGTATGAGTATTGCCGCGTGATGGAAGTCATTGGCGGGCATTGTGCTTCGACCGGTGTGTTCGTCAATGCTCATCATTCGATTGGCCTCCGGGCACTCGAGTTGTTCGGGACGCAAGAGCAGAAGAAACGCTGGATGCGACCGTTGGCCAGCGGTGAAAAGATCGCTGCGTTTGCCTTGACCGAACCGGAAGCGGGCTCGGATGCCAGCAACGTGCAAACGGTGGCGGTCCCGGATGCTGACGGACGCGGCTTTACTTTGACCGGCGAGAAGCGTTGGATCACCAACGGAGGTATCGCGGACGTCTTGACCGTGATGGCGCGCACTCCCGACCCGGCAAATCCCAAAGGCAAGATCACGGCCTTTTTGGTGACGCCCGACATGCCCGGGTTCAAGGTGTTGGAGACTCGCATGGAGAAATGCGGCATCCGCGGTACAGCCACGGGCCGGTTTGCGTTAGAAAACGTCTACGTGCCTCGCGAAAATATTTTGGGGCCGATTGGCAAGGGGCTCCGCGTCGCTTTGACGGTTTTGGACTTCGGTCGGACTACGTTTGGGGCCTGCTGCACGGGAACCGCCAAGTACTGTTTGGAGCAGATGATGGCTCGGGCCAAGTCGCGTCGGCAATTCGGCAAGAACCTGGCCGACTTCGAGTTGGTCAAAGGCAAGATCTCGGAAGCGGCCGCTGATATCTACGCGATGGAGAGCGCCACATACCACACAGCAGCGTTGATCGACAGCGGAGCCGACGACTACATGGTGGAAACCGCCATGATCAAAGTGTTTGCCAGCGACCAATTGTGGCGCATCGTCAACGACACGTTGCAAGTTTGGGGCGGTGCTGGGTTCTTCACCGATCAACCGTTCGAACGCATGATGCGCGACGCACGGCTGAATCTGATCGGCGAAGGAGCGAATGACGTGCTGCGTTGCTTTATCGCGATGGTCGGTCTTCGAGGGGTCGGCATGGAACTGAAGGGCATCTACGAAGGCGTCAAGGGACTGCGGCCCCAGGCATTCTTTGATGCGGGAAAAATGTTGCGACGAGCCCCCGCAATTTTGTGCCCGCACGATGTTCTGCGACCTCATGCTCGCGAATTGTCCAAGCAAATCGGTGCGTTCGCCCAAGCGTGCCAAGCCGCGTGCATTCGTCATCAAGAAGGAATTCTCAATCGCCAGTTTGTGCAGGCTCGCATCGGCGACATGGCGACGGAACTGTTCATGGCCAGCTGCGTGTTCGCCCGCGTGATCCAACTTTTGGAAGATGATGTTCCCGACGCCCAACAACAGCTGGAGATTCAAACTGGCGTGCTGTATTTGAACCTCGCCAAACGCCGCAACAACGAGCGTCTGAAGGCCTTGGCTCAAACGTTCGACGATCAGTCGGTCAAGGTTGCCGATCTGTGGTTGGGCGGCGCCGAGTAGTCCCGTTTGTGGATTCCGTCATGCTGAACATTTGGACCAACGCCGAGTTTCCGACAGAACCGACCGAAGTCTTGAACGCCGGTGTGGGCGGGCATCACTTGATTCGTGCGACCGAGACAAGTTCACTGAATCTCGTGTCCGCGCCGCGCGACGAACGACTTCTGGACGCGGAAGTTGCGTTTGGCCAGCCGGACGTGGAGCAATTGTTCGAATCAAGTCGCCTGAAGTGGATTCACCTTTCGTCGGCCGGCTACACGAAGTACGATCGCGATGACTTGCGCGAGTCCTTTCGCCAGCGGGGCATCGTGATGACGAACAGTTCGACCGTCTATGCCGAACCCTGTGCGCAACATGCATTGGCCATGATGATGTGTTTCGCGAGGCAGTTGATGATGTCGTACGATGAACAACGTGCGGGTCGGGATTGGTCGTACGTCGATATTCGTAAACGATCGTTCCTGCTGGGTGGGCAGACGGTGATCCTGTACGGCTATGGAGCCATCGCGCGACGCTTGAGCGAGTTGTTGGCCCCGTTGCGAGTCAAGTTGGTTGGCGTCCGGCGCCATCCGCGCGGGAACGAATTCATTCCGACGATTTCACTAGAAGAGCATGTCGATTGGCTGAAACAGGCGGACCACGTGATCAACATTCTGCCGGCCAGCGATCAAAGCCAACACTTCTTTGATTCCTCGATGTTCCGCCATCTGAAGCCAACCGCGTATTTCTACAACATCGGACGAGGCAGCACCGTCGATCAAGCGGCTTTGCTTCAAGCCCTGCAAGAATCACGTATCGCTGGAGCCTTTTTGGACGTGACCGATCCGGAACCGTTGCCCGCGAATCATTCGCTCTGGTCGGCTCCCCATTGCTACATCACGCCGCATACGGCGGGCGGGTTTGGCGAAGAAATGTTTGGTTTGGTGAATCACTTCTTGGAAAATCTGCGACGCTTCGAACGCGCAGAAGATCTGATCGATCGGATCATTTGAGTCCAATGGCGGTTGAGCACACACTGGTGTGAGACGACGGCGTTTTAGCGAGCGCTGGTGTGAGACGACGGCGATTTAGCGAGCGCTGGTGTGAGACGACGGCGATTTAGCGAGCGCTGGTGTTCCGGCTTCAGCCGGCGGGGAGC
>JAUXWY010000233.1 GCA_030681235.1 Pirellulaceae bacterium | reverse complement strand
TAGCCCAAAATCTGCGAGTTTTAAGCCAACATCGAAGAAAAAAAAGGCCGAACCATCTGGCGAGAAAGAAGATTCATCCTAAAGTAGGTGGCATTAGGCTAAAGCCGGTACACCAGCGCTCGCTAAATTGCTTTGAGGATTGTTCGGGAAGTTCACGCGGACTTGGACCGTTCCGCTGGTTACAAAAAATCTTTGTTTGGTTCGTCACAGGCGGAACGCGGGCCGGTATTGGGTGCAAGGGCCGAGGAAAAATGATCGCGAGAACGATTGCCGTCGAGCTAGAAAGTCAACCGCAAACCCGAGGATTCGAACCATGAAAGCTTCCACCGTCATCATCACCGTGCTCGCCACCCTAACTGCCGTCGTGTTTCTGACCGTGGCCACTGGTGTCGCCGGATTTGCAGCCTTGGTCATGCTGGGGCAACGTCAATATGGCCTGCGAATGGAACACAAGAACTTTGAGGTTTACTACACCAGCAAAGTGACCGAGGCGGAGGCCAAGCAGTTTATCATGTACCTGGCTTTGGAGCAGGACAGCTCGAATAATCGGATTACGTTTCAATTGGATCGATCCGGTGACGACTTCCTTGTCCGGATGTGTGCTCAAGAGCATGTCTACACCACCAATCAAGCGGATGACCTGGCTGAAGGCATGCGAAACGAGATTCAGACGAAGTATTTTATGCACGAGAATGTAGTCCTTGAGGCGTGTGACGAAATGCTTCGCACGAAGAAGACATTTCGAGCCAACGAATCCCCGTCCGTCAAATAGGCAGATGCTGCGGTTCGGGTCGTGTCCTTTATTCCAGTCGTAAAAGCGGGCTGATCCACATGTCACGTGATCGTGAGATTTCCCAGCAATAATTCGGTTCGATCGTTCGATAGAAGGCTTGGGCTCGGTGGACATGATGGCACAGAAGCCTCCGCAATGAACTGGTTACGAATTGGTTAGCCGGACCAAATTTGCGGGACAAGAGTTGATTGAGCCGAGCCTAGCGCTGAAGGAGACCTGCCGTGAGTGTCGATTGGGCTCATATTCTGTTGTTGTTGATGTTCGGCCTGATTTGGGTATGCGTTTTTCAGTTGGTGGGTCGCAAAGAAGGCGTGGCGACGCAAACGGCTCGGCGAAAGACCACGAATAAGCGACCGCTTGGCAAGATGTAATCAAACACTGCCCAATCGGAATAATCTACGGATTTGGTTGGCCGATGGAGTTCACGAGTGGCTGAGTCGAAAATCCCAGAGTGACTTCCTCAGTGTCTTGGCGAGCGGCGATTCATGTCTTCTTCCGAAACAGTGCTGGGTAGGTTTGTTCGCCGAGTTGAAAGCCAGTATCCTTTGGCGGAGTTTTCGCGGAAGGCTTGGCCAGCGTTTTTGAGCCCGGGAGCGAACAAGTTCGCGGCGGCGTTTGATGGGTCCGCCCTAGCCGCCGTGTTCGAATCGTCGCCCACTTGGACAAGTTTGTTCATTCGAGCCGTACAACATCCGGAGTTGGGGGCTGTTCGACTCCGTGAATTGTCGGCAACCAGTCTTGCAAAGGTCGATCGCCAAGTGTTGGTGGGCTTGGTCTATGGTTTTGGGTTGCCCGATCTACTGTTCTCCGAACTCTCGGCAGTGGAAACGCAGAGGTACTGGCAACGGACTTTGATTCGGTCGGTCGCGGTTCATTTGGCTTCGCAGCGGTGGAACCGAGCGGATGCGGAAGGATTGTTCGCTGCGGCGATGGTTGCGGACGTTGGCTCGTTGGTTTTGCTCCGTGAATTGAAGCAAACCTACGTTCAGTTTATTGCCGACGCCGAGAAACACGGGCATGATCTCTACCAAATGGAACTTGAGTCGTTGGGATTTGACCAACGGGTACTGGCCGCTCGGTTGTTGGATCGCTGGTCGATTGCCGATGCGGTCACTCGAATGGTCGGGGATGCGATGGACGGCGACGGCGAGGTGGCTTCATTCGCGCAAGCCGAGCATCTGACTGCTGACGACCGACGGCGTTACGTGTTCCAGGCAGGCGATTTGCTGGGCGAGCTGTATGGTGGTCGATTGTCGGCCAAACGTGCCGAGCAACAACGGGTTCGGTTGACGCGGATGGCTCGCCAAGTATTTGGTTGGGAGTTGGCTGATTTGAAATGTTGGGCCGACGAGGCCGTGGAGTCAGCGCAGTTCCTCGCGAGCTGTTTTGGTGTCGAAATCGGCGAGCCACAGAGCCCAACGAGCTCGTTTGACGAAGCTTGGAATGCCGAGGTGCAGCGCGAGCTGATGATCGCGAAAGACGCCCTTGGGGCAGAGTCGGCCAGTTCTCAAGTGGTCGCGGATTCGGCCGCGCTAGGGGCCTCGGTTGGCCCGAAGGAGCCTTCGGCGGCGCCGCTCGTGAAGTCGGTTGCAACTTCGGTTGGGCCGACGTCGAAGAGTGTCGACGGGTTAGGCAACTCCCAGGATTGGTCGGGTGGGTTGTTTTTTGGGGTGTCAGAGAGTACGGGACGCTCCGCGGCTGGTCGCAAGGAGTCGGCTCAAGGTTCGACATTGGCTGTTGCGAATGAACCGCTTTCGGCATGGATTTCGGATCATTTGTTACTTGGCCAAGTGCAGAACTTGATTGAAGTTTGTCGTTCTCGTCGGCAGTCGCTGAGTCTGACATTGGCTCAAATCGACCATTTTGAGTCGCTGCTTTTTGGCGGTTCGATGGACGAAGTGTATCGAATCCAACAAAGCCTGCTGACCGGATTCGAACAGTTGGCTAGTGGGGAAGGGGGGCGAGTCGTCGAATTGGGCGATGACAAATTTGGCTTTCTACTGCCGGGATTGGACCGGACGGCGGCGAATCGGTTCGGCCAGGAGATCCTTCGAGCGATGCGCCAATGGTCGTCGAATCGCCATCAAATTGGGAAGACTGGCCTGACAATCAGCCTTGGGTGCGCTTCGACGGACGTTCCTGCACGGAATTTGAAGGCGGCGGCCCTGATCGAAGCGGCGGCTCGCTGCTTGGACAATGTCCAACGATCGGCTGGGAATGGCCTCAAATCGATCGACATCTACTATTAAACCCATTGAGGTTTGGCGGGGCTCCAATAGAATGGAGCGGTGCACGCCTGGGGTTGAAACGCCGGGATCTTGCTTCCAATTTCCCCTTCTGACGTGTTCGACCAACTGAATGTATGCCGTTTTTTGGCATTCGAATAACATCCGGGTACCTTACAAACAGGAGTTGTACCACCGTGGGTTCAGGCAAGTATTTATTCACCAGCGAATCGGTCAGCATGGGCCATCCCGATAAGTTGGCTGACCAGATTTCTGACAGTGTATTGGACGCCTTTTTGGCCCAGGATCCGAAGAGCCGAGTTGCCTGCGAGACCTTGGTGACGACGGGTTTGGTGGTGGTCGCTGGGGAGATCACGAGCACGGGGATCATCGATTTTCAACAAGTCGTTCGCGACGCGGTTTGCCGAGCCGGTTACACCGACGATGCGATGGGGATCAACGGCAAGACCTGTGCCGTGATGGTCACGATCGACAAGCAGAGCCCCGACATTGCCCAAGGCGTGAACGATGACGCGGCGGCTGGTAAGGAAACGGGTGCTGGCGACCAGGGATTGATGTTCGGTTTTGCCTGTGACGAAACTCCCGAACTAATGCCATTGCCGATTATTCTTTCGCACAAGATCTTGGATCGTTTGGCGTT
Organism: Pirellulaceae bacterium; assembly: GCA_030681235.1. GTDB lineage: Bacteria > Planctomycetota > Planctomycetia > Pirellulales > Pirellulaceae > M30B19. Next base: position 819 of record JAUXWY010000233.1, on the reverse strand, counting down.
GGCTCGTCAAAATGGCGAAGTCAATTGGTTGCGTCCGGACAGCAAGAGTCAAGTCACCATCGAATACGACGGTGTGACTCCGATTCGGATCGATACGGTCGTTGTTTCGACTCAACACGGCCCGAATGTCTCGCAAGAAGAGATCAAGAAGTTTGTGGTCGAAAAGATTATCAAGCCATTGTTGCCAGCCGAGTTGGTTCGTGGCGATATCAAGTACCACATCAATCCCACCGGCAAGTTTGAATTGGGTGGACCACACGGTGACTGCGGATTGACCGGTCGCAAGATTATTGTTGACACTTACGGTGGTTGGGGACGGCACGGTGGTGGCGCGTTCAGTGGCAAGGACCCCACGAAGGTGGATCGCAGCGCGGCTTACATGGCTCGACACGTGGCCAAGAACATTGTCGCGTCGGGTTTGGCCAATCGCTGTGAAGTCCAATTGGCGTATGCGATTGGTGTCAGCCAACCGGTGAGCGTGCATGTGGACACTCAGGGGACTGGCAAAATTGACGACGCGGCGATTTGCAGTTTGGTGAAGGACGTGTTCCCGTTGAGCCCGGGCGGCATTATCAAGTACTTGGATTTGTTGCGTCCGATCTACACGCCGACGTCGGTGGGTGGTCACTTCGGTCGTGATATTTTCCCCTGGGAATCGACGGCGAAAGCTGCCGAACTGTCGGAAAAGGCCGGAGCGCTGACAGCGTAGGCTGCTGTTCGGTGATAACACAACAAAGCAAAACCGGCACCGCAAATAATTGCGGTGCCGTTTTTTTGTTGATTTTGACCGGCCACTGGTGCCGGTATCGGGTTAACCGT
>JAUXWY010000115.1 GCA_030681235.1 Pirellulaceae bacterium | reverse complement strand
ATAGGTTTTGACCACGTTTTCCAAGAACAGCATACAAGTCCACCACGACCTAAAACGTCGAAATTCCCTTCCCGCCTCCGTATGATACCACATCGCCGCCGTGCCGTTGATGACACTTTACATGCAAGTGACATTTAATTGCATCTGTGAATTCCGCTTCGTTAACCGCCGTGACCATCGGGCCGCGTTCCGACGTGCAGGTTCCACTTCATACCCAAAATCGCAACGTGATGCCTGCGCGTTTGACCAAACTCCCCTAGATAAATCTCCCGGAAATCCGATACTGACGAACTGCGGATCCAAGCGGCGGAGGACACTTGTGTTGCTTCAAAACGTTGGGTCAACACGCGGTGGTGTTTAGCCACCCTAAGGTTGTGATTTAGGGCTGGCCCCATCACCTTAGCGTTCTTCGAACTCCTTTATCGGTACCAAGGGTTGATCATGGACTCAATTGTCAACATTCACGCACGTCAAATTTTGGATTCTCGCGGCAACCCGACCATTGAAGTGGATGTGGCCTTGGCCGACGGATCGTTCGGCCGCGCGGCCGTTCCCAGCGGCGCCAGCACCGGCGCGCACGAAGCTTGGGAGCTGCGTGACGGCGACAAGAAGGTCTTTTTGGGCAAGGGCGTGATTAAGGCGGTCGACAATGTCAACACTGTGATCGCGGAAGAACTGTTGGGAATGGACGCGACCAACCAAATGGAAATCGATCAGACTTTGATCGAACTGGACGGAACCAGCAACAAGAGCAATCTGGGGGCCAACGCTTTGTTGGGTGTTTCGTTGGCTGTTGCCAAAGCCGCAGCCGATTTCACGAACCAGCCGCTGTTCCGCTACTTGGGCGGTGCTTCGGCGTGCGTTTTGCCGGCGCCTATGATGAACATCGTCAATGGTGGGCAACATGCCGATAACGATGTCGACATTCAAGAATTCATGGTCATGCCGCTGGGCTTTAATTGTTTTTCGGATGCACTCCGTTGTGGAACCGAGATCTTCCACAGCTTGAAGAAGGTTTTGAAGGATCGCGGCCTCAGCACATCGGTCGGCGATGAAGGTGGCTTTGCTCCGAATTTGGCTTCGAATCGTGAGGCCTTGGATCTGATCATGCAGGCCATCGAAAAAGCGGGTTACCAGCCGGGCACCCAAGTCAAGATTGCCCTGGATTGCGCTGCGACCGAGTATTATAACGCGGAAAGCAAGTTGTACCGGATCGATGGCCACGAAATGACCTCCAGCGAAATGGTCGATTTCTTGGCCGATTGGGCGCAGAACTACCCAATTTGCTCGATCGAAGACGGTTGTTCGGAAGACGATTGGGACGGTTGGAAGCTGTTGACCGATCGACTGGGAAGTGGTGTCCAATTGGTCGGCGACGACTTGTTTGTCACCAACACGACTCGTTTGCAACGCGGAATCGACAATGGGATCGCCAACAGCATCTTGATCAAGGTCAACCAGATCGGCACTTTGACCGAAACCATCCGCGCGATCCAATTGGCAAATCGCCACGGCTATACGGCGATCTCGAGCCACCGTAGCGGCGAGACCGAAGATTCGACGATTGCTGATTTGGCTGTCGGTTTGAACACCGGACAAATCAAGACGGGTTCGGCTTCGCGATCGGACCGGATGGCCAAGTACAACCAATTGTTGCGCATCGAAGAACTGTTGGGCGAAAATGCCGTCTACGGTGGTCAGCTCTTTGGCAAGAACTTGAGCCAGACTCGGCAAACGGTATTGTCATAGGACGTGATTGGCAGCCGCGTCGGAGTGGTTGGAACGAATATCGAGAAAAGCCGCCTGTCACAGGCGGCTTTTTTCGATTGACGAACGGCTTTTTTCAAGAAAAGAACGGGCGCGTTTGTGGGAGAATCAAACGCGCCCGTTAGAGACAACCTAGGCTCGATTCATACGAGCAGTCGGTTGCGGATTCGGGTTTTCATGACCTCCGCTTGGGCTCGGAAATCGGCTTATTACCTTGTTACGCCGTTTCAGCGGTGGTGCTTTCGAGAACCGGTTCGGGGCCATCCAAGAACCCGACCAAAGTCTTCGAACGGTACGGCTGCTGCAACTTGCGAACGGCTTTCGATTCGATCTGACGCACGCGTTCTCGCGTCACCGAGAAAATCCGGCCAACTTCTTCCAGGGTGTAGCTGTAGCCGTCCGCCAGGCCGTAACGCAATTTCAAAATCTCTCGTTCTCGATAATTCAGGTGCTCCATCGCCTGTTCGATCCGTATTTTGAGCGCGTTTCGGTTGGTCTCTGCCAACGGATCGGAGTCGGTCTGATCTTCCAAAAACTCGCCGTAGAAACTGTCGTCGTCGCCGATGGGTTGATCCAGCGACAATGGTTGCCGAGCCATCTTGATGACGACTCGAGCTTCCTCCAGATTGATCTTGGCTCGGCAAGCGATCTCTTCCAACGCAGGTTCTCGGCCCAGTTCATGGACCAAGTCTCGCATGACCACGCGGACTTTACTCATGGTGTCGATCATGTGAACCGGCACACGGATGGTGCGACTCTGATCGGCGATGGCTCGCGTGATCGCTTGCCGAATCCACCACGTAGCGTATGTGGAAAACTTGTAACCACGAGCGTGTTCGAACTTGTCCACGGCCCGCATCAGGCCGGTATTGCCTTCTTGGATCAGGTCCAAGAAATTTAACCCACGGTTGCGGTACTTCTTGGCAATCGAGACCACCAATCGCAGATTGCTGGCCGAAAGCACTCGTTTCGCGGCGTCGTGTTCCTCTTGCAAGTGCCGAACTTTATCGATCCGGCGCTGCAAATTCTTGGGGCTCTCGCCGGTTTGTTTCAACAAGTAACGTAAATGCAAACGCACTTTTTCCGGAGTGCGGGTGCCGAAGTACAGTGACGGATCGTTATCCCGCAACATCGTGTACATCGTTTGCATCTGGTCGTTGATTCGGCACAGCTGCTCGAAAATCGGCAACAGCCGGTTGAGCCGCAGATTCGATTCCTCGATCAGACGAACGGCTTTGTGTCGGCGACGACAAAGGCGGTTCCAGGTTTTCTTCCGCAGTTGCGGACAGACGCCCCGCTGGCCTGCCAACTGCCAATCCCGCTTGTTCTGGCGAATGATGTTGAGGAGCGTGTTCAGATTCGGCCCCAACCGCTTCATGATCCGAGCTTTTTCGGCGGTATTGGTCACCGATACTTCGATGGTCCGGTCCAAACGCAGTTCGCTCTTGAAAACCTTTTTCAACAGATGGTAGGCACCTTCAATCAGGTAATCAGAAGCCAAAATTTGGTTGCGATATCGAATCCGTGTCCGCTCGATTTCTTTGGCGACCACAACCTCTTCGCGTCGGTCCAAGAGTGGGATGCGTCCCATTTGAACCAAGTACATTCGGATCGGATCGTCCAGCGATTCTCCGGCGTCCTCAATGTCGTAACTGGTGACATCGTCGTCATCCGGTTCGTCTTCGACCCGAGTGGCGGCAGCCAGGGCACTTAGTTCGTCCTCTTCTTGTCGCAGTGACTGAATCAAGACGGGCGGCATGACAGGGTCAGCCAATAACGAATCTTCTAAATCAAATGTGTCGGCATTGTCGTCGTCGCGGCGTTTTTTTGCCATCTATGCTTTTCTCCCGAAGCAATGAATGGTGCGGTGGGCCACTTAAAGTGGTGGAAACTTCCGGCAGGCAGGAGAACCAATGGCTGGCGATCGCGAAATTCTTCGTGGTCTCGGCTTTGGTTCCATTCCGAAAGTTTCTCAGTGCGGTAAGGAGAGCAATTGCTGGGCCAAACCCAGAAACAGCCGTTTATTTCCTAGGAAACGTGTGAAAACACCGGGAATAACTAAAGTTTCTGGCTCGGCTTTGAATTATTCGCGCGTCGAGTTCAGAAAGCAAATGTTGTTTTTTTTTGACACGTGATCTCGAAATTAAACAACCGCTTTTGAACGCGACCAGATTCCGGCCCTGAAGCTATGGTCCCGAGAACCCGGACCAGACGTCGACCGGCCACGTTTTGGCGCGCGAAACCACAAGGCCAACCGTGGGTCCTTGGCGTTGCCGTCGCACTAGGCTTTCTCGAGTCGTTCGGCTACATTGAATTCAGGATTTATTTCCGGACCAATCCTTAGCAAGCACCGATCGAAATGGCTGACGATCCCACAGAATCTGCCCGTTCTACGCCCGTTGGCCGTCGCCCGGCCCAACGCACAGCCAACCGACGATCGGCCCTGCGAGTCGCCAGTCCCAGGCGTCGAATCGTGTCGAAATTGGCGAGATTATTCGTTCTTGCCCTGGTTATTGGCGTTTTTTGGCTGTATCTTCGCTTGCCCGAATTCATCGAAAATGCGGGCTTTAATCTGGTGCCCGTTCGTGGCTTGGTCACCGTCGATGGCCAGCCAGCGGATTCCGCCCGGCTTGTTTTCGTCCCGTTGGAAAGAAACTTCGAACGGTCTTTGCAGCCAATTTCCGTCGCCACGACGGAAAAAGACGGGGCTTTTAGCCTGAAAACGCTAACCGGAAAACCAGGAGCCGCCCGGGGCAGACACTTGGTCTACGTCCTGCCGGTACCCGACGTCTCCCATATTGGCTCCGAAACCAAGAAACAACCCGGCTCCGACCCACTCGAACCACCCACCGCCCCAGACGCTTGGCGGGAAGCAGACGGTTTGCTAGGATATTGGATCTCAGCCACTCCAGTTCGGGACGAAACCTCGGTCCCGTACTTTGGAACCCAGACCTTGGAAATCAAGTTGCAACGTGAATAAACCGTGGGGCCAACCAATTGAACCATTGCTTGAGAACGACGGATGAGCACAGTACTAGAAACAGAGATCGTTGATCGCGAATTAGAATTAGCCAGCGTTGTGTCGGCCATGGAAGCCTGCTTCGAGTGCCAATTGGATGGTGAATTTGCCGCTACCCCGAGTGTTTTTGGGGGCGGGAACATCCGACATTCGTCCGAGCGACGTTCTTTGACCACCTGGTTTCAGCCCACGAGCCGGTTGGATTGGTTCAGTCGATATACGATGAAGTCCGTGTTTCTAATCGTTTCCTTTCTCGCCATCGGCTTGTTCGTAAGCAGCCTCGTGCTTTCCCTCTAAGCTAATGAATTGTCCCGAATTAAATT
>JAUXWY010000232.1 GCA_030681235.1 Pirellulaceae bacterium | reverse complement strand
CCAGCCATTGGCGCGGAAGCGTGCGTACTCCATCCGATGGCGATTACGTACAAAGTACGTGCGTTCGGTTTCAAGGGCGGCCTTCTGCGATTTGGACAACTTGACGGTTCGGGCGAAGTAATCCATCGAATGAATGGCTCGATTGGCGCCGTCGTCGTCGTTTTTGAGCTTCTCGCAATACTTGTCATACCATTGCTGTGCTTGGGATGATCCTGCGGTCTCAGTTCCATCGAACATCGTCGAAGGTTGCTCGCGAGAATCGTCCGCTGATTACACGCGATTCCTTGAGATTGCCTTTGGATCAATTCGTGAACTCGAATACCAGATCACACTCTCCCAACGTCTTGGCTATTTGCCGGAAACCAACGAGATCCATCCCAAAGTGATCGAATGCTCCAAAGTGCTTGGCGCATTAGTCCGCTCACTTCGGAAACCTACAGCCTAAACCGCTACAGCCTAAACACCTAACCAGTGACTCGGACCGGAATCGAACCGGTGAACGCCAGCTTGAGGGGCTGACTGCAAATACCAACATCGCACCGAGCCATGTTCACATCAGTGGGCCGAGAAGGAATCGAACCTACATTGCTCATCGAGAGCGACTGTTTTACAGACAGCTTGGACTCCCAAGTCCAATCGACCCATATAATTGCCAAGTGACGCAGGCGGGATTCGAACCCGCAATCGCGAAGGTTTAAGCTTCGCCGCTGTACCAGTTCGCGTACCACGTCAAACGCAAGTGGTGAGGGTGGGACTCGAACCCACAAACACTGAGGTTTGAGCTCAGTCGCTATACCAATTAGCGCACCGCACCATGCTTAAAAGTAGCTCGCCAAGGAATCGAACCTTGTCTAACAGTTTCGAAGACTGTCGTGCGAATCCATCACACTCGCAAGCCATGTTGTTTCCATTAGTGTCCATGTCAGGAATCGAACCTGATCTTCGACCTTCGCAGGGTCGCGTGCGTATCCACTACACTTCACAGACATAATCACCCAGTGGTGCAGGTGGGATTCGAACCCACAAACACTTGTTCCTAAGACAAGCCGCTCAGCCGTTGGCGTACCACACCATTCTTTGAGAGACGCTATTGAGATTCGAACTCAAGGCAACATGTTTTGCAGACATGTTCCGCACCAAGCGGATTAGCGCCACTTCTATTAAGTAGTCCTGGACGGACTCGAACCGTCGATCGACTGGGTGTAAACCAGGTGCCTTCGCCGTTGGGCCACAGGACTGTGTATTTCAAACAAAGCGGAAGACCAGGGACTCGAACCCCGAAGCGTGTTAACGCCAGCTGTTTTCAAGACAGCGCCCTCATCCGGCCGGATGTCTTCCATAGGTTTAAGCGCCCTTGACGAGGATCGAACTCGCCACGACTTGATCGACAGTCAAGCTCCACCACCAGATGGATTCAAGGGCTTTATTGTTAAAGGGTGACCGATCGGAATTGAACCGACATAAACTTGGTTCACAGCCAAGTTCCTGAACCAATACAGGACGGCCACAGCACCGGAGGCAGGAATCGAACCTGCGAGCTTCTGGTTCAGAGCCATACGCAACGACCAACAGTTGCTACTCCGGAGTATTGATTTGTTCTTTCAGCCCGGGCGGAAGGAGTTGAACCTTCATACCACTGCTTCAAAGGCAGCTGGCTTACCGTTAGCCGACACCCGAATATCATTCATCAAACAGAGTGCCATGTCGGAGTCGAACCGACCTGACCGGATTGGAAGTCCAGGACCTTTGCCGCTCGGCCAATGGCACACTTACCTAACACAAGGCGGAAGGAGCGAGAGTTGAACTCGCAAGGCATTTACGCTCGCTCCGCTTCGAACGGAGTGCCGTCGCCAATCGGCTAGCCCTTCCACATAAAATGCTCCGGCAGCAGGAATCGAACCTGCGTCTGGGCGATTAACAGTCGCCTTCTCGTACCAACAAAGCACGCGGAGTAGCCAGGCTTTCCCACACCCTGATAATCGAAGAGCGTCCAGCGAGAATCGAACTCGCAATTCCTCCTTGGCAAGGAGATGGGTTACCACTACACCATGGACGCCTTTTGTTGGCTCAACCAAATTGTCAAAGATCAAGAGCACCGAGTGAGAATCGAACTCACGCAGCCGCTTTACGAAAGCGGTGTCATTCCACTAGACCATCAGTGCTTATTCATTCAGTGGGATCGGTGGGCATCGAACCCACATCGGCCGGTTTAAGAGACCGGTGCATTACCTTGTCTGCCACAATCCCATTTGTTTTGTCTTCCAAGTCGGCGTGGAAGGAATCGAACCTTCGACCTTCGTCTTATAAGGACGCTGCTCGGACCATCGAGCTGCACGCCGAACAAGTGAGGCCGGTGGGATTCGAACCCACGCTTTGCGGATTAAAAGTCCGCTGTGCTGCCGCTACACCACAACCTCAGGAATGGTTATGGCTATGCGTTTCAAGCGAATCAGTGATTGCATCGTGTATCCCTTGGTTGTTGGTTTTTCAGTGGTAGGCCTGAGAATCGAACTCAGCGCGACTCGGTTATCAGCCGAGTATGGGTAACCAGCCCTCGACTACCATCTCGTTAAGTCGGGCACCGCGGGGTCGAACACGCCCGAGGCGGAGCCGGAAACAAAATCACTGCCTCCTGCTCCCAAAGCAGGCGTGCTCCCATCTGCACCTCTGCCCGATCGTTTTTGTGTCAGTGGACCTGCAGGGAGTTGAACCCTGAAGCCTTGAGTGCAAGTCAAAGCGCCGACCCGTCGGCAAGCCCGTTAGTTTGTCAGCGACTCGTGTGGGATTCGAACCCGACCTAACTGGCTTGAAAGACCAGCGACCTCACCAGAAGTCGAACGAGCCGTGTTTGTTTGCGTAGGTGCGTATCTCTAGCGAAATTTTTTACCGTGGGTTTATCGCTCCGATGCTCAGTGGACTGGGAGGCGCTCGAATCCTCGTATGCGGTTCTTCAGACCGCCGCCCGCGTTAGCCAAGAGGGGCAAGCCCGGCGTCTCAGCTACCAGTCCATCTGTGTGTCAAACGTTGGAAATAGGCGCGAAAAAACCCGGTGTCACTTTGGGGTAACACCGGGTCAGCCAACGTTGCTTCGTTAGAACGGCCGAGTGTTACCTCCGATGTGGACGTAAGGAGAGCGTATTCGCGTCTTGCAACGCGATCGTACCCTTCGATCCATTAAATCGTTCGGTCAGTGTTGACCTTAAGTAACTGGGCCGTATTGAAGACATGGTTCCGTTTCCGGTGATTGATTGCTTTTCAGGTTCCGTCGTCCGCAACCTGATTCGTTGCGGGCTACAGATATAGATGCTTTTGGTCTGCGATGGTTCGCAAAAAATCTTGGTTCGCAAAAAGTTTCGCGAACGTAGGCATGCATTGAGTTAAACGTCTCTCGAGCGGGAAAGTATCCATGCTGCACGAAAAGTTTCTGAAATGCTTTTCGATTTTGCCGCCGGTGAATCCACCGTCGTCGTAGCGATCGGGTAGGCAGGTCCAACCTTCATCTTGCTGGCTCTTGATGTAGGCCTCGGCCGATTCACGCTGGGCGTCGAGCGAGTTGCATTCCTGCTCGAGGCCTTCTTCGGTCGATTTGCGGGTGTAGATCGCGCAACGTACGCCCGCGCTTTGAGCCGGGGTCGCGCCATTGGTTTTGCGGCTCATTGGTCACCTCCACGTCTCAGGTTGAAGAAAAGGTAGCCATTGCAGTGCGAGCCTGTGATCCGCTTCGCCACACCGCTGAGCGACTTGAACTTTTCGCCCGCGTACTCGAAGCCTTCGTCCAGTACGAGGACCTCGAGCAGACGTCCCTTATACTCCCGCGTGATCAGCGAGCCGGGAATCGGGACTCGGTTGTCGAGTGAAACAGGAACTGGGATCGGGGCCGATTTCACACCTTCCGGGCTGGGATCGGGTGCTTTGGGCGGCCGTCTCCGGATATCGGCGTCGCTGGCGATCTCCATCGCCCGAGCTCGAGCCCGTTCGGAGAGGTCGCCTTCGGCCATCGATTGCAGTCGCCAGATGATTTTCTTGACCATCCATTGCTTGTTACGTGCGTTGGTCGTTTCGCCGAACACTTCCGCGTAACGGTCGCGCAACTGGGAAACGGGCATTTCCTGCAGCGCTGCGACCTTCTTTCCAACATTCAATTGCATCTGTCTCTCCTTGTGGTTTGGGGAATGGGTCTCGCGGCGGGTTAACTGCCGTGGACCACACTGAGCACGGTTTTGCCGGAAAGCTCAAGGCGTTGGGAAGCCGAATCGCCTGGTTTTCTCGCGGGTTTTGCCACAGGCAGCGACTGACGGTCTCGGAGTCGCAGAATTCCCGCAGCCAGGATCGATGCGACGTCGACGAGTCGCTGCTCGTCGGGTCGACGCGCAGAATCAGCGCAGTGGGTCATGGGCAAAAACTCCGCAAAGAGATGTGTGCAGGTACTTGGCCGAGCGCGGCCTCTATTGTTTACCTACCGGGCGGAGGTGCGAGTTGACGGAAGAATTTGCAGTCCGTCATACTCGGGTTTTCATCCAGCACGCAATCACGGAGAGCACCTTGCCGATACATCAGCGGGGATGGGCAGAAACTCATCGCCACTGCATGGACGAAAACCATCTGGCCAGCAGGCGTTCATGCGGCAGAGCAGTCGGTTTTGAAAAGGTGCGTCTGGATTCACGCTTGCTACTGACAGATCGATGAAATCAACATCACATTCCTGCACCAAGCTCCAAACATCCCGAGCCAAATAACGCGGGACGTAGCCGATCATCATGCGATCTTCTTCAGTCCGTACAGCGACGGCATGAGGATCGGTTGAGTTTTGGAAATCGGCCATGAGTTTGAGCGGCTCATTGGGTTCTAGCTTTGCAATCCGCTCAAGTACGACTGGTGACATCCAGCGGATTCCATGAAGGAAGAACTTGTTCAAAAAACACCCCTCTGCATCGGGAACGGGGCAAGGAAACACCTCAATCGCGTCCGTTTGTCGAATACCCTCTGTGACACCAAGCACGACAATTGGATCGGGTGGGTTATCAGGATCAAAGCCACTCCATCGCAGATATGCGTCGTATTCTGGCCGCGACGCTGGCAATAGTCGATTGGCAAATAGCGGAAACAATTCTTCCGATTCGTACACCTTGTCTAACTGCTCCATGCCTGGAAAGAACCGGAAGCCTTCTCGCTTTGCACCGTGCGTATAGCAAAATCGATAGAGACCACCATCGTGCTCAAGGCGACCTACTGGCCGCCATCCAGCGTGCGTGGCCGCTGGTCGCCATGCTACAAATAATGAGTTCATTCCAAGTCCTTCAATTCTATTCAAGCAATCGCTTTTGATTTGTTTGTAACAGCTCCATCGTGAACTGTTTGCATATGACCGACATGCGCGAGTTGGGCACGCGTTCTAGGATACCCCAGACGGAGTTCGAATCCACCCGTCGTAGCCGCTCAATCCAGGCATTCGCAGCTGATGGAACCCGCTCGGCGAATGCCAAGAACGCCGCCTTCAATTCTAGAGATCGAGCCTGATCTGCAGAACCGTAAAACGCACTTCGCCCCTTGAGAACAAAGGCAGATACGGCTCGATTTGTGTCCTTTGTTGTCAGCCTTTCTTCTCGTTCAGAATCTAACAAGTTGCGTGCCAAGGCAGCACCGTGATCAAACGTCGGTGCCAACCGCATCGACTCGTTGTCTCGGATAGCGCCCCAGTTCTCGTGGTGTCGATCCTGATTGGCGACCCAGGCATCCAACATGACATATCCAGCAAAAACCTCCAATGCGGACTTTACTTCAACTGGTACGTTCGGCATCCATGTTCCTGCTGGCGGCTCAAGCTTCACAACGGTTTCGCTTACAGCGTCGATCGAATGCTGTCGGACTTTAAATCTCTGCTGAACTGGGTATTGAGGATCAATTGCCAGCAGCAGCTCATTTCCGAGCACCAACTCCGCAGGGGATGGAGACATATTCTCACAAACGACACCAGGACGAATATATCGTTGACCGTCGACCTCGCACGCGAGCTCGTATTCGACATGGGGAAGGCCAATCAATCGACAAAGTTCGCAGACGACCATCTCCGCCCAGTCTTCACCCGTTCCTCGATCGTCAGCCTTAAAAAGCAGCCGCCGTTTGCCATCGCGAAACCAGAACTTTGGCTTACTCCCGACTGTTTCTACCGATTGGGCTTGGTTGCGATCGACGTTTCGAATTGGAAACTCACTCATGCCATTCTCTTTAACACTCGTCGTGTCAGTGCCCGCCGCGATCAACTCGATCATCCCAATTCTATCGGCAAGGCTACTTGAGGCACACCACGGCCATTTTGCCTTGACCCCGCGAAGCGTTGTTCCCGGGGTCCGAGAGCAACCGGGTTGTTAAGGAATGGCGCTTGTTAACCAGAGAGTCAGAGAGTTAGAAAGCGTTGCTCTCGGGGTCCGAGGCCAACCTCCATGGTTGCTTCCGGAAGATCGAGAGCAACCCGTTCGGAACTAAAACTCGCGCCTTGCGCCCGGAAGCGTCGCAAACCCCGGAAAAACCGGCATTTAATGCGAAAAGCCGAGAGCATTGGCTCTCGGCTTTCTGTGTTAACCAGTTAACAAGCTCTTTCCGAGCCAAAAATCTTAGCTCCCTGTGCACAACGCCTGTCGAACAACTCTCAGATTTGCGCGCACCAATCCCGCAAAAACCTCGGAAAAGTGAGCGTTCACGGTGGCCGACCCGAAACGTGGTTTGCGCGCGTAGGCGGCCTGTGATCGCGGCGCGCAGCGAAGTTGTTAAACGGCAGCCGGGTCTTTCCGGACATAGCTGCTGGACCTTCGCCAGTTAACGACGCGCGAGTGGCCGCAAGGTTGCCAGGTAGTTTGGTCGGTGCGGGCTATCTGAGTTGAAAAGTGGCGACTTGGCTGGGAGGTCGAACGGCAGTCTTGTGATCTGAGGAACAGCTCTCGCGCGGCCAGATTTTCCGAGGACAGGCAATCAACCACCCGTTTTACACTCGGGATGTTCCTTGCTGGAGAAGATCCGCTGGAGAAGTCGGTGGTGCCCCTTCATCCGTTTGACAATGACTTCCTCGTCGATACCCAGGTAGCGAAACATAACAATTCGCATCAAGAATGATAGCTTTTCAGATGCCCAGTACATGGCGACTGGTGAAAGCGACTTCGCACGAAGTTCGTCCGTAAAGTGTGTGTAGTAATTTCGAGTGTCGGAAATGCCTCTAGAGAACGCGGTCGGATCCCGGCAAACGATTTCTTGGGCTGCAGGAGACAGCGACTGGATGAGCATTTTCACCCGCTTGTGGAATGAGTACTCGTTGCCGTAATCGATCTTCTTCTTGAGACTGTCTCTGTGTGCTTTTTCCACGATGACAGGAATCGCGGACTTCATCGCTGTCTTGACTGCTTCGTAATCGGCCGGCGACATGTACTCTGATGAAGTGGTTGCCCGGCTAACAACTTCAACGGCGTGGGCTAGGAGCAAGAACCGTCCCTGAATGGAGTGTTCTGGATTCCGCTGTGCGTCCATCGTCAAGTGAATTGCATCAAGCATCGTTTCACTGACCGAATACCAGGTGTTCAGCATCCGGCCGAAGTTGTCGAGCAGATGCCCAAGGTGAAACAAAAACACGGGTGTCACATGTTCGTCGTCGTTCATTCCTTTGGCAGACTTGTACAGGTGCCAGCCAGGATATTTGTCGTCTACCAAAAACAATTCGACACCAGTCGGCGAAACAACTTCGTCCGTGACCAAGGTCAGCAAATAGCTGAATCGCCAGATCTGCCGAATGAACCAGTCGAGGTTTTGCGGGGAGTCCGGCGTAATCGTAACGAACGAGCGAGCGTGGAGCTTATGCCATTGCTCATAAGGACTCGAGCTGCAGTTCAGCAAAGTCTGAATTGCCAACAACGAGCCAATTTCTTCGATTCGCCATTCAATCTTTGGCGGTTGGACGTATTGGACAGTGAGGCTCTTGAAGTCTTCTTTTTGGCCCTCTGTATTCACCGCAAAAAGACCCCGGGCAATGAACACATCCAAATGCCTGCAGTAGAAAGACACCTCGCGAAGATTGAGATCGCCAAGTCCCGGAACGTGCTTGTCAGCGACAACGTGAAACGCGGAGTACTTCGTTGTCGTACTCAGGGAGATGGCATGAGCACGAAGCAACGTGAACTTTTGCCGATCGTGAGTAAGCCCATAGATGCATGCGTGATCCTTAAATTTCGACGAACCGAGCAGTTGATCCGAAAGCGGTACGTCTTCAAACGTCCCGCTCACCTCCAATTCAATCTCGGAGGGGGAATAGCGAAGCGTGCCATAGAGCCTTTCGGTTTGCGTTTCTGGCAACCACCATTCGCCCGCCACTTCGAACTTGTCGTCAAGCATGAACTCTGTTTTTCGCATCTTCCGCCCTCAATAGCCCAAGCCGTTACGAGTGACAGCGGTGCAGCCTATTCGAGTGAGGAATGCTGGGAACTCACTGTTGACGTGTGCGTCGCATTGGTCCACAAGAAACCGAACGTCACGAATCACGTTACGAACAGAGCCATGGTTTCCAATTGGCTGAGGAGTGCTCTTGGGACGGTCGCAATTATGGATACAGTCGTGCCGGCGTTGGATGATCGAAGCGATCCGCGCCGTAAAGTGCTTCGCTGCGTCTTTTTTCGCCTGGTCTTTGCCTTGCCCAGCAGGCAAGGCTACGAACCGCGCACTGGTTATGCCAAACAGGTGGGCCGTTGCGCGGGGAGACTGAACCCAGCTATCGATTACTTCAGTGAAAAGTTTCTTGTTCTGGCCATCGGGAAGAAACGGATTGAAGAGCTTCGTCACCTTATCCAATTGCAGGACATTGTCACGCTCCATCATGTCTCTTGTCGCCATCCGCCATTTCCAGTTTGGGCGATTCGAGTATGCAGACAGAATTGAGCCTATCGGTATCTTGATGTTCTTCACAAATGCCGGCAGATTTACGTTTGCCTGAATAGATTTTGCACGGAGCGCCGTAGTAAGGCAGTGAACGTACGCATCACAAAAATATGCATCCATCGCGCCAACAGCGAACATCCAAGCACTTCGAAGTACATCGTCACGCAACAATCGTTCGGGATCAGTCGCTGCAGGCAATGATCGGGCATGAAGCACTAGGGACTCGGCTCGCGAGATATCCTCATCAAAATGTCGCTTTGGAGTTGTTGGCATTTTATTCTCGCTATTCTGAGAGTGTTAACTCTGCTTCGATCGTATCCTCGTCGCCTTCAACGTCCTCACCTTCTTCCGGCTGATCGCCCGAATAAGCGACCTTGCCCGTTGCTCTCTCGATTAAGTTCAGCAATTGCTTTTGTCGATCAGCCATGAACTCGTCAAAGCTGTCCGCTCGGAGTAGCGATGGATTGACCAAATGGGATGCCAGGTAGCCATCGAGTCTGTTGCGATCAATCGAAGGGGTCTTGGAATCACCTGCTTCCAATTTGGCCAGGTATGTTGACGGCGCAACGCCTCCGATGATGCGATTCGTACGATAGGAAAGCGGCGTCTTATTGATGATCGAGTC
Organism: Pirellulaceae bacterium; assembly: GCA_030681235.1. Lineage (GTDB taxonomy): Bacteria > Planctomycetota > Planctomycetia > Pirellulales > Pirellulaceae > M30B19. The sequence continues at coordinate 16,069 of JAUXWY010000232.1, read as the reverse complement.
GTAGACACTGGGCTTGATGCCATGCTTCTTGCACCAATCTTGTGGGAAGATATGGTGGATGTCGACGTTCTCTCCGAAAAACACCGTATGATCGAACTTTTGGCCCGAACGGAAGTCCTGCGCGCTTTCCTTCATCAACAGGGCGTTGACGCCTTTGTAGGCCGCTGACAGGCGCATTCGCATGGTCTTCAATCGATCGGCGCGGAACATCGTTTCGCTAACTGTTGATGGCTCAGGGCCTCCACTCAGCCAGACCGGCACTTCCATGAAGTCGCGTGCAATTCGCGTCTCGACTGCTGAGCCATACAATTCTCCGAAGACACCATTCCAATACCATCGGATAAGCTTGGCCCGGTTCGCCTCGTGCTCCCAAGCGTCCCCAATGTCAGCGAGAATCGCTGCCAATGGAACAATCTGGGACTGATAGGGCAAATCAAAAATGCGGTAGATGTGAAGCATGTGCAGGAACTTCGCGGCCTGGACAAAGCCACGTTCCACCTGAGTTTCATGCCGTTTGTATTCCTCAAGAGGCAGGTTCAGCAGTGCCTGCCGATTGCCTGAAACGGCTGGCAACTCCTTGCCCTGCTTCCCGGCTGCCTCTGCCGAACGACGTCTGTCCCGCGTATAGAAAAGCGAGATGGCTTGAAGGAAATCGGTGTTGGCGACACCGGCAAGGATACCCGTTTCTGCTCCGGCGGGCCGTAACGCCTCAGCCAAGCGTCGGTGTCGCCCCTTGGCTCCATCATCGCCGTACCAATCCTTACGGAGTTCATGGCCAGAGGCGGCGTACATTGCGGTCACCAGTTCAAATGCGTCGAGTGGCTTTCCGCCAGTGTTTACCTTCTCGAAAACAACGCACACCGCTTCCTTGGAAGTGGATCGATCCAGGGAAATTACCGGGACACGGTAGTACTTGAAGTTCTCCAGCACCTGCCGTTTGAACGCCCGAAATTCTTCACGAATGGCCTCGTTTTGATCGCCACGCCAGTGCTGGTCGAAACCGTCCTGCCATCTGTCCCAGTCAAACACTTGGGAGACAGGGTACATGAGCGAAGCATATTCATGCTCGGCAGAGGAAAGATCCAACACGATTTCGCGTCCGAAATCGGCTCGGACGCGCCGGTCCTCAGGAACGCCCGCAATGGCCTCTTCGCGATCGGCGGTTGGATCAAGTGCTTTGCGGATGTCGATATAGAACCACCGCTTGACCTTTTTCTTCTTCGGCGTAACGGTCTCGACGACATGCCCGCGGAGAGTAACTTGATAGAGCGACGTCATTCGTTGCTGTCCGTCAAGCAGCAATGCCTGCGGGGTGGCTTGCTTTGCCGCATTTGGTGCTCCCTCAACAGGTCGTGGCTTGAAGTTGACAGGCCCTCCGGTATCAAGCGTCATTAGTGCGCCAACTGGGAACGCCCGAGACACGGAAGCGATCAGACTCTTGATACGATCTTCGTCCCAAACCCAACTGCGTTGGAAATCCGGCAATTGAATGATGCCGCGATGGCAGTCTTCAAGAAGCTTATTGAGATCGTATGGATTCGTCTGAAACGTTGTTCCGGCCATATGTATTCATTCTCTCGACGAAATTGACATGTTAGCAACCAAGATCCTCGATGACTGACCTCAGTAGTTCGATTCCACCAATGCGGTTGACGTCGGAATCGCCGCCCCAAGGGGTAGTTACACATTGCGGACAGCCACGACTTTCTGGTTTGGTTTTGCAGTTCGGGCACTCCTCAAGAATGCGCAATGCGCCAGCGAAGAGCTCGTTTGGCTTCTTGAAAACCTGCTCAGTCAGACCACTGCCACCAGCCTCATTGTCGGCCAAGTATGCAACGATTTGGTCAAACGCAGGTGACGCTTCCACGTGAGTGCCAATGTCATCTGGATCTGTCGAACACAAAAGCGCGGCGGAAATTCGGAGGCTTTCGATCGCGGATCTTACCGCCGGTTCCCGATCTTCGGTTGGAATACCTGCCATCGCCAACGCTGAGAACTCTATCCACAGACCGTGCGTGTCCAGTTCATAATGAGGCGGGGCCGCGACTCCGAGTGGCTGATATTCCGGCGATCCCGTTCCGCTCGTTGGAATGCGATAGTAGCTGTCGACAAACACTCGAAATCGGACGTTTCCTCGCTCCAACTTCTTATCGACAAGCACTCTCGATTCGTCAGTGGTTTGCACGTGACATTCGGTCTTGACGACAGAAGTCGTCGTATAGTCCAGTCGGTCAATCTTTCTTGCGATCGCTTCCGCAGCCCGCTCGTTCCAGTTGATGGAAAGTCGTGTTACCTCGAAAGCCTGTTCCTGGATCTGGAAGCGGGCATACTTGTGGAAACGCCGCATGGCACGCAATACGTCCGGCTTCGCGACCTCATCGCCGGATTCATCACGGACGATACATTCGAAACCCAAAGAGCGAATGCTCACGTCCTTTGCCGAGTCTCCGGCACGACGAATAATAAGCACCTCTCGACCGTCTTCTGACATGCCACCTCGCGATGCCAGCTCTTCGAGCAATTCCGGTAACTCTTCTCCAAAAAACTCCGAGTCAACGATTGGGTCGATCGGCAGCTCCTCCGCAGCGCATCGCAGATGCGAGAGAACCGTCTCTCGATGGTGCGGATTCACGAACACCACTTCAGAAGTTGCCAACAGGAGCTCGTTGGGCCGCTGTGCAAACCATTGATCCAGGGGCGATCTATCCGCGATAAAGAAGACCAGGCTTTCGCCGTTTCGCCCGACACGCCCCGCTTGCTGAAAGAAGGCAGCCTTGCTCCCAGGAAATTTTGCAACGACAGCAATCGACAAATCACCAATATCGATTCCCAGTTGAAGCGCCGTCGTGGACACGACGCCCAGCGTTGCTCCGTTCTTCAAATCAGCCGTCACCTGAGTCTTCTGATCGACGGGTATCTCTCGCTTGTATTCGCGCACCGTCGTTTTGCTGATTCCTTTGTACGCTCGACCGAGTTCACCTGCGACATAACGATAGACCTGGTCTACCTCGGAAATGGACCTCAAAAAGGCGATCGTTCGCGCGCGATTCCTGCCGATTGATTCCAGTAGCAGATCTTTTACTACCGTCGACATTGCGTCAGCCGAACGTGCCAAGTCAAGCACAACTCGCTTTTGTCGCCGAATGGGAGCGCCATTTTCTCCTGCAGAGACTAGCACAGCGTCTTTCCGACCAGTCAAAGCCGAAAAAAGTTCCCGTGGATTTCCGATACTCGCCGAGCAGCCAACAACCTGGGGCGTCGCACCATAATGCTTGGCTAGCCGAAGAACTCGCCGCAGAATGTTGGCGCAGTTCGCTCCAAACATGCCGCGGTAAACATGCATTTCGTCAAGCACGATGAATTTCAGATTGGCGAAGAATCGAGGCCAACCCTTTTTATGATGGGGCAGAATTCCGTAGTGCAACATGTCAGGGTTGGTGATGATCACGTTTGGTTCGGCTTTCCGTATCCCTCGTCGGATCTCCTGATCCTTGATGCTGCCCTCGTATCGCGCGACAGTGAAGGAACGCTCGCCCACTTTCACGCTTCTCACATATTGGGGAAATGTACCAGGACGAAAGTGCATGATCGGTGATTTTCCGATTCGATCGATTGCCTGAAGCTGGTCCTCTGCGAGCGCGTTTAACGGAGAAATATAAAGCGCCGTAGCCTTAGGCTGCTGGAGCAGTGCATTGGCGACGGGTATCCAATAGCAAAAGCTCTTGCCACTCGCGGTAGCCGTCTCAATCACGACATCGTGCCCGCTCAACGCCGAATCTATGGCAGTGGCTTGGTGTGTATACAAATCCCCGCCGCTTAGCAGCCTCAAGATGGTGTCGCGAAGGGCTGGATAAAGCCGTTCGTCACTTCGAAACCCTGCATCCGTTCTGGCCGGGCTGCTGTGGCGATCATCTTCGGCAACGACCATGCCCGAAAAGTGCTCGCGAATGCTCGACCATACGCTGTCCAGATCAAAGTCGCTGGCGGTCAAGCCAATGTGCGGCGTTTCGGCAAGCCCGGCCTCTGCCAAATCGACCTCGTCGTAGTCTGGCAAAGCATCGTTGACACCTTCTTGAAGGCACGCCTGACAATACAGACCTGGCTCTAGCCCTCGCCCTTCAGGTACCCATCCGCCGGGACGCAATCCAGCCTTTAGTACACCTTCCAATGGACGTCCGGCAAGACCGCCATCGTCCGATCGAGCAACTTGCCATAGCTTCTGAATCGGGTCACGATGCGTGCGGCAACGAAATTGAATCATGACTCGTTCCTAAGGCCAGCCAGTGTTATTGTCATGATGGAATGGACGCTACTAATCTATTTCGATCCATGCCAACAGCTTTGATGCGTAACTTCTTTCAACCGAAGCAATGCCCCGATGTTGCAACTCTCGCTGTAACGCGGGCTCGATGGCTACTTCCAATAGCTTGACGCGTTCTGCATAGGTCAGATGAGTCGCGCCGGAACGAGCATGAAAGCTCTCGGTCATCCGTTTTTCTATGCTGGGGGCACGATTGCCTTTCGCGTCAACGGCAATCGGAACCAGATCCGCCATCGAATCAGCGCCCCGGTCATATCCCTGAATAAGCCATAGCGTGAGCACTGACGGTTGAGGTAGTCCAAGGTTTGCTGTTGCCCCGATTTCCGAGGGGCTGACAGCGCGCCAACGGTTCATTAGGTCAACCAGCAGCGGATGATCCAAACCGAGCAATTCCAGGTTATCGTCGGCTTGAGCCAAATCTCGATCGATCGTGCAAGTCATCAGATATCGATCGGCGATGATTCGGATCCGATCGTCGTCGATTGGGTCAAATGTCCCGCCGTCGAGTTCGACGGCGGATTTCACGAAATCCAGAATGCGTTTCTTGCTCGTATTGATATCAGCCAGCGGCTGATAGTCATCCAAGCTGAAACGATCGAGATCCTGAAATAGCTCGTACACAACCTTGCGAGCTTCATTGGCGTTCGACATCGCGGCTTCTAGTTCCTGACGAGTTCGGCGAAGCTCGGGGTCTGAAAGCGCGTTTCGGTAAAGCTGGTCGTAGCTCAAACGATCGGATAACTGCCCAAGTATTTGCGAACGCAGGTCTTCGGTGACATTGCCGTGCTCGTCCACCTTTCCGAGAGCCTTGGCAATCTCCTCCAGCTTTTCCGTAAGGAGCAAAAAGATGGAACCTTCGATCGTGTCGGAAAGGACCAGGTTGTAGACCTGCGCAGTGTCCTTCTGTCCGTAACGGTGGATGCGACCGATTCGCTGCTCCATGTCCATTGGATTCCACGGCAGATCAAAATTGAAAAGTACCCGTGCAAATTGGAGGTTGATACCCTCGCGCCCGGCCGCCGTGCAGATTAGCACCCGTGGTCCGTCGGATTTCCGAAACTTCTTCTCGGCTGCCAGCTTCATGCCGTGATCGCCGCCACGAAGCACCACGACGCCTTGTCCTGGATAGGCGGCGTCGATCTCACGTGCAAGCAGATCCACCGTCGCCAAGTAAGTCGCAAAAATCACCACCTTTTCGTTCGGATTCTGGTTCCAAAGTGCTCCCAAGCCTCGCAACAGCTTCTCAATTTTCGTTTCTTGCTGAGCGGGAAAGGAAACAAGAACCTCTGCAATCCGCATGCGTTCCTCAGGCAGCGAGATTGCCACGGCGGTGGCAGCGAGTTCTTCCCCTGCTGCTGTAACCTCTTCCGACGACTGCGAAGACGCAGCAGTGGCCAATACGTCTTCGTCCAGTTTCTTGATCAGGCGATATTTCAGATCCGCCAGGATACGATCGACCTCGCCACGTCCAATTGCATCGTCGGGAATGTTGTTCTCTGAATGAATGATCTTGCGAGCTTGATTGAGCAGCTCCAAATGGCCGTCGATGTCCATTGCCTGATCTCGCAAGATGGCCTCGTGGATCGTCAGCATCAGTTGACGCCGCCTGAGTGTGCTGCGGACCGCTGCAAAACTCGACGCGGCAATCTTCTGAAAGATCGTCATCACGAATCCAAGTGCGCGGCCTTGGTTTCCCTGCTTCTTGGCCAAATCAAATCCGTCGCGCAGGTACTCGCGCAGCTTGCCATAGAAGCCGGTTTCCGCTTCCGACATCGTGAACGACTCGGTATGGACCCATCGGCGTGCAAACAACGGCGAACCATCCGGAGTGCAGGCATCGGCTTTGGTTCTACGGAAGACAACGGCGTTCAACCGATGCCGCTGTTCAATCATTTCGTTGGGGCTACCGAACAGCGTTGGATTCAGAAGCTGAATCAACATCCAAAAACGAAAATGGTCTCCTTGATGGGGCGTTGCAGACAACAGCAGAAAATCGCGCGCGTGGTCTCGCAAAGCTTCCGCAAGCTTGTAGTTGGCCGTCTTTCGGTCCGAGTAGGCCGACAAATGATGCGCCTCGTCGAAAACCACTAGATCCCACTTTGGAGCCTCTAGCAATCGACGAATCCGTGCTGGTCGTTTTAGGGTGTCAACACTGGCAATCAGTCGATCATGTTTGGCGAACGCATTGGATTTGCGGTCGGTGACGTCCCCTTCCGAGCCGAAGACTTCAAAATTCAGATTGAATACTTCGTTTAGCTCACGATGCCAGTTATTGACCAGCCCAGCAGGTACCACCATGAGCGCTCGCGTAAGCTCGCCACGGCTGGCCAGCTCCCGCAGGACAAGTGCCGTTTCAATTGTCTTACCCAAGCCCACTTCGTCTGCCACCAAGAAGCGCCGAGGAGACGACGTCGCAACCCGATGCGTTAAGACAACCTGATGAGGCAAAAGATCAATTCGTGCCGCAGTCAGCGCGGCGGAATTCTCCATCAACGGCAGAGCGTGTGCCTCGACATGTAACCACGCAGTAAGCAAACGATCCGCACCCTCGCTCACGTTCGCAAGAATCTGCTCGGTCCGGCTGTGGGCGATACGAACCGCGTCAGCGTGAATCTGGCGTTCACCTGTCGCGAAGAACGCTCGCAGATAACCGCCTGGCGATGTTCCGACGACGACGCCTTCACCGAAATCCGGATGAACTACCCTTTGTCCTGGTTGGAATGTCGCAGTGTTTTCAGCGGGGGGCTGCATCAGCTAATCCTTTGGTGATGCAGGCCAATCCAATGCTTGCCGTCGTAGTCAGCTTTTCCGTCTTCCGAATCCAGCAACCGTGAAACCTCGTTCTCCGCTCCGGAGAACAGCAGCCGACCAATCGGCAAGCCATCAGCACTGGAACCTCGATGCTTCCAGTAATACTGCTCCGTGGCACCTTTCATCGAAATGCGGTGCCGGCCAGAAGGAAGCCACATTATCAACCCGGCTTGTCCTTCGTAATGATCCTGGAATGAGAGAATCGCTTCCTTAAGATCCGTTTCGATCCATCGCTGGGCGTCAGTGGCGTCAAGCACGTCGAGGCAGCCTTCCAGCCCCGAAACGATCAGCGCATCACCGTTGGCAGCGGGCAGGTCCTCAGGCCAATTCTTGGCCAATGCGAAAAACTGCCGTAGCGAGACAACGTTGGCGGGATCGGCCAGCTCGACGAGCGATTTCACTTCCCATAGGAGAGCAAAGCCACGCCGGGGCCAGCCTTGGTTAAAGCGGACTCGCACCATTAATCGTCCTCCCCAAGCATGTCGAATAACGAGAGCTGTGCCGCCTTGGGCTGGTTCTTGGCTTCCCAGCTTCGATAGAGTTGTGAGGCGGTCGATGCGGCGTTACGAGTCGGTGAATCTGCTCCATGCGTCTTGAACCAAGTGAGCAGACCGCCCAAAGCCGGATGGGGCAGGAAGTTCGGGTTGTTGAGCGTCTCGCTGGCGTTGATCCCGCTGTTCTCGAAACAGGCTCCAATGAAAAACATGGCCTGGTCGTAGTCGCTGGTCATCCCCTTACGCTGCTTACCGACCCACGATTCAGCGACTTCCAAAGGTGGCACCAAATGAAAGACCTTCTTTCTTTCCGTGACCCAGCCACGGTCGACGAAATCGGATGGTGCGCTCCCCGTGCCGCGAAGAAACTTCTGGATTTGATCGCGCGCGAGTTCTGCCTTACCGTCGAATAGTCGTAACAGCATCCGGGTGAAAGGTTCGGCGTTGTGAGGTGGCGGCTCCTTGATACCACCCGCTTCTTCGTCGAGGAGCTGGTTGATGCCCAGCAGTGCTTCGAGCACCGACATTGGCGTTTCTTGGTCTTTGTAGACTTTGCCATAGTGTCGCGAAAAGTACTCGAGCGCCTTGCCGCGACGTATCACCTGCAGGTCCGCCTCGGGCAAGCCCTCCTCCTGATGATGCTCAAGCAACTCCTGCAATTCGCGGACGTCCTTAAGCACTTGGCGCCGCATTTTTGGCCAGGAAATCGGCTTCGGATCGTCGTGACGCTTACGGCAGACATGGATAATGTCGTACTCGATTGTCCGAGAACCGAACTGTCCATCACCCTTGGTCTCGTCACCTCGAATTGGAAATGTAGCATGAAGGTTGAAGCCGGCGTCAAAGAGCGACTCCAGCACCGAAACCCATGCTTGATCTTCGCTGTGATGAAACGTGAATGCTAAAACCCCACCTGGTTTCAGAATTCGATTTGCTTCACGCCAACACTCAGTTAATAGACGCTGATAAAAGACGTCTTCATTGGGTTTTTTCGATTCTGCCTCTTGTCCTGGGTGCCGTGCGCGATTGGCGACAGCCTCCATTGTCTTAGGCGTGTACTCAGCCGCAAAATGCTTCGGGTATCTGTCCTTTAGCACGAGTCGAAGCCATACGTAAAAGAAGTCGGCCAATTCGGCGTATTGGAGGATTCCACCGAACGGTGGGTCGGTAATAACTGCGTCATAGGTACCATCCTTGATGGTCTCAAGCTCAGTAGAAGTTCCGCATGTAAGCCGCTCTGATGAAGACAGGCAGGCAAGAACCTCATTATGTATAAGCGGGTCGCCACAATTGGCCTTCTCGCTGCTTCCTGAAAGCGCACCTGCCAAGTGTGGGTTGGCGGAAATCACACTCTCGTTTTGGACGAGCTCGTAAGGATTGTTAATCCAATCGAGCGCACTAAACATGTTGCCCAATTGAGACTGCCAGTTGCCACGTCCGAGGTCGGCGAAGACACAATTCTCTACTGTGGTCGCCTTAGGGGCATAGTTATTGTTGGCGAACAATGGCTCCAGCTTGTCAGCGTTTGTATTCCAGATTGTGAATAGGCATTGATTCCGCAGATACTGCTGAAAACCTCCAAGCACAAACTCAGAAATGGTTGGATTTGTACATCTTGCGATTTGACGAAGCAGCGATGCGTGGACTAGCAGTTGGCGGGGGTTAAACATCTTCCACCAATGCGTAAAACCGTGGATCTTTTGGAGTTCCCGTTCTATGTCGGTTGCTTTGCCGTATGGCACCTCGCTCTCAGGCCAGTAGCCCCCAAGATCAGTTTGCTTACGATTGTCCCACTCCTCGATTGCGGCGTCGTATGGTCGCGTGTTTGTCACAGCCGCGAAGAAGCGACCGTTATAGACTTCACCCATGTCCTTGCACGTTGGGCAGAATCCTTGGATTGCATACATTGCAATAGGACCCGTCTTTCGAGAGCCTCGGAGAGCTTTGTGATTGGCTTCTGTTGAACCGCAGCTGCCGCAAGCGAAATGGGCCGGCTTAGGCACCGTTCCGCCTTCTTGTCCGGACTTTATGACTGTCCCATCCATAGTCTCTATTTCAGTTGGCAGTTTGCCGCGAACTTCCACTAATTTGCATGTTGCTGCGCGTGCCTGGTTCCATCGCACTGTAGCTTCCACTGGATCAGTGGCACTACCGCCATAGGGACGATTGTGACCATCCTTGGATGATTCTCCTTTGATCCAATCTGGATGAACGAGCAACGATAGTTCGATCGCCTTCTTGCCGGGATTGGCGAGTTTGCCGAAGGTGTCTTGCTTGCCGCAATGTGGGCAAATCGCTGACTCGGGACTACCAACCATGTTCAGATTGGCGATTGCAAACGGATACTCCGTATCAGCGACCACCAGTTCCACGCCCGGGGCCATACGGGCATCGCGTTCTTCGATGTCGTAATGCTCGCTGCAATGCTTGCACTTCCGCTTCCAAGCTTTGATCGAAATGGACTTCACAGCCATGACGGGACTGGACATGATTGGCGTGCGGTGACCACAGTCGGTCACCTGGCACGGGCCGTGCTTAGCCCAAAAGGTATAGATGACCTCCGGGCCTTCGTAACAGTAGTCCTTGCGCTCTTCGAGCGTTAGCGAGAGCGGGTCGAAGTCATCGCCCATTTCAAGATTCGTACTTATCTGCGTCCATTTCCCGTTGTGTCCGCGAGGGCAGGCGCAGGCGTAGAAGGGCATGATCTGCGGCTTGACCTCGGCTTCGATCTCCGCCAGCAACGCTCCGACCTCTACCTTGTCCACTTGGGCCAACTCATTCTTCACAACGAACCAGGCGACTGGGTTCAGGTCGTTGCCATACATCTGCATGCCCAGCCGTGAGCCCTCGACCACGGTCGTGCCGCCTCCCATGAAGATGTCAGCGACCTTCAAGTGTTTAAACGTCCCCTTCTTCTGATGGTTGCCATAGTAGACGTTCCACACCAGTTTGGCTGCTTCGGACGGATCGTCCGGAGCCTTAATCGCAGCGGCAAGTAACATCGAGCGAAAAACACTGCTCCTGCGGCGTGCCCACCATTTAGACATCTGATAAATCGGTTTGCCCGCGTTCCCTTCGATGGTCGCGATCTGGTTGATCGGGATGATCGGAAAGTCGACCTCAAGACAAGTCAGCGGGCGATTGGGGTCGGAGAAATCAACGGTCTCCAAGTCCCAAGCTTTGCCGGCATTGACCGCCTTGGCAACCTCGCGCGCGACCCATTCCGCCTTGTTGAGGCCTTCGTCTTTCCAGGGTTGTGCTTTTGTAGTGGCCTTTGCCATTCGTCGGATTCCAATCGTCTGATGTATTCGCTGGCTTATTTGCTGATTTCAATGAACGGGACGGCGACTTCGAGGACAGTCAAACCGCCGTGTGTGAGCGTTGGATAGCCACCGGCGCTCTTCCATTTGCGGCGGCCATTGACAAACAGGTTCGTTCCCTGCCGTGTCGTAAGCCGCAGATCGATGGGAGGAGCCCATGAACCTGCTTGCTGAGTGCCGGAATCCCAACGTCCGCTCTTGTAGACGCTTTTGAGATACTCGGTCTGATCCTTATCTGAATCGGGAAACAAGCCGCTGGCGGCGTAACCGTGGTCGGACGTAATCACCAGGCGGCGGCCTTCGGCAAGCCGCGACGCGAGTTTCCAGAAGGCGTCGCCCGTGAGATGCTCTACCACTTCCTCAGTGAGCGACGAGAGGCCTTTGCCCGGATCGTCGTGCGCATGTAACTGGCAGTCAGGCCAATGATGCCAGAAGACCCACGCTGGTTCCGATCCAACGAGCGCCGCGCAGTCTTCCCACGCGATATCAGTGCAGTCTGTCCGAGCACCGGTCAGCTTGTGCGATCCGCCGGCCCCGTTGTTCCCCAGGGCCGACCGCTGTGCGAATCCGAGCGATTTGGCAAACGGCGTTGTATCCGCAGGCAACTCCGCGCCGGTTGGCCTCGCACCGTGGATCGTAAATCCATGTTTCTCTGCTCCGGCCAAGAGCCAGGGTGCTTCCCGAAGTGATAGACCATCGAGGATCAACACGGCGCGGCCGCTCCCGGAACCCGAAGCACCGTGACCTGCCCACCATTTGACAAGCATGTCGGAGGTGAGCGGCACTGACGACTCGTAATCTTGCCAAAGGTCCCAGCCAGCGGTGGCGATGTAATGATCTAGTTCGCCTAGTGCGCGATCGCGGCGGGCGACTTCACCGTCAGCCTTGCCGTCTTCGATCGGCTGCGAGCAGATCTCCCACGCTCGTTTGAAGATCGAAGCCCAAACGTCGGCCGGAGATTCGTTTTGAATGGTTTCTACCAGTGCGTATGTGAGCGTCATTGGGGCTGCTCCTTCTGCAAGTCGAGCTGGTAGGTCAGCCCATCGGGAAGTTTCTTGAGCAACTCCTGAAGCTGTGCGCCAGTGAGTTTGTCGACCTTGACGCTCAATGATTTGATCTGTGTTCCCGGTTTGATTCCCTGTGACTCGATCCTGCCCAAGAGATTGAGGGCAGAGGTTGCCGGGATGGCGACTGGAACGAAGCCAGCGCCGCCGCCAAAAATGTTACCGGGAGTCGTTGGACCATTACCGGTTCCGGCTCCTGGATCGGAAACGATGCCGGTGGCTCCCGGAAGCGTACCCGGACCGATGGGCGGCACAACCGTCGTTCCGCCAGGAGCAGGAAACAGTCCACCCGCGCCGCCTGTGCCCGGAACGGTGACGCCGCCAGTTGCCGGTACATTCTGCGGCAATAAAATGTGCGTTTCGTCGAGATGCTTGCCGGTCCCGAGTTTTCCGCGCATCCGCTTCCAGGCAATATCCTCCGACTCGTCGTCATTACGCTGGAGATGCTCCATGCCGCGCAGATTGATGGCAATGAGGCCCTTGGCACAGAGGCGAATGATGCGTTCCTTGACCAGCGTTTCACCGAGCCAGGGAATACACTCTTTGCCCCCCGGACGCGGCTCCTTCAGCTCTTTCAATAGCTTGCCAACCGATTCGTTGTTCGGTGCGGCCGCCAGGATGAAGTCCTGAAAATCTTCCGGGATAAACAAGTTCTCGGTGATTTGCTTGTCGACGGCTTCGGGAATCTTCGTTCCCTCGGCCTTGTGGCTTTCGATATAGAACTGGCAGTTATGTGGCTCCTGAAAATTCCAATTCGAGATAATGGCGAACCGATCGAAGCGTGACTTGAGGATTTCCCGCAACTCCTTCTGGTACTTGCCCTGCAATCGGGCGTACTCTGGATTCTGCGTCTTCCATTGCTCGGCGAGATACACGCACCGAGATAGCACAACCAAGTCGCGATCAGAAAAGAGATTGGTACTTCCGTCCTGCGGAACGAGAAAGCGGACAGCGTTGCGGTTGTTTTGTAGATTGTCGCGCAGCCATTGGCCCAGTTGCGACGCGATTTTGGCAGGGCTTTCGGGCAGCACCAGCATGGGAATCCGGTCATCCCAATTGCCAGGCTGGTCAGGCTCATCGACCTTTTCCCATGGTTCCTTGCGCCAGTATTGCGGCAGCACGATCACGCGGAACCGCGACGCGACTTCGGTATTTCCAGCAAGCACATAACGCACCTCGCGAGCCAGATGGTTAATGTCCTCGCCTTCCACGAATAATTTATCATTGCGAGCGCTAGCGATGAGTTTTGCCTGCGGGTTTTCTTCCTCTTTGAAGATGTAGCGGTTGCCATCCTCGTGAATATTAAAACTGTTCTCGACGATGGTGTTCAGCTCGACCTCGAAGGGCGTGTCATCGACCTTTTTGTCGCGAGTCACGTCGATGTGCAGGGTGACGCGATCCGCGCCGGCCTGGTTGACCTCGGCCAGCGATCGGAGCCACAGTGCGCCAATGACGCCTTCCAGATGAGGCAACTTCTGGCCAGAGCTGGCGACGGCATCGCGCACCGCCTCGAGGTTTCGCATTGCCTTTTCGCGTAGCTTGGCGTGGTGCTGATTGGCAACTGAGTCAAGCAATGCGGCGATACCACTTTCGTCGTCGTCGAGACGAAAGTCCGCAGCCGTGATGATGGCCGATGTGTCCCCACAGCGTTTGAACAGGTCGGCGAGCACTCGAATCAGGTCACGAGTTTCTTGGGCATGCGTGGCCATCAACACCTGATCTTCAAGCAACTGAACCAGGTGTGGTGCAAACGGCCATGCCTCGTGAAAATCGCCGCGCAGCCGTTCGTGTTCCGCAGGCGGCGAATCCTTGAGGCGGAAGTACTCAGTAATGTGAGTTTCGATCAGCTTTGCTACTTGATCCTTGCCGACCTGCAGCCGATTATCGAACAGGCGATGGAGTAGCAAGCGGAGCCTGTCGTGTTTAGCGCTTGGTCCCTTAAAGTCAACGATGACGGGGTTCACACGTTGGATCTGCTGGAATGCATCGGTGTTGCCGTTGCGAACAGAAACGACGAGGACAAGTTGGTCGGGATGCTCTTTGGCGATCTCCGACAGCAGTTGCACGAAGTTGAATGCCCACGTGCGAAACGGGTACTGTTTCGTATTCGTCAGACCATCGAACCACGTCTGGAATTCGTCCAGTATCAGAGCCGTTGGTGTGTGCTGGAACATCTCCAACAAGATTTCATCGCTTGGAACGTCTGTCTTGTTCGCGCCGAGTCCCTCCCATTTGCCTCGGCAGTATCCACCGTGAGGATGATTCTCGAAGAGCAAATCCCACAGATGCTTGTAGCGTTGCCGATGCAGGCTTTCGCTGATGACGTGCATCCCTTTGCGCAACTTGATGCTGCCGATCTTCGCGTTGGGAAGCAGGCCAGCCCAATGGTCTAGCCATTGCTGCGTGGCAGGCGCATCGTGTAACGCATGAAATAACGCTCCCATGAGGTGCGACTTACCTTGGCCGCGTTCGCCTTTGAGCGTGACAGGGCGGCCTTGGTTCGGCCCAGCCGCTTCGAGCGTCTTGAGCAGGTCGGTGGACGGATAGGTAATGCGAAGGAAATCCGCCGCCGGAATTTGCGTCGCGCCCGTGTTGTTGTTGTTTGTGAGTTCAATCGCCGTACCTTTGAGGCGGCGTCCTTTGAACTCATCTCTCAGTTGCAGTCCTAACATCTATTATCTCTGTCTCTATTAGGTGTGCTTGCCGATAGGAAAAGCAAACTACTTCGCCTTTCGCACTCTGTTGACCGGTTGTGCTATCGCTTGAAGGAACGTTTCTAGGTCGTTCCTGCGGAACAGCCGGTAACCGTTCGCCGGGTTTTTGTGCATAGGGATCTTCCCCGCCTCCGCCCACGTCCTGACGGTGCCCTGCGACACCCCCAGAATCTCGGCGGCCTCGGCAACCTTTACGTATTCACTGACTTTTGCTTTGGCCATTTGCCAGCCCTCATCCGAACGCCTGATGCTCGACGGACTAAGTCTAACAAAGTCTACAGAAGAATGATAGCAACGCAGTGCTAGCCTCGGCCGCTCGATTGCGGGAGAAAAAAGTGCCCGTTTCGCCCAGACTTACTCAGCGGGAGATGGGCGTATTGGGCGAGCATCGACTACAGCTGTGACACCGTTGGTCCCACGGCTCGAGAATTCGCAGGATAATTGGCGGCTTTCTGACCGGCTTAGTCAGCGAATTACTGCCCGCAACTGGTCCAAGGCAGCGACCACACTTTCGACGATCGCATCCGAGCTGAACTCCTTCACAGCTGCAGCCCGGACGGCGTTGCGGTCCAGATTCTGGGCTCTGGCCACGGCGTCAAGGTAGACCGCCAGGGCAATTTGGTCGGCGTCGTTTTCGACGCACTGGCGACCGGGAGGCAGCCGATCGACAAAGAAGCCAGTCACGCCGTCGCGGACGAACGAGGCCCCAGTCCTGACGCCAACCGTCGGACAACCAGCGAGGAGAATCTCCTGGAGCGCGAGCGGGCCGTGATCGTCGTCGGCCAGGTAGGCACAGGCTCGCGACCGACGGGCTTCCTCGAATAACTCTTCACGGCGGTAGCGACCGTAGTGAACCTGAATGTGCCGAGGGAAGAGTTCAGCCAGGTGCTCTAGCAGTTGGGGCCGATGTCCGTTCTTGGCGTAGATCAGCAGGTCGTATTCGTCCGGCAGTGGTTCGCCGGGCCACGGATCGATGGGGTACGGCCAGCGCACGATCGGCGATTGGTTGGCTGGACCTCGGTGCTTGGCGATCAGGTCGCGATACCACTCGCTGTGGCAGAACATCGCCCGGCAATTGGCGGCATCGAGTAGAGCACACTCTTCACGATCGATGCGGGGCGAGCCAGAGTTCGTGAACAGCAGATTCGGCCCCTGCACGAACGGTTGCCCTTCCGCGTCCCACCACATCGCGTAGCGGCGGTCGTCCCAGTGCCAGAACCAGGGCAGCGCGCCTTTGCTGACGGGCAATGACTTGATGGAGAGCCAATCGAGTCCGTCGGCGATGCGCTGCTTCAGTGCTTTCTGCAGGGCATACATCCCGTTGCTTGGGCCGTTGCCTCCGGGT
>JAUXWY010000103.1 GCA_030681235.1 Pirellulaceae bacterium | reverse complement strand
GATTTAGCACGCGCTGGTGTACCGGCTTTAGCCGGCGGGAAGTGTGAAAAGAGTTTTTTCAGCAACCCCGCCGGCTAAAGCCGGTACACCAGCGCTCGCTAAACCGACTCCGTTAGGCTGCAAAACGATGAAAACTTCCATTGCGGCAAAGTTCGAATTGATCGACGAACGTCGAACACTGCACCCAATGGAGTCATCGTTTGACGACCGCGACGAAATCTCAAAACGCGACCGTCCAACTCGTATTCGTGACTCGACGTCGAATATTGCACCGAACATCGCAGCACGTCGCTCAAGAGGAACACGTAGTGCCTCGAATTCTTTGAGACGATCGAAACATAAAACGCTAGCATGTGACTCGGATTTTTTCTCTTATCTTCACGATTGAACTGGTTCAAACTCAAGAAATCCAATAACTTGTTTGACTTGCGGAACCCGAAAGTCGAATTATCCGCTCAGACGCGGTGGTTTCCGCAAATTCGCGATGCAGTCACGGAGGACTCTGGCATGGAAGCCTTAAAGAACACATCCATGATGATTATTTTGGCCGGCATCTTTTATGGTGCCTACCAGATGGTTGTTTCCGAACCGCCCAATTGGCAAAAGAAAACCGATTCGGCCGAGGTGATCACGGCCAATGATCCCTCGCTGCCACAACAAAACCTGCCACAACAAAACGTTGCCAACGGCAACAATCTTGCGCCCGGCGTGTGGGGTTCTTCATTAGGAAATTCGTCGCCCGGCCCCACATCAACGACTCCAGCTCCCGTGGCCCTCAATTCAAGTCCAGACCTGCCCAACCGACCGGCGTTTGGCAATCCGCAGATGGGAAATCAGCCTCTCGGAAATACGGCTCCATCGGCTCCCGAAGAACGCCCCTTCGCTCAAGCCGGGTTTGCTGAGAATTCGTCGTTGCCGCTTTCACCAAGCTCATCCATGTCTTCAAATCCAACTTTGCCATCCGCACCAGCACCAATGGGACTGGGCAGTTCCGGACCGACGATCCAACCAGCCGCTCATCACCCGCCAAACGATCGAATTGCGTCGGCTCCTGCAACTGGTTTGCCAAGTCTGGGCACACCCACCTCGCCGGAGCTGCTGCCGATCAGCTCGCAACCAGCCAACCCGTCCTTCGGGGCACCTTTGGCTGGCAATCTCACTGCGGGCGACCCGATGTCGACAACGCAGCGTCTGAGAGCGGCGATGGAGTTAGCCGGTACGGATATTCAAAACAACAACTGGAGCAAGGCGCTGCGCGACCTATCCGCTTGGTATCAGCAACCGCTGAGTGTTGAAGAGCGCAACCATTTGGTCGGGTGGTTGGATCGGTTGGCGGGCGAAGTGATTTATTCGACCCAGCACACTTTGATCGCTGGGCATCAAGTCCAGCCACGCGAAACATTGGCCACCATTGCCGCTCGATATCAAACGCCGCCGCGGTTGTTGGCGAGAATCAATCAGTATCCTGACTCGATCGCCGAAGACACTCCGCTGCAACCCGGCGTGGAACTTAAAATTGTCCCCGGCCCGTTTGAAGCCGAGGCCGACATGCAGTCTGGGCAATTGTCGCTGTATGCCGGTGGCCTGTACGCCGGACGCTTCCAATTTCGAACCGGCGAGTCAGCTCCAGTCGAGTCATTGAACGAGCCCGTCGCGTTTGTCTCTGTCCAAGGCATTCCTGCTCAAGAAGACCAACGACGCCACGAGCCGTTGGCGCCGACCAATCCGTTCGGTCGATATTGCTTGGTCGTAGGCCAAACCGCCGTGTTGCATTCGCCAGGCGGCAATCCGCAAGGAAGTTGTCTTCAATTTTCGGAACAGGACATGTTGGACCTGATGGTCCTGCTGCCGCGCGGAACAAAGGTGCGAGTGGTCAAATAGGTCGTGAAGACGGTCGGTGACGCTTGGCCAATTCGCACCGATACTCCATGCGGTTTATCGCGATTCCATCGCTGTGCTCGGCGGTTCGTGTTCACCTTTTAACTTCTTCAGCGACACTGGCTGACACAGACGTTTCTTTTCACACGAGAATCGCAAACAGTCGCGACACAAGTAACCGGGTTCAGCAGCGTTCTCGCGTAGCGATTCAAGAGTCGCGTCGAATTGGTGGGCGACATCCTTTCGCTTCAAGTTGCACAGCATTTTCATTTCAGTTCGACATTCTCGAACGGAAATGTCTCATCGATATCCGCTTGGCACAACTGCACAATAAACGGCACCAACCGAGCTTTCAAAACTTCCATGAGCCGCTGGCCTTTTTCTGGCGACGCTTCGTGCGGGTTCCCCGAGCCACTGTTCTGCGTCAACAAATGCCACGGCCGCGTGATCGAAACCCAACTCTTTTGCAAGGCTTCAAAGCGAAACGGTCGCGTCGCTCCACTGTCGGCCGCCAAACTTCCGTCGGAATGCTTGGCCACCAGATGTGGAAAGTACCGCAACATGAAACTGGTTTCTAGCTCGCCCGCATGATCTTCCTTGTTCGTGAAGATCTCGAAGTAAACATCGCTCAAGCATGTGTACCACGAGCAGAGGAACAGATGCACGTTCGTTCGTGTCGCCAACTCGCGCAGCACCGGCTTGAAGTCGTTGCCGCCGTGACTATTCAAGATAATCATTTTGCGAATCCCGCTTCGTTCGACACTTTCGACCAAGTCAGCAATCACCAACTGTAGCGTTGACGGGTTCAAGTTCATCGCCAAAGGAAAACGACTCAAGTTGGTTTCGGTGCCATAGGGCATGGTCGGCAACAGAACTGGCCGAGCCCCCTGAGCCCAAGCGTGTTCGCACAAAGTTTCGCCGATCAGAGTGCCTTCGTACCAATCGGTGCCATAGGGCAAGTGCAGGTTGTGGGGTTCGGTCGCTCCCATCGGCAACACCGCTAATTGGTAGGCGTTGTCTTTCAAGAATTGATAGGGGGTCTCGGCAAGGACCCAAGGTCGAGCGGACGGGGAACTCATGCGGTATCTCGTTATCTATTTCTAGCTGGAATAAGGAAGGACGGAAGTCGTGTGACATCCGAAAACTCTAAGTGAACCAAGTCGGTCCACAATTCAGTCTAACTGCGAACACATCGCTTGTCGAAGGCGGCACCCGTAGCACCGTCGGTTTAGCGAGCGCAGGTGTACCGGCTTCAGCCGGCCCGTAGCTGAAAAGAGCGTTTTCTCAGCTCCACGCCGGCTGAAGCCGGCTGAAGCCGGTACACCAGCGCTCGCTAAATTGAAGGTGCATAGAACTTGTTTCGGGACAATTCCTTAAGTCAATCGAACGGGCTTGTTCAATGGTTCGTGCGAAGATTACAATCGGCGGGGCCACAAGGCGCTCCAGCGACGAGTCATCGAACAACGGGACGTTCACATTCGACTAGGCCAGGGAATCGGTGCAAACACGGAATCTATTTGAAAAAGTCACGGGGCCGACTAGCTCTTACGACGAGATGCTTGACGCTGATGGCCACGTCCGCGATAACTGGCGACCGCTGCAGACCGAACTAAATCACTTGGGTCTGGCGGAACTGCAACGCCGGATGCAACAAGCCGACGAACAGATTGCCAACCACGGCGTCACTTTCAACCCGTACGATCTTTCCGAAGGGGCGTCACGACCGTGGAGCTTCGACGCGATCCCCGTTCTTTACACCGCCGAGCAATGGCGAGAAATCGGGGCGGGTCTTGAACAACGGGCTCGCTTGATGGAGCTGATCTTGCAGGACCTGTTCGGGCCGCAAGAACTGCTCAAGTCGGGCATTGTGCCGCCGTATTTCTTGTACGCTCATCCCGGTTATCAACCCTCTTATCATGGGCTGGCTAGACCCGGACGACCTTACCTGACGCTCTACGCCACCGACCTAGCTCGTGATGCGACCGGGAAACTGTGGGTGACCGGCGATCGAACGCGAGCTCCATTCGGCCTGGGCTATGTCCTAGAAAACCGTTTGATCGCCGCCAACTTATTCTTGGATGCATTCCAAGCGTGTCGCGTCCAGCGTTTGGCCAGTTTCTTTCAAGCCGTCCATCGCACGTTGGTCGCGGCAGCTCCACAGGGCAATCTCAATCCGCACATTGTGGTTTGGACCAAAGGCCCCGGCAGCCGCTCGTTCTTCGAAGATGCATATCTGGCGCGTTACTTGGGCTACACGTTGGTGCAGACCGATGACTTGGCCGTGCGTAACAATCAATTGATGCTGAAGACTCTGGGCGGATTGTTGCCCGTGGACGTCTTGTGGCGACGTGTGAACGACGAGAACTGCGATCCAGTCGAACTAAACCCCAACGCGGGAGGCGTCGCCGGTTTGCTCGAGGTCGTCCGCAGTGGAAACGTTGCCATCGTCAATGGATTGGGCAGTCGCTTGGTCGAGTCACCGTTGCTGGCCGTGTGGTTGCCGCGAATCGCGGACTTCTTTTCACTCGGGCAACTCCAGCTACCCTCCAAGCCAACATGGTGGTGCGGCGATGAGGACTCGTTCGACTGGGTCATGGCCCACTTGCACGAGCTAACGATACTCCCCGCCTTTCGGATGGGCAATGTTGCTCCGTTGTATCCAGCCGAAATGAGTCAAGCCGAGAAACAAACCTTGGTCCATCGGATACGCGCGCAGCCCGCAGCGTTCGTGGCCCAACAAATGATCGAACGCTCGACCACACCGGTCTGGAACGTGGATCACGTTCAGCATTGGCCGTTGGCGCTGCGTGGCTTTGTTTTGGGCTCGGGAAATGGCCATCGCACGCTGCAAGGCGGCTTGGCTCGGGTCGCGTGGAAGCCCCAACTACTGGACCAGTCTCCGACCAGCGGCGAAAAGAGCCAAGATGTGTGGATCCAAGGCCATCGCTCGTCGCCTCCCACGGAAGCCACGACCTCGACCGTCG
>JAUXWY010000100.1 GCA_030681235.1 Pirellulaceae bacterium | reverse complement strand
AATTGCAGGACTTGCAATACAGCAGACCCTTGAGGATCGCGCCGAACTTGTTTCGCACCAGCGCCCCTCCGTTGCTGCCGTTGCGCTGCAGCAAGGCCTGAACCCGATTCCACAGATCCTGGCTGATGATCGGCTCATGCTCGCCGTGATGGACCTCCGTCTTGTACTTCAGTTTGCCGAGGAAGATCACGTTCCGCAGCATGCAGTACAGCGTGTTCTTGTCATATGTACGTCCGCCACGCACGGTGCCTTTGCGAGTCGTCCATTGTTTGGATCGCCAACCCAGGCGATCCAGTTCCTGCACGACCGCCACCAGCCCTTCGTGCTGCACGTACAGCTTGAAGATCGTTCGTACTTGCTCGGCCTCGATTTGGTTGAGGACGAGTTTGGTGTCGACCACGTCATACCCCAGCGGCGGCAAGCCTCCGCACCATTTCCCTTTGCGACGCGTGGCCGCGATCTTGTCGCGGGTCCGCTCGGAGATGATCTCGCGCTCGAACTGGGCGAATGACAGCAGGACGTTGAGCATCAGGCGGCCCATCGAGTTGGCCGTGTTGAACTGCTGCGTGACCGACACGAACGCGATCTGGTGTTTGTCGAACTTGCCCATCAGTTGGGCGAAGTCCAACAGGCTGCGGCTGAGGCGATCGACCTTGTATACGATCACGCAATCGACTCGTCCTGCGTCGATGTCGGCCATCAATCGTCTAAGCGCTGGACGATCAATATTGCCGCCTGTGAATCCGCCATCGTCGTAGCGATCTGGTAGGCAGGTCCAGCCTTCGTGTTGCTGGCTCTTGATGTAGGCCTCGGCCGATTCACGCTGGGCGTCGAGCGAGTTGAATTCCTGCTCGAGGCCTTCTTCCGTCGACTTGCGGGTGTAGATCGCGCAGCGAACTCCGGTGACCGGTTTCGGCTCTGCGGGCTTGGGCTTGCGGCTCATTGGTCACCTCCGCGTTTCAGGTTAAAGAAGAGATAGCCATTGCAGTGCGAGCCCGTGATCCGTTTGGCTACGCCGCTGAGCGATTTGAACTTCTCTCCCGCGTACTCGAATCCTTCAGGGAGAACCAAGACCTCGATCAATCGCCCCTTGTACTCCCGTGTGATCGTGCAACCCGGTATTGGCAGACGTCGATCCGTGGATTGCGAAACCGGAATCGGTGCCGATTGGACGGCTGCCGTTTTCGGAATCGGAGCCTTCGGTGGTCGCCGCCGAATATCGGCGTCACTGGCGATCTCGAGGGCTCGAGCGCGAGCCCGCTCCGAAAGATCACCTTCGGCTTGCGATTGCAGACGCCAGATGATCTTCTTGAGCAGCCACTGTTTGTTGCGGGCGTTGGTCGTTTCGCCGAACACCTCCGCGTAGCGATCCCGCAACTGGCCAACGGCCATCTGCTCCATCGCAGCGATTTCTTTTCCGACGTTCACTTGCATGTGTGTCTCCTTATTGTCCAGGGAAAATCTCACGGTTCGTTAACCGCCGTGGACCACACTGAGCACGGTTTCGCCGGAAAGCTCAAGGCGTTCGGGAGAGGAATCGGCAGGATTCGCGTCGTTGGCAGGAGCTGGCAAAGATTGGCGTTCCCGGAGCCGCAGAATTCCCGCAGCAAGGATCGATGCGACGTCGACCAGTCGCTGCTCGTCGGGTCGGCGCGCAGAATCAGCGCAGTGGGTCATTGGCAAAAACTCCGCAAAGAGATGTGGCAGGTACTTGGCCGAGCGCGGCCTCTATTGTTTACCTACCGGGCGGAGGTTCGAGTTGACGGAGA
Source organism: Pirellulaceae bacterium (assembly GCA_030681235.1). GTDB lineage: Bacteria > Planctomycetota > Planctomycetia > Pirellulales > Pirellulaceae > M30B19. Next base: position 2,439 of record JAUXWY010000100.1, on the reverse strand, counting down.
ATTCTATTCCGCGACAACATCTACCTGCAGGCTCATCAAACCTAGAATAGAGAGCTCTGCGTGGTTTTTGGGGGCCAGAACACTCCGAGCACGAGCCATGTATTGTAGGGAAAGTGGGTTCCCATGAAGAACCGCGTATCCTTGTCATCGCGACAAAGTTCGCCGAGAAATTTGTCGCGAACGCTCTGTGCAGCGGCCTGTTCCGACCCGAGTCGCTGGGCTTCGTTTAGGAAAAGCATTCCCAACTCCCAGTCTTCGCACATGGCAGTATGCGACTTGCCATTGCTGTCTTCACATTCAAACACGTAATGGAACGTGAATGGAATTTTTCGTAACGGCTTCTGGGACGGGCCGAAGAGAGTGAGCTGAGTGAATAGCGATTGCCACTCTGGCTTCCACTCTGTATTTGCCGGGCGAATTTCCAAATCGAGCACGCGAGAAGGGCGGACGATCCCTAAAGAGGTTTTGTCTTGTTCGTGCAGGCTGACGAGTTCGTTGCGAGTGAAATGGGGCAATCGATCAATGATCGCACGCCGATCTTGCCATTTGTTTTTTGTATTGAGCGGTTCCCCCAGCAATTTGATCGAGTCGAGATCTGGACGCCGGCTTTCTTTGCGATTGTCGTTGCCAGCGCCGTTTGGACCGAGAACCACCTCAATCCACTGATACTTCTTGAACTGCTGGTGTTGCTCGCGGTATCGATAGTCAACCGGGTAGAGACGGATCCACTCGCCAGACTCAGTCACACCCGCAGTGCAGACCAACTCCTGATACCCCCGTGAAGGATGCGGATATGTCATCACGGTGATTAGTACTTTAGCCGTGAGCTTCTCCGACATCACGTCGCTCCCATGAGGTGCCTAATCGGGAGTTTGATCTCCTTTGAAACGGCCGCTGCCAGTCTTGAACGGTGGCAGCACTTCGGTTCCGATTCCATACACACCAGAACGCTCGGCAATTCAGTCACGAGTCGTCCAACCTGCTGAATGGACTCGCGCTCATCCTTCAGAATTGTTTTCTCATACCTATCGAAAAGAGTGTCGTAATCGTCTTGGTCAACTAGGCTCTGCCGGTCTTCACTTCGGATTCCAAGTTCCGGCAAGTGGACATAGTCGATTTCGAGCCGATCGGTCAGTCGCTGCAATGTCGATTTGTGGAAACCGTATCTTCTGGCGATGGGATTATTGCGAACATCGATGAGTCTCTTTATACCGGAGACAATCAACAGATTGAGGAATCCATCGATGCTCAGTCCTTCATAGCCTGCTGTGAAGACTGCAGGTTTAGCCTCTGGGCGGACGCTGAGTTTTCGGCGCTTGCTGTTGGCGGTAAATGCCGGGTATCGCTCATAGACATAGTCGACAAGGGAGGTAGTGTCTTTCTTTCCGAATCGCGAGACCAATCGCATTGCATCCCGTTCAACGTCCCTTCCCGGAGAGCCTGCGGAAGCTGCGACCTCGGAGTTAAGTGACCAGTGGTTTTCTCCGTCATCGTGCAGGTAGTTCTGCGCTACGAGTTTTTCGGCTTCTTGGTACAGGGCGAAGGAGAAAGGCCCATACAGATAAGGGACGAAATCGTAGAACGCTGGTCCACCCAAAGTCTCGCTCTCGGACCGTAACAGAAAGCACCATTTGGTCAGTTCGGTTCGGGAGACCGGGCGATCAGCTAGTTTCAGCAATAAGATCAATAGTTTCTGTCGGTTCAACATCGCGTTTGCCGTCCATGGTTTCTCCCAGCACGTCGACCTGATCGCACCGATCTCCATTGTAGAGACCGCAAGTCGAGACGCCAACGCGAGTTCCCGCGCATCTGCCTGTCTGGGCCGCTCAGGCCAGAAGTCAGATTTCGCCATTGGGCTTACTGAAACCTACCGGACTGGATCGCAAGTTGACGGACCACGCTCACCTGATTCTTCAAACGAGGTAGCGGGTTCGTATTCGGTTGAGTTCGTTTCGCAACGATGCCTACGCGAAACAACCGTTGTTCCCGGGGTCCGAGAGCAACCGGGTTGTTAAGGAACAACGCTCGTTAACGAGAGAGTCAGAGAGTTCGAAAGGGTTGTTCCCGGGGTGCGCGGCCAACCTCCATGGTTGCTTCCGGACCCCGTAAATTGCTCCTCGAACTAGAGAGTCGAGGCGGGGTGCAAGAATCGTCGCAAACCCTTGGAAATCCAGGCGTTAATGCAAAACGCCGAGAGCAGAAACTCTCGGCGTTCGCGGTTTACCAGTGTGTTGGCCAGTTTCGAGGCCAAAAAATCAGCTCCCCCGCCAGGGCTCGAACCTGGGACACGCGGATTAACAGTCCGCTGCTCTACCAACTGAGCTACAGGGGAATAAGACGAAGCAAGTGCCCAAGAATAGCACCCTTTATCGGACAGTCAAGACCAACTATTGGTTCACTCTCCAACAGACCCAAAAATTGCCCGCCATTCTATAAATC
>JAUXWY010000091.1 GCA_030681235.1 Pirellulaceae bacterium | reverse complement strand
ATTCCTTACGGAGGTATTCGATCCCGCCACCGCCGACCTTGTTGTCGGTGGGGCGATGATTCACCACTAAGAGTATAGGAAATCCCGCCGATTTAACTCGGCGGATTCTTTCGGGTTCTCGCTACAACGGCGGGGCTAGGCTAGCCTGTCTCTCGACCGCTTCTCTCCGCGCGATTGGGTCGCATGTGGCCGTCAGTCGTGCTTTCGTCGGAATGAATCCGACGGAGAGCAAAGAGACCTCCGGGCGTTGGAGCATGCGAGCCCTGCGGGCTTGCGGAGGTAAACCGTTGCGGTCTCGGCGTGTGCTGGTTTGCTAAACAGATCTGTCTCTCGACCGCTTCGCGCGCGGGGCGTGCCGTTCTAGCTGCCAAACTTCCGCTCCAACGTGACGAGCACGTTGGGGGCGTCTCTTGTTCCTGAATTGATATTTAAGTCGCAGCGCACGCGTCTTTAGAGTAGATTGGTAGCAACGCCAAAACGAGCTATCCTGTTGGATCGAGGACGGTGACGTTTCCATCAACTCGTTGGTGCAATTCCCAATTTTAGAGCATTTGAGTAGACCTGATGAACCCAAGGAAACGATTTTTTACGCTGGTCCTGTTGCTTTTATTTGCACACTATCCCGCCGTCCATGCAATGCAAGATCGCTTCGTTGGGCTCGGTGGAGAAATCGCCACGGCCGAAGCGGCCCTGCTTGATGCAGGTTTTGATCCGGAGCGACTCGAGTTGATCGAGGCCATGATCGCTGAAGCGATTGCTGCGAACAAAATGCCAGGGTGTGTGGTATGTTTTGGCCGCCGGGACCGCGTTGCTTTTCTGCGAGCCTATGGTCAACGACAGATTCAACCCGAACCATTGCCGATGACCGTCGATACGGTTTTCGATCTAGCAAGTTTGACCAAACCGGTTGCGACCGCGACCAGCATCATGCAACTGTGCGAACGAGGGCAACTAAGGCTTGGGCAAAACGCCGCTGAGATCTTGCCCGAGTTTGGGGTGAATGGCAAAGAGAAGATCACGATCCAGCAACTACTGATTCATCAAAGTGGCTTGATACCCGACAACGCTCTGGCCGACTACGAACAAGGCCCCGAGAAAGCTTGGCGTCGAATTTGTGAATTGAGTTTGGTGGCCCCCGTTGGACAAGAATTCAAATACTCGGACGTCAACTTCATCGTCTTGGGAGAAATCGTTCGGCGAGTCACGGGCGACGATTTGCACGCGCATACTCAGAAGAACTTGTTTGAGCCACTCGGGATGAATGAAACCGGCTTCGTGCCCGCCGCAGAACTCCGCAACCGAGCGGCTCCGACGGAACAACGGGCTGGGCAATGGATCCAAGGCGAAGTGCATGATCCGCGCGCGTTTTTATTGGGCGGTATCGCCGGACACGCGGGGCTGTTTTCTACCGCTCAAGATCTGACCCGTTATGCACAGATGATGCTGCGAATGGGCACTGGGCCAGACGCGACTCAAAATCGCGTACTTTCACCGGCGACGATCCAACGAATGACTCGGCCGTATCCTGTTTCCAGTGGACAGAGAGGATTGGGCTGGGACAAACAGACCGGATTCTCTTCGAACAAGGGCGACCTATTGAGCGAATCGGCGTTTGGTCACGGCGGATTCACGGGGACCGTTTTGTGGATCGACCCTCAGCAAGATTTGTTCTTTATCTTTTTGAGCAATCGAGTCCATCCCAACGGCAAAGGCAACGTCAATGCACTGGCGGGCCGAATCGCCAACGTGATTGTATCTGCTCAGACGACAGACTTGGCGAAGAACCAGTCGCCGCAAGTCGATGGATCAAAGGCGGTCGTCACAGGTCTGGAAGTGCTGCTGCGCGACGGATTGCGATCGATCGCCAATCAACGCATTGGCTTGATCACGAATTCAACAGGGGTTGATCAGCAGGGGCAATCCGCCAGTCAACGGCTGTTCGAACATCCCGCTGGAAAACTTACAGCGATCTTTAGTCCTGAACATGGCATCGCCGCGAAATTGGATCAGGCCAAGATCGATGATTCCGTGGATCCAGTTACGGGAGTCAAGATCTTTAGCCTGTACGGAAAGACTCGGCGGCCAACCGCCGAGATGTTGGCCGAAGTCGATGTCTTGGTATTCGATATTCAGGACATTGGGACGCGCTTTTACACTTACATTTCGACGATGGGCGAAGCCATGCGAGCGGCGGCCGAACATCAGAAAAAATTCGTTGTCTTGGACCGTCCGAATCCGCTGGGTGGCTTGATCGTGGAAGGGCCGATGCTGGACGCCGGCAGCGAGTCGTTTGTTGGGTTTCACTCGTTGCCGCTGCGTCACGGGATGACCGTCGGCGAGCTAGCCGTGATGCTGCGCCACGAGTTGAACTTGAACCTGGACTTGGAAGTCGTTCCATGCGAGAACTGGGACCGAGCGGAGTACTGGGACGGCACGGGACTGGTTTGGGTCAATCCGTCGCCGAACATGCGGAGTTTGAACCAAGCGATCCTGTATCCTGGGATGGGCTTGTGGGAAATGACCAACCTCTCGGTGGGCCGCGGCACCGATACGCCGTTCGAAGTGCTCGGCGCGCCATGGATCGACGGTCCCGTTCTGGCTCGCGAGTTATCCAATATGGAGCTATCCGGCGTGCAATTTGTGCCGATTCGTTTTACGCCCGATTCGAGCAAGTATGCGAACGAATCCTGCGAAGGTGTCAACGTCATGATTGTGGATCGAGCCGTATTTCGCAGCGTGGACGTTGGCCTGGCGACCGCCGTGGCGCTACGAAAGTTAAACCCCGACGCTTGGGACGTCAAAGAACTCAATCGTTTGTTGGGCAATCGAGCCGTGGCCGATGCGATTCTCCAGGGTTCAAATCTAGACCAATTGCGAATCCTCGCGGACCAGGGCCTGCCAGAGTTTCGTACTCGTCGGGAAAAGTACTTATTGTATTGAATATCGAGGCTGACGAATCTTCATTGGTGGTCTCTCGCGGCAATCGTTAATCGGGAGCGTAATTGTTCCGGGGCTAGGTCTTTAGAAAACAAGTTTGACGAACCGTCAAAGTTAGCGACCTGAAGACAGTGGTAATGCGGGTGGCCGAATTCTACTTCTGCAAGGAACAACTCCAAAGTGGGAGTTTTGGGGCACATCCAGTGGACTCGATGTTTTTCTGATTCGACGATGGCGATTGTGTAGGCGGGGCCATCGACAATCTGACTCAGTTTAGGAGGGGAATGGACTCGCCAAGCCGTCGTGTCATCGACGACGACTACATAAGCCGTCGTATTTCCTTTCGACTGCCATCGAGAGTGGTATTTAACCGCTGCACAACAAAATACGTCAGGCATCTGATCGTGAAAACGCCAATTGACGGGATCGGTTTTGCCAAATCAATCTTATCGTAGAGTTCTGATTCCCCCAGATAGGGAAGCAGCAAGACTCGCCAAGAATGCAACGCGCTTGATTGAGCCATACTAAACGACCGGCCCAAACTTGGCCTGTGGATCGGCATGATTGATCGCGGTCGCCGACGACTGACATTGGCGGACAGATTGTTCTGCGGCTTCGATCGCCGCCAGATCCGTCAACCCCGTCAGCGACACAGAAACCGGCAGCGATTGTCCCGGATGTAATTCGTGGACCCGACCCGCCGTTGTTTCGTGTGGGCGACCGTTCGGAAAGCACGTTCCCGGTTCGATCCCAACCGCGTATCCATCTTCCGCCGCAACGGGATTCTTCCAAATCGTCAGGTACGGCATCGTGGTCAAATCCCAATTCATCTGCAAACCAAACTTCCGATCGCTATCGAGCAATAAGGCGGTGCCGACGTTTGCTGGATCGCCCAGCGGTGAAATGAAATAGACGGTTTCTTCAGCCCCGCGGGTCGCGGGATCCAATAAATCCCAATGACCAATCGCGCGAGCCGCATGAGCGTTCCGTGGCGAGACTTCCCGAGCCGGAATTTTTAAACGGCTGGCGGTGCTAGCGACCGGTGGTCCAAAATTCCAATGATGCAACAACATGACCCCGCACGGACGGCCGCCGGCATTGTGAATCGTGTCGTGTACCTCAAGCGTAGGCTGATCCAGTGATATCGCGGTTTGCGTGGCCAAGACCAAGCGATGAAAATGAAACAGAACGACCTCGACCGATGTCGTCAAGATCAATTGGCGTCGCGTTGGGTCGACGCTAACTTCCGCGTGTCGGCACGGCCAATAGGCAATGTCCCCATGCAGCGGATGAATCAATTGATCGCGTTCGTTGAATTGCGGGCCACCGACATTCAATAGTCCGCAGCGAGCCAGCACTTCGTCAAACCCGGCCAACCACCCCAGCCCATCCGGACGATAAAGTGGAACGAAACTTGGATGAACGGGCCCTGCCACCGGCGATCGCCAGCCCACCGACACTCCATCGAATGCCACATGGGCAATTCCCGCACCACGCGACAGGACCACTTCGACCTCGACTCTTGGTGTTTGGAGACGAACCATCTGCACGCCCGTTCGAAGGCCGCCCTCAAGGACTCTCGAGGAAACTCGAGGTAATTTCGTGCCGGGCAAGGGATTTGCTTGATCCGCCGGTGAAAAATTCAATTCCGGCGACCAATCCCACGTTCCGGGTACAAAACCCGATTCGTTCAAAATCGCTAGCGACGGAAGAGAGTTCGTTTTGGATTTGGTCATCGTAGTTTACCTTTCCAAACAATGTATTATCGAGCCTGCACATTGGCACGATCGCATGAGCCCGATTCATTACGGATTGAGTTTAACCGGCACATTGGCCTGCGAACAGATACGGAAAACGACTTACAAGTGCCGTTTCGCCGCGATTCCCAGGCCCACGGGCTGGGGCGAAACCACAGTACGGGTTGGCCATTCCCCAACGGAGGTCGATGAACGTCTAAACTGCCAAACGACGCATGTCAATAGTGGTGTTGCAAGAAAAAAAATACTGTCGGTTTGGTGTTGGCGGAGACTCGCGGAATACTATAAACTTGGACTCGCTGCCGCGACTTGGTCAGACGTAACAAACGTTCGATCACAAAGTTATCAGCGATTTTAATCAAAAAACTTGTCCTGTTTGCCGATAGAAAGCCCGAACCATGGTCCAACTTTCGATTAACCAAGTAACATCGAAACAGTGGACACTCGAAGAGGATGCTTTCTTTTACAATCAACACAACTTTCAGGGCGCTGGTCTATGGCGGTTCAAAGTTGACGATTGTGGCGAAGAGAAGACTCGCGCGATTTTAGATGAGAGCCAACTGAAAGCTTCCAGCCTAAGTTTCATGGGAGGTTTTACCGGTTGCCAGGGTCGTTGGGACGACGCGGTTAGGGATTCGATCCAAGCCTTGAATAGCGCCCGCGAACTTGGGGCAAGCAACGTGATCCTGTACACGGGGTCGCGAAATCGACACATCTATTCGAATGCCCGCCGTTGTGTGTTGAATGCGATCGAGCGAATTCTGCCGATCGCTCAAGAGTTTGGAATCCGGATCTTGCTTCAACCCATGCTCGAGTCCGTCTCGCGTCAATGGAATTTCCTGCACGATTGGGAATCGGTCTTTGAGATTGTCGATCGCTTTTCTCCGGAGTCGGTTGGGTTTGTCCTGAACACGTATCACGCCAGCTACCTCAGTGAAATTTGGGAGCAGTTGCCCGGCCGAATATCGCAACTGGGTTTGGTTCAAATTTCGGACTCGCTATCGCTACAGCGATCCGCCAAACGACGCGACGATTGCCTTTTGGGACAAGGAATGTTGATGCCGGACCATCGCCTGCGTCAACTGATCAAATTTGGCTACGACGGTTGGGTTGAGGTCGAGTTGTTGGGGCCGACTTGGGGCCGCGAAGGTTACCAACATGTTTTGGAGGCCAGCCAACAGTTTGCCACCGAGTTTGCCGGCGCGTTTGAGAAGACAGAACAAAGGTCGGTCAAGCAAGATGTTGTTTGATGCTTTGCCCAAGCCTCAAAAAGGGAACCGAAAATTAGCGGTTTTTATTTCGGGCGGTGGGACCACGCTTGATAACTTGATTCGTCATCGTCAACATTCCATCGATCGCGAACAATCCTCGCCCTACGAAATCACTGCGGTCATCTCTAGTTCGCCTCAAGCCGGCGGTTTGAAATTCGCGTCCGATGCACAGATACCGGCGCATGTCGTTCACTTCGGCACGAATGAAGCTTCATTGACGGCGGCATCGGATCGAGCCTTTGAAATCTGCCGGGCTGCCGATGTTTCGTTAGTCGTGTTGGCTGGATTTCTGAAACTCTTGACCATTCCCGATGACTTTGAATTTCGAGTGCTCAACATTCACCCCTCGTTGATTCCGGCCTTTTGTGGGCACGGCTTCTACGGCAGTCGAGTTCATCAAGGTGTTTTGGATTATGGCTGCCAGGTCTCGGGGTGCACGGTTCACTTTGTTGACAATCATTACGATCATGGTCGAATCGTCGCCCAACAAGTTGTCCCGGTGTTGCCGGACGACGATGCAAACATGCTGCAGCAGCGAGTGTTTCGCGCGGAATGTGAACTCTATCCGGCCGCAGTGACCGCCTATCTGGACGGTCGCCTTCAAGTATCGGGCCGCCGCATCTTGTGGCAGTGACCAATGGTTCGGCGGCTGCCAGCGGAACGGTCTCGACGAGTTGTTTTGAAGGTAACCGTTCACAACCCAAACGCGGGCCGCCGCAAATTTGGCGATTGGAACAACGGTAACTCCTGAAGTCGGCGACAAGCAAAGAACGAAGCCGTGCCGGTTGTAACGAATCTGTCGACTAGCTATTCCGATTCTTTTTAGTTTCATCGCGGAGAAACCGCTGCAAACGGTGCAGCAAAGGTATTCTATCCGGGCGCTCGATCCGCGCTTTGGCGGGTCCAATCCACGAACGACCTAAACATCAAACGACATGATTGAAGTCAGCCATATCGGAAAATCGTATCCGGACGGAGTTTCATCCGTCTTTTGGGCGCTGCGCGACGTCTCGTTCTGCATGGGGCGCGGAGAAGTCGTCGGATTGGTCGGAGCCAACGGGGCTGGCAAAACCAGTCTGCTAAGAATTCTGAGTACGGTTCTCCGACCGACGACCGGCGATGCCTGGGTTGGTTCCCACCATGTCGTCGACGATTCGCAAGCAGTCCGTCGCCAGATTGGCTTCGTATCGGCCAACACCGCAGTTTACGACCGCATGACGGGCGCGGAATACGTCAGGTTCTTCGGTCGATTCTACGATATACCGGCGGATGAACTGGAAGATCGAATCGACGAATTGTTCGCCCGTTTCCGCATGCTGAGTCTCCGGGATCAATTGTGCGGTCGCATGTCGACCGGAATGAAACAAAAAGTCTCGATCGCCCGAGCACTGGTGCATAATCCCGACGTGCTGATTTTCGATGAAGCGACTTTGGGGTTGGACATCATGGCCGCTCGCAGCGTGATGGAAATGGTACTGGTATTGCGAGAAGAATCCAAATGCATTGTCTTCTCGACGCACATCATGAGCGAATTGGAGCGACTGTGTGATCGCTTGGTCGTGCTGCATCGCGGCCGTTTGATCGCCGAGGGAACCGCAGCTGAACTAATCGACGAATACAAAGAAGAAAACTTGGAAGACATGTTCTTCCAAATCCTGGCGGCTGATGATGAGGAAGCTGCCGTATGATCGCCAAATCGATCGCATTTCATCTCTTTCGTCGCGAACTCATCGACCAATGGCGCGATCGACGCACCTTACTGACCGTCATCTTCCTGCCGCTGCTGTTGTACCCGATCTTGGGGCTCGGCATGTTGCAAATGATGCAGTTCATGGGTGAAAAGCCGACGCGAGTCGTCGTGGTGGGTGGCCAACATTTGACGGCTAATGATACGGACTCGGCAATCCCATTGTTTGGCCCAGAAGGCTGGAACGCCGACGTGCTGATAGGGAACTCCAACGATTTATCGCAATTGGAACATATCGAATTCTCGGATCCCGTCGCCGAAGACGCGGCCCTTCAATTGGCCGTTGTCGATTCCGAAACCAGTGAGCAACAGGCTCTTTGGCGGGCAACGATTCAACGGGAACTTCAATCTCAATCGGCCGACGTTTTGCTGTGGATTGCTCCCGGAAAGGTCGCGGACCAGTCGAGTGCCGATTCGCCCACAGACGCCGACGACAGGCCCAAACCAACCCCGTTACGCGTGCAGCTGTTTCAAAATTCAGCCAGTGATCAGTCGCGAATCGCGGCCGGTCGGGTGGAAGCGATTTTGGGTCTTTGGTATTCGACCAATCAAGCGAAGAAGCAGGCAGCGGCTGAACCAAGCGTGAAGGAGGCTTTCCATTACACGGCTAGTGAATTGGCGCCGCGCGAACAAATCCAATCGCAGTTGTGGTCGCGCATCTTGCCGTTTATCCTCTTCCTGTGGACCCTGACGGGCGCGTTCTATGCCGCTGTGGATGGCTGCGCGGGCGAAAAGGAACGCGGGACATTGGAAGCTCTGTTGGTCACCCCGTCAACTCGGCGACAAATCGTGTTGGGGAAACTCTTGACGACCATGACCTTCAGTCTCACGTCGGGAATGGTCAACTTGATTGGGACAATCGGTACGGGACTGTTTGTTAGTGCGCAGCTGAGTGCAGCGGGCTCGCATGCCTTGCCGAATTTTGGCCCGCCACCTCTGTCCGCGTTGGGCTGGTTGTTGGTCGGTGCAATTCCCATCAGCGCGCTGTTTTCAGCCATCTCCATGTCGGTAGCCGCCTTTGCTCGTAGCTCGAAAGAGGGACAACACTACCTGTTGCCGATCTTGATGATCTGTTTGCCATTGTTGACGCTACCGCTGCTCCCAGGAGTGCAAATGGATCTGGGCATGAGTCTGCTACCGGTCAGCGGACTGATGTTTTGGTTGCGGTCGTTGATCGAAGGCCAGTATTGGACGGCCGCGAAGTTCACTTTGCCCGTCTTGATTGCCAACGGCTGGTGCGTCTACTTAGCGATCAATTGGGCTGTCGTGCAGTTCCAACATGAGACGGTTCTGTTCCGACCGGTCGAGCGATTCTCGATCTTTGCGTGGTTGTCTTCCATTTTTCAGCAGAAACAATCTTGGCCGACGGTCAGTCACGTCGTGGCGCTGGTCGCACTGATTGCGGGTCTGAAGTTACTGCTTCAATCGATGGCTCCACATCCAGCGGATTGGTCAAGCTTTGTGGCACACACGTTGATCGTCCTATGTGGAGCAGTGGCTTTGCCGGCGATTCTATTGGCCATCACATCGACGCGATCGCCCCTTCAATCGCTCCAACTTCGCGGTACGACCCTGCCGATGCTGATGGGTGCAATGGCAATGGCCGTGTGCTTTCACCCGTTGATTGTCGCATTTCAACAATGGGTCATGACCTTGTATCCGCTGACGGTCGACACCGGGCAGATGCAAGAGGTGCTCCATACGATTCTGGATGGAGCGCCAGGAATGTGGGCCATCCTCTTGCTGATGGCCGTCACCCCAGCCGTGTGCGAAGAACTGGCGTTTCGCGGTTTCATTCTCAGTGGCTTGAAACAGGCTTTGAAACCACACAACGCCGTATGGATTTCCGCCATACTGTTCGGCGCGATGCATGGGCTGTTGCAGCAGTCGATTGTGGCTTCGGCAACCGGAATTATCCTCGGATTTATCGCCTTGCGAACAGGTAGCCTGTGGCCGTGCATCATTTATCACGCGACCCACAATGCCTTGACGCTACAGTTTGCGTTCTTTGATCCCGAGTGGATCGCTCCATCGAGATTCCTCAGCTTCGTTCTGGACGCCCAAGTGAATGAGCAGCAGCAGTTGGTTGGATTGAGTTACGCGCCGCTGCCGGCAGCCTTCCTGATCATCTGCGGGGTTTGGATCGCGTTGAGCTTGAAACCCCGCGGCTCGTCAACCACTAGCGGTACCGCAGGTCACTCGCTGGCGTCCTTAGCGCCGAATGTAAGCGAAGCGACTCTCTAGTCCCAGATCCGTGACTCCCGTGCACCCAGTCCGCGACGCGTTGTTGGGTATCGGTCGCGTACGGGTATTGAACCACTTCGCGATGCAGCAAGTCCGACATCGCTTGGGGGCCCAAGTCCAGCGACTGTGTTCCCGGTGACGATGGAACCGGGCTCGCGTCCGAAGTATCTGGTGAAAGCGTTCGACGCTGAGGCGGTGGCAACTCTTCGGTGTTCGATCGACCAGGAGCAGGGCCGAACATCGGTTGATGCCCTCGCGGCTCCATCACGCTCTCCGTTGCAATTCCGCTCGTTGGTGATTGGAAGACGTTTCGAGTCGGAACCGGATGAAAACGAGACGGTGTTTGTTGGTGAGGGTCGGGGCCACCATCCAAGTACTGCTCGAACATTGGGACTTCGCGATAGTAATGCGATCGTTCCAGATGTTGTTGACGCAGCGTTTCTGCTCGACCTACGATCGGACCTTCGGGACGCAAACAGGTCGCCCCGGGCCCCCAGCATTGACAGCCGGAAACCACGGTCACCAGTCCAACCCACAGACATAGCGAAACCCGCCGGGTCATGGGGAAAGGTCGGTCGTCGTCGTGACAAACGTATGGCATTGGTGAGCTTCGCAGGATGGTTCAACTTAGCGGAAAAGTTCCAAGCCCAGACTGAAGCCATAGAAGATCGCTTCGTCTTGATTGCTGGCCACCGAACCACTGAACGGCGAGACAAAACCTGTCACCTGGCCTTCACTGGTGGCAACCCGTTCGTAGAACCACAATTCGTAGCCACCCTTGATCCGAGCCCGTGGGGTCAAGCTATAGTGAGCAAAGCCGGCCAGTTCCGTACCCCAAGCCAAATCCGCCCTGGAGTCTTTCACGTCCATCAAACGAACCGAGTTATTGGCAAACTCCGTATCGGTTTGGTAGAAGTTCGCATAACCTGCGATCTTGGCCGCCAAGCTGAACGAGAGTTTGCGGCCGATGTCGTAATGCAGTGTACCGCCAACCTGCGGACCCACCATGTGATTGCGGGCTCGCAATCGATAAGCACCCAGGTCACCACTGCCACCAACCGAGTGCAACGCATACAGTTCATCCATCCCGGTGTATCGCAAACCAATGAAAGTGGACATCACGTCCCAGTTCCAATTGACCCGATTGTAGTCAGCCGAATAGTAGTGCGATTTGCTGAACGAGTGATGATAGTTCGCGTCATTGAACGAACTCAAATTCGCTGCATTGAAGCCCGCTCCGGGTTGCAACCAAGTGAATAAGGTGTTTGTTGGACTTACAGCCGAAGTGTGGGACGTCATCGTCTCCATTACGGTGAAGCCAAGTTCGCGACCTTCGATACTGTCCAAGCGACGCCCCAAGGTCATCCGAATCCCTGGTTCGAAGCCATAACTCTCTTGTTGCGGAGCATAGGACATCGTGAAGTCCCCCCCATCACGCGCCATGTACAACATCTCGCTAAACAGATAGTCCGACGCACCGCTAACGGTGCCGTACCCGTCGTATGGCAACCGTGTTGGTAAGTGCGGACGCTGGTGACCAAGGTTCAAGCCATACGATTCGTACATCGGTTCCACCATTTGTGGTGCACTGATGGTCGTCGTTGGCATTGGCGTGCCCGCCGTGCCGATCGGTTCAGCTTTGATGGTCGGTTGGGACAGGATAGCGCCAGAGCCAATCGCCTCGACACGATCTTTCGTTGTGCTGGCCGAGATGGCGGGTACTTTTGGACTCACACCAAAGGATTGCATCAGTTGGTTCAGGTCGTCCGGGGAAATCTCACTGACTTGAATCTCGTCGTCTTTTCCTGGTGACATTGGCGCTGGCACTGCCGTAGTCGGCGGCGCAGTTGGCGACGTCGCGGTTCCCTTGGCCGGAGTTTTGAGCGACGGTACAGTCGCCAACATGGGTGAATTGACTCCTGGTGAAACGATGGCCGCAGGCAACGACGGGACTTGCGGTTTGGCTACAATCGGCACTGCATTGTTGTTTACTTGGGGAGCGATGGTCGCAGGCAGTGAACCCAAAACTGGAAGCGGGGATGTGGGTGCCGGGACATCGATTGTGGGCTTCAAACCACTCCCCACGGTCGTTTCCAACTTGGAACTCGTAATATTTGACGACAGTGGTGCGGTGATGATTGGAACGTTTGGCAACGTTCTTGAACCCGTTGGGCCCGCTACGATCGGAACTCGGCGACCGTTATCGGCGGGTACGATCGCAGGACTTGCAGGTACACTGACAATGGGAGCAGGCAACGGCGAGGCTGCCGTTCCGGTCCGATCCGGTAGGAGGGGACTTGACGATGTTGATGATCGAGGCACCAGCGGATTGGCCAATGGAACCGTCGGTTCCTGAGTTACGTAGGCCACTTGTTGGATCGGTGACCCCGAGTTGGTTGCCGATAGCGCGGAACGCGGCGTGAGCGGAGCTCCCGCTGGTTTTCGGCGCAGCAACAACTCCAACGTGGGTTGATCCGATTGAAAGCCTAACGACTCGCGATTGATCGCAGGTGTCAATGTCGTGAGGCACGCCAAGGTGCCTGCCACTAGATACTTGAACTTGAATTTCATCGCCGTATCCATCGATATTCTGTGTCTCGAAGTTCCGGAATCCTGCCGTCGCAGCCCAATCCTGGGATGTCGTCTCTCTAGAGTTCGGCAACATGAGGTGGTAGATCTTACCGATTTTTCAAATTACAACGAACTTTCCGGAAATTCCTATCGTTCGGAATTAAACGATTGCAAGGTCTGGATGCATCATGCACCCGCCCCGGATGACTTAGAATGCCTGTCTTGAAACACTTTTTCCTATTCGTCGAACTGTAACGGTGCGTTGCCGGACTCTTGCTTGGCCAAAGACGAAAGTCCGCGAAGGTAGAATGCTGCGATCGGGATGCGGCGACTATAATCGACGGGACGCCTGACCAGGGCGTTTTTTCCTGACCTGTGAGTGATAGGCTGTTCGATGCGCAACGACTTTGGATTTGATGGACCTCGGCGACCGTTGGTTTGGCGAATTCTCTTGTGGCCATTCTCAGCAACTGGAAGGCTGCTAGCAAAACTTAGCTCGGGTGACGACATCCAAGGTGCGGGTGGCACTGCCGGGATGCTCAGGCGGATACTGGTGTCTCCGGTCAATTGGACATGGTCCGTCGGAACAACTTTGTTAGTGAATTGGTCCTCCAGTCGTAGCTTTCGGTCCTTTATTCTTGGAGCGCCCGCGTTCCTATTCGCCATGGTTACGACCGGCATGGTGATCTTCGGATCGCTAAATCAAGAGGCGGTGATGAATCGTTATAAGAACATGTTCCTGGAAGCCCGAAAAATTGCGGCTCGGGAAGCTCAGCTTGAAGCCGCGAGCAAGCGAAACACCGAAGCCAATCCAAACACGGCACCCAATGCCCAGGACGCTGGCAACCGGCTTTCATCGGACGATAAACCACTTAGCCAAAGATACTTGGAACAAGCCGAACTGTTATTGAATCGATTGATTCGATCGGTGCCTTCCGAACGCGAAGACAATCAGGTTAAAAAAGCCGAGCTGTTGATCGACCAGAAGAAATTGCCTGAAGCTGCCGCGATTCTCTCGCAATTGGTTCGACCTGGAGAAGCCGGCAATCCGCTAGCGCACTTATTCTTGGGCCAGTATTACTTGACTGACGAGTTTCGCGTGTCCCGTGGATTTGACAAATTGTCAGCGCCCGATCGGCTGCGTCTCACCTTGCAGACTCATCTCGTGGCCGAGCAACATCTGGAGCAGGTACTTCTGTCAGCTCAACCTGAACTCAAGCGTCAGGCACATGTGTTTTTGTATCAGCTTTACGCCCAAAGACGAATGTTCGAATTGGCTGCCAAGAGCTTGGAGTTCCTGGCTGCAGGGGAGCCACGCTACGCTGCGGCCCATTATCAATTCTTCACCACGACGATGAAACTGCCTAAAACCGCCGACGACATGGCGGACCGCAACCACAAGTTGTTTCGCGAAGCATTGGCGAAAGATCCCGACAACTTACAAATCTGGAAATTGAAAATCACGTTGTATGTACAGCAAAAAAAGTTCGACGAGGCAATGGTCGATTTGAATCAAGGCTTGCAGTCGGGCGCGCTAGCTGACACCAAGTCGTTCCTTCAAGAACTCCAATCGGAGGTGCTTTTGGCAACCTCCGTTTCCCTAGTCGCAACGCGTGGCGAAAAAGAAAGCCGTGTCCAACGCTTGACCCTATTGAGTGAAGCGGTACGCCTCAATCCGGGCAATCGGAGCGCGGTCGAGCAGTTAGTCGTCTTGGGCTTTCCTCTTGAAAAGGATGCGACGGAGCAGTGGCTGTACGAAGCCAAGGCCAAAGCGCCGCTCGGTAGTCCCGTGTTTTACGGTGTGAACATGGTGCTGGGTCTGCGGGCGGTGTTCCAGGGTGATAACGAGACGGCGAAAACCTACCTCAACGCCGCTGCTGGCATGGGACCTGGATTTCAGGTCGTCTTGCGGGCATTGACGCTGGCCATCGACCCATCGGCCGCCGCGATGCTCGACGGCACCACAGAAATCGCTGCAAACGAACTCGCCACCGCACCGGCTCTTTTTGGAATCTATATGATTTTGGGGAAACGTTCCGTTGTTGAAAAAGAGTACGAACGAGGGCTGGATTTCTTTAGAAAAGCGATCGAAGCGAATCCCAATTCGGTCACGGCCCAGAACAATTTTGCCTACTGTTTGATCAACAAACCGGATGCGAACAGAGCGGATTTCGAACGGGCCGTTGTCCTAGCTAGCGCCAATCTGCAAGCCGCCAATCTGCAAGACGCACCCCATGTATCGAACTTTTACGAAACGAGAGGTGCCGCTTATTTGAAAATGGAGGAGTACAATCTGGCAATCGCGGACTTCGAAACAGCGCTGCAACGGAATTACCCAAACCCCGGCACGGTCCATCGCAACCTGGTGACTGCGTGCCGCGGAGCCGGGCGAAATGCCGAAGCCGATGCGTATCAGAAAATGGTGGATCAAGCAGACCCAACGACGCCAGCGGAATCACCAGAAACGGAAAACAAGAGTACCGAAACTGGAATAACCTCGCCTGCCGATCCGCCCAAGCAGTAGATCTTGGTGCGTCGTCGATGGATCGACCTCTCGAACGAAAAAAACGAAGGCTCCGCTTCCGCGAATCCTTCGTTTTTGGCTAAATCATGTGGCAATTGACGACCTCGGAAGGCTATGGATTTCGCCGAACTTGAAACGAACCATTGTCGGCAACGTCGAACAGTGGCACGTTGAAGCGGCAGTATCCGCGTCGTTTGTAAGGCGTGAATTGAACGCCCATCGCGACATTCCAAGTCTCGTGACCGTTCGCACCGCCGCCACCTAAGATCGTCTCCTGCGGCAACAGATAAGTAAACCCTCCATAGAACCGACAGGCGTCGTTGCGTAACGGAGTGTTGAAATCCAGTGCTAAGATCGTGTGTTTCTCGTCGGTATGGCCGGCACTAAATTCGACATAGCCCTCGCCGTCACAAACGAGCTTTCGGTAAAAAGTCCGGTATTGTCGCATTGCCACCCAGTTTTCAGTCACCAGTGTTTGCCCGCCCAACGCATTCGTAAGGACACTGACGGACGTTTCCGTCATCTGCGCTTTGGTATATCGGAAACCAAAGGAGTTTCCTCGCTCGGTCACCCACGATAGTTCGCTACGCAGTTGCGAGATACTAAAACCGGTATACCAATCTTCGTTGAGGAAATCGTACGCGACCCCGCCCTGCAAACCTTGGTCGACCCGTCGAAACAACGCCGCCGTCACAAACAACTGATTGCGATTTTCTTCGGTGAACGACGAGCCCGCAAAGTTCGATTGGACACTGTTCACGCCCAACGATCCGGAGAATAGTCCACAAGTCAATCGTTTGAGTGGCAAACCGAGATTGACGCCACCTTGAAACCCAAAACTACCATCTTGATCGCGATTGGCCGAGTTCTTGAAGCCGTGCACGCCCATGCGGAAATCACCGTTAGAAATCAACCCACCAAGCCCTCGCCAAAAACACTCGGGGTTCTGATCACAGTCATCGCCGCCGCAGCCGCCTGAAAAACAACGTCCCCATCCCTCGTATGCGTAAACGTCGTCGTACATGAAGCCGGCATCACCCACGGCGTAGTCACCGATCTCTTGGCCAATTATTTCGTAGCCTTCCATACCGTAATAGCCCGAATCGGCCGCTGAACCATCGTCCAAAACGAGCGGTCTGGGCAACGCTTCCGGAATTTGCATCGGTTCGCCTTGGACAGCGTCCTGCCGCAGGTATCCGCCCGGAAAATAACCGACCGGTTGGATCGAGCCACGCCCGGCACCGGGACCCGTCCGGACCGGCATTGGTGCCGGAGTACCAGGTTGCGAAAACCCGTACCCGGTCGGCTGAGCGGGACGTTGGACGAGGCGCTGCGGTTGCCGCATTTGAGCGTCAGCCAGTGGCTGCCACGGTTGGACGGCCAAACCAATCAAGGTCATGATGGTACAAACAATTCGAGCGGACATGGGAGTCGCGTTCCTTCCTGGGGGGGCGAAGGGCTTGCCCAGCGACGGGCAAACGATCCTACATTCCCCCTTCATCGACCCTTACCTAATCCGAACTTGCGGAAAAATCGGAAAAACCTGTGCAATCAGAAAAGTCCATGCAATCAAAAAAGTTTACCCAGATTAGCAAGATCCATAGCCGCTAATCGGGCTCTCGAACGGTAGCCATTCACGCGCAGAGCGGATTGAGTCGGTAAACCGCGACGAACATTCCCAGCTCATCCAAATCAAGTACGCCCGAGAGGAATTGAACCTCCGACCTACGGTTTAGGAAACCGTTGCTCTATCCACTGAGCTACGAGCGCAAGAGATGTATTTCGTACGACGACAACCAAACGATAACCGATTAAGCGGAGTTCCTCATCGGGTTTTGCCCTAAAATCAGATAAAGTGGGCCATGTTGCAACCTGTCCCTAGACCGTTGCACCGATTCAAGGTTCAGCGCCTGGGCAAGGATAAGTTTACCGGCGGTAAACGCAAAAGTAAACGTCCAGAGTCTGGGACATCCACCGAGGTGAACTCGGTGGCGGCCCGGTCTGTGCCTCGACCGCATTCCTTGAGGAGGTATTCGATCCCGCCACCGCCGACCTTGTTGTCGGTGGGGCGATGATTCATCACTAAGCGTACAGGAAAATCCCGCCGATTTACTCGGCGGATTGTTTCGGTTTCTTGCTACAACAGCGGGGCTGGGATTTGAAGGCCGTAGAACCGACTTTGCTTCAGACACGTCTGCAAGTAGGCCGATCGGTTTTCATCATGGGCACGGACCGCCCGTACTTGCGAGTGTGAACCGTTGCGGTCTCG
>JAUXWY010000087.1 GCA_030681235.1 Pirellulaceae bacterium | reverse complement strand
AGGGCAGTCGCACCATGCAGTCCTGCTTCAGGCCGTAAATTCAAAACGCCTCCCGACAACGGAGAACCATTGGGGAGCAGGACTTTACCGCTGACCGCTACGCCAGTCGGCTTCTCCGGCGGCCCGGCGGCCCCGTCACCACAGCCGACAATCAACAAGCAAAGAACAACGGCGAACAAACTCCGTAAGATCAACATTCGCTACTCCAAATAAATTTCTAAACGAGAAAGTCGATAAAAATTATGCGAGGGTACATGCCCTCGCATAATTAAAACTAAGCCAAACTATTCGGCAGGATTGACTTCGCCACCGCGAGGGGTCAAATACGCAGCGAATGCCGCAGCGCTGATCTCGTTCGACAAGAACGTCGTCGATGCATCCGCCATACAAGCCGTCATGCCACCGGGGTGAAAGCTGTATGGTTCCGAGTCATTATTGCAGTTCATGATGCAAACGCCGGTACCGCTGCTACCGTTCACAGCGCCCGTCAGTCGATCCGTGCCGTCCATCGAGCCAGCGCCACCATCGGGATCCGACCAGCCAAACCCTTCCGGTCGTGGCAGAATCGTGCCTTGGTCCCTGCCCAATACATACCAGTTTGGTCGAGCCGCATCTTCCATAAACAGAATCGTGTTCGTGGTCCCATCCAGAATTCTTGCGATCGGAGTCTTGGAGTTTGGGACCAAGATGCCGTCGTGGTCAGCGGTACCCAGTGGGTTGGTCAATCCGTTGGCATAGAAGAATCGATTACGCAAGCGATGCATCACGATGTAATCGTTGGGGCCCATGATTCTTCCGTCAACGTCAGAGCTAGTGCCAGCTGCGGGACGACGAGTGGGTCCGGAACCAGCCGACGGGCAAACAAAAACTGGCACTTGATTTTGTCCGGCGATCGCGTTGTTGCCAACATTCCAGCGGATTGTCTTGTCGTACAGATTTGCCAGATTTCCTTGTTCAACGTAATCCAAGACCAGAATCGCCCAGCTCATGCGATTGCCGGCCCGATCTCGTGGGCGGGATTCTGGAAAGGCCTTGCGCGCGCTTTCATAGTTCATCATCGCCAAACCACACTGCCGCATGTTGTTCATGCACTGCGACCGTCGAGCCGCTTCGCGGGCCATCTGGACCGCTGGCAAAAGCAGACCCATCAATACTCCAATGATCGCAATCACGACCAACAGCTCCACTAATGTGAAGCCCATTCGCATCCTACGTTGATTCATCCTCGATACTCCCAAAAAGAATACTCCTATTCGCCTTCCCCGAGCAAACGACTCGGCCTTCGGAAAGCGAAACGGTCAACTCTGCCGAGCTGATGGGGCACAGTTTAAAAAGTAATTGTGAAGATCTTGTGACTGCTAGATGAATATTTGATGAAGTTTTGTTTCTGTTCAGTCATGAATGTATCTTAACGATTCTTGGTTCTTCATGCGGATCACATTAGGATCTCCATCCGCAATACCAGAAATTGCATAGGTTTCGATAGTCAAAGGTTGGGCTAAGGAGTTGGTGATGATTTGTGTTAACGTGGTTGCCGGGTTGATCTTTTCAGCGGCGGTTTGTTGGAATGACGTCAATGAAACGACGGTCGTTCGCGATGGGAGTTCGGAGATTCGGTTGAGCCTACTGGGACGTTACACCAGCGGCATCTACAAGCAATCGGCCGCCGAAATAGTAGCGTACGAACCGGAACGACACGGAAGGTTTGTGTTTCGTTCCGGGTTCGCAAAGTCCAGACGCCCAAGGCCGCCCCTTGCTATTGGTTGCCAACGAAGTCAGCGGCACGACCGCGATCTATGTCATCGACAGCATCACGGTTCGCAGCGAGCCTTAACCGCGGCCTGAGTTCGAAAGTAAACCTGGGGTCTTGAGCGAACTGGCGAGATTGCGTCGATTGGCGATTCTTGGCAGTTGAGCCAGTAGTCGCCAAGATGCTGGCACTTCTCCCGAAGCGAGTTCCGTCGACTATTCCTGTTGCGGCCGATAGCCGATTTTAGGTATAAAAGTGGTTGGCGAATTGCTCAAACGTGGGCAATTTGTCCAACTGCAAAGTGCAGTCTACTTTTTCGATACGAGTCACGGATGATTCGACCACGGTTCGTTCAGTTCAGTTTTTGTTGTTTGGTCCTAGTTTTCACGGCATCTGGTTGTCGCGGCTACCAGTACGGACATTTGCTCAAGCCGCATCAAGAAGACATGGTCGGCAGCCACACTGCCGGGTCCGAAGTCTACAAGCCCTTGGTCGATGAAGCGGTTGCTCGGTTATTGGCGACCTGCGAGCCACTGCCCAGTTCTCCAAACGAATACGACGAATTGCCTGGCACTTGCAAAATATGCTTTGTCGGGATCGAAAATAAAAGTGCCGAAGACTTGGCGGACTTTAAAGATCAGCTCTACGAGATGATCGATACACAAATCAATCGTTCCGGTCAATTCGATGCGGTCAGTCGACGAATGGTCGATGCGGCCTTGATCGAAACTCGCATGCGCCCGGATTCTCTGTTGGTACCCGGCAACATGCAGCTGTTCACCTCAGTACTGCAACGCAATGGCCAACCAGTGGACTATTTAATGTTCGCGAAACTCACCAGCGGCACAACCCAACGCAATTCTTCGACCCAACGCGACTACTTGTTGACTCTGGAAGTCGTCGACACGAGAACGGGTGCCTATCGCAAAGAGCAAGCCGAGATCAGCAAGGGCTATCATACCTCGCCGCTGGGCAAATTGGCGAATTACAGTTTGTGGCCAAAGGCAGGACGGTGAGAGCGGAACTGGTGAGTTCTCCGTACTACTTGCTGGGGACTGTTTTGCTGCTGTGCTTGGGCAATGCGATGGGCTGCACCGGTCATCGCCAACTGTGGACGAATTCGCGTCATGATTTTTATCAGAACGACCTAGCCTCAGCTCACACGGGCTTGAAGGAAGTCAGCGAAAAGCCGTCATCGAAAACCGTTGCCGAGCTGGATTTGGCGATGGTCGAACTGTTCCAAGGCCAACCGAAAGCTGCCGAAAAACGTCTGCGAGAAGTTCGCGCTGAGTGGAAATCCCTTCAACAAAAATCGCTCGCTGAGGAAACGCAAGCGTATCTTACCGACGACCTAGCCAAAAAATACTCGGGCGAGATCTACGAACAAATGACACTGGGTGTCATGCTCACCTTGTGTAGCCTGATGACCGATGGCGTCGACGCGGAAAGCTACACGTTGCAGACGTTTCAACAGCAACAGGAACTGCTCGCAAAACTCAATACGGATCGCGAGGATCCGTTGGAAGCAGCGTTTGGGATTCCGCCCGCAGTGCCGTACTTTCGCGGTGTCTTGCGTGAAGCGACGTTGCACGATCACGACGATGCGCTACGCATGTACCAACTGACTCAGACGCTCCTGCCCGACCACCCACAATTGGTGGAAGATATCCAACGGACTCAGACGGCAAATCACAGCCGTCCGGGGCATGGCGTCGTCTACGTATTGGCCTTCGTCGGGCGCGGGCCTTACAAAGTTGAGGATACAGAACCGGTCACTCAAGTGGTTATGTTGCAAACCGAGCAGATCTTGTCGATTTTCGGCGAATACAGCGTGCCACCTACGCTGGCGCCAATCAAGTTCCCAGTGGTCACATGCGCTCCTGCTCCGTTCGACGTCGTTGGCGTGCAAGTCAACGGCCAACCAGCCGCGACCACGATGACCCTGACGGATTTTGAAGAACTTGCCCGGGAAACTTACGAAGCCAACAAGACTAGGATGATGGCGCGAACCGTCGCGCGGCGGATCGTAAAAAAAGGAGCAATCTACGCCGCCAAGTCTTCGCTCAACGTCAACGATATGGCCTCGTTGGCCCTCGATGCGGTCGGCGTTGTGTGGGAAGCGACCGAATCCGCGGATGTGCGTTGCTGGGGATTGTTGCCACGCGAATTGCAAGTCGTGCGTTTGGAATTGCCCGTCGGACGCCACGAGCTCAAACTGGAACCCGTGACCAATGGATACCCGGTGGGATTGCCGTCGACCTGTGTCGTCGATGTCGTCAACGCTCGCAATTCGTACGTTTTGGGCTTTTGGCCCGAACGAGATCGAGTCGGCGAATTGTTGCTGAGTGGTCAATATCAATGATCAATCCACCAAGCGTGAAACCGACTGTTTGATGCTTTTTGGACCTGCAATGAGCATGTCAAATTGATGACGAATGCTGGGGGATATCGCAGCCAGCAAGGTGACAATCAGAAGAATGCTCCATGTCATCGCCCATGTTTGGAGCACGAAATGGAAATACCATTTGCCGGTCGGATCCAGTTGTTGGCCTCGCTGTGGAGCTGAAAGACCGATCACCATCAAACACACGAACGGTAGAAAAACCGCTAGTGGTAAAAACAACCAATTAGTACGCATGAACCGAACGTCATCTCGTCCCTTTCGATCCAATAATGAGCCGAGTTTGAATCCAATCGACAATCGATTGGGCGACGATGGTTTTGGTTCCGTGATACGTGGCCACACATTGATCTGATTTGTCGATCAAACGAACGGCGGCATCGTGACTGCCAATGGTTTCAGGTTGATTGAGCACGATCGCGTCGCACCGTTTTTGGCGTAATTTAGTAACTGCGTTGGATAGACCGGTTTCGGTTTCTAAGGCAAAGCCAACGTACCAAGCCTCGGGCTTTGCGACGGTCAATTGGCTCAAGATGTCTGGTGTTTTGACCAAATCCAGCATCATCCCATCCTGGTCGGGCTGTTTCTTGATTTTCTGCACTGAATAATTTCGAGGGCGAAAGTCGCACGGCGCCGCGACGGCAATCACACCGTCGCAGTTTGGCAACACCGTAAGACTGGCCGTCAACATCTCGTCAGTACTCACCACATCGACAACCCGCGCGGATTCCGCATAAGTTATCGGTACCGGGCCACTCACAATCGTCACTTGATGTCCGAGCCGCAGGCAGGCGGTCGCCAACGCCGCGCCCATCCGTCCGGAAGAAGCATTGGAGAGAAACCGCACCGGATCCAAGTACTCACGCGTGGGCCCGGAAGTAATCAAGATATGTGCCATGCCGGGTCCATCAAAAACTACAATTCGCTTTTCGGATAAGACTTACGTATAGTTTGGAGTCGGCGGTCGGTATTGCTCGACATCAATCGTCTTGAACCATTCGATTGTTTTCGAAAGACCTTCCTCCAAGGGAACGCGAGGTTCCCATCCAAGTTGTGTTTTCGCGATGGTAATATCCGGTTGCCGCCGAGTCGGGTCATCCTGGGGCAACGGGTGAAACGAGAGCTTGGATTTGCTGCCCACCATGCGAATGATCGTTTCGGCCAATTCCAGAATCGTGTATTCCCCTGGGTTGCCAATGTTGACCGGCGTGTGGGGACCGGTCGGGCTGTTCATCAAGCGAATCATGCCTGAAACCAGATCGTCGCGGTAGCAAAACGATCGGGTTTGGCTGCCGTCGCCAAAAATCGTGATGTCTTGATTGGCCATGGCTTGCCGAATAAAGTTCGAAACGACTCGACCATCGAACGGATGCATCCGCGGCCCATACGTGTTGAAGATGCGAATGATACGCACGTCGACTTTGTTGGAGCGATGGTAGTCCATGAACAGAGTTTCCGCGGCTCGCTTGCCTTCATCGTAACACGAGCGCGGACCGATGGGATTGACATTGCCGTGGTACGATTCCTTCTGCGGGTGGACCAAGGGGTCGCCGTAAACCTCGCTGGTCGACGCCTGCAGCACTCGAGCCTTGCAGCGCTTGGCCATCCCCAAAACATTGATGGCTCCCATGACCGACGTTTTCATCGTCTTGATGGGATTGTACTGATAATGGCCTGGAGAGGCGGGGCATGCCAAATTGTAAATCTCGTCCACTTCCAACCACAACGGATGTGTCACATCATGTCGGATCAATTCGAAGTTAGGTTTGCCTAACAAGAGCCCAACATTCTGTTTCTGACTAGTGAAGAAATTATCGAGACAGATCACGTCATGGTTTTCAGCGACCAATCGTTCGCACAAATGCGAGCCCAAAAAACCCGCACCGCCCGTGACCAATATTCGTTTGAGTTGCGACATGTTTGCGTTTCGAATGGAAGTATCAGATCTATAGAGTCAGCGAATTTCTTGACCAAACTGCTGGTCACTCGCATTCTAGGTCAGATCACCCCGCTTCGACAAGGTGAAGTTAGCCACTCGTGCGGCGCACGGCCCGTGCGGTTCACTTTCGTCCCCATGGAGTCGTATGGTGGTGCGATCAGTCTTGCCCATTTGGTCGCGTTGTTACCGATCGGATCGCCAACGCAAATCCAACGTCGTTGGGAACGCTGGATTTGGTGGTTCGGAGCGGAGCGACATTGGACCCGGCGTATGGCCCATGGCGAAGAACCGAGCGGCTCGCCGAGCTTCCGCCTCGTTGGCGTTCACAGGGAAAGTCTCGTAGTTGCGGCCAGCCGGGTGGGCGACGTGGTAGACACAGCCGGCCACGCTACGGCTACTCCATGTATCCACCAAATCAAAGAGCAACGGCGTGTGGACACCAATGGTCGGATGGAGCCCACTGGCCGGATGCCAAGCCTTGTAACGCACTCCGCCGACATAATGTCCGGGGATGCCAGACGTTTGCAGTGGAACTTGCCGCCCATTGCAGGCGATTTGATAGCGATCTCCAAAAAGTCCGGTGGCTCGAACTTGCACGCGCTCGAGCGACGAATCAACGAATCGAACCGTACCTCCGCCGGCGGGCTCCTCGCCCAAGACGTACCAAGGTTCGATCCCCGCTCGAAGTTCCAATTGAATATCTTGGTATTCGAGTTTGCCGATCAACGGAAAGCGGAACTCGAAGTGTGGCAGAAACCAAGACGCTTCGAAGTTCAATCCGCCACTACGCAGTTCGGCGATGACCTCGGAGAAGTCTTGCCAAACATAATGGGGTAGCATGAATCGATCGTGCAACGTCGTGCCCCAATCGATCAGTTTCTTATCCCAGGGTTGTTGCCAAAACTTGGCCACCAGACCGCGGATCAAAAGCTGTTGTGCCAAGCTCATCTGTGCATGCGGCGGCATTTCAAATCCGCGCAACTCGACCAGACCCAAGCGACCCGTGGAGCTATCAGGCGAATACAATTTGTCGATGCAGAACTCGGCGCGATGCGTGTTGCCAGTCAGGTCGACCAACAGATTGCGGAAGATGCGGTCGACGATCCAGGCGGGACAAGATTGTCCAACCGGAGGCAGCTGCTGAAACGCCAATTCTAATTCGTAGAGCGAGTCTCGGCGGCCTTCGTCAACTCGCGGCGCTTGGCTGGTGGGCCCAATGAACCGACTGCTGAACATATACGACAGCGATGGATGATTGACCCAATAGCCAAGCAAGCTTCGCAATAGATCCGGCCGACGCAAGAAAGGACTATTCAAAGGGTTGGCGGCGCCGAGGACAATGTGATTGCCGCCGCCTGTTCCGGAATGTCTCCCATCCAAATCAAACTTGTCGGTGCCCAACCGGGTCAATCGCGCTTCTTCATACAACGCCGTCGTGATGTCGCGCAACTGTGGCCACGATTCACTGGGTTGGATATTCACCTCGATCACACCGGGATCGGGGGTCACCTTGATGTATTGCACCCGAGGGTCTTGCACCGGCAGGTAACCTTCGATGACGACCGGCAGTTTCATGACTCGCGCCGTGGCTTCGACAGCGGCCAAGAGATCCAAGTAGTCCTCAATTTGCTCCGTTGGCGGCATGAAGATGTACAGGCATCGGTCGCGAACTTGGGCACAGAGCGCGGTTCGTATCGCGTAGGGAATGGGCGGTTCTTCCAAGGCTTGCCGGCGCTCGGCCGTCATTTCGGCAGTCGTCATCTGATGGGACGGTCCGTTGGCCGATTGGGCCGGAGCGGCTCCAGGGACCGACGATTGAACATAAGTCGGAAGCGGCAACGCCGGACGCTCACCAAGTTCCGCATCGACCATCCAAGGATTCAAATCCGATGGGACGAACGGCAGCGAATCCAGCGGCAAACGCAGTCCAATCGGCGAGTCGCCTGGAAGCAAAAAGAACTTCTCCGATCGAACCGGCCAGATCCCGCTGACCCAGCGGGCTGGCTCGACCTTTTCGGCAAGGTCGGCTGGTTTAGTGCGCCCGGCCTGAGCCTGCCACCAAGCTCGACGCAAGGGCAAGATGTAGCCTGTGGGCTGGTTCAGGCCGCGTTCAAGAGCTCGCGCCAAACGCACGCGTTCTTCGGGATCGTCCAACTTGGCTTTTCGTGGATCGATGTTGATGGGCAGTCGCTGTTCTTGCTGCAGGTGATGCAGTGGGTCCTCGAAGACCGGTAAAACCCACCGAGCTTGCACTTTCAAAACGTCGGCCAATCGCTGTAGGAAAGTTTCGGCCGTTTGTTGATCAACATCGTATTCACGATCGGGGCCAAGACATAAGCACGATCCTCGGGCCGTTGGCAAACATAAGTCGGCACGTTGGGCAGGATCGGCTCTTCGTTCAAGTAATAACGAATCATTTCCGGCACAAAGGCGTAGATGACTTTGTCGTCCGCCACGCCGGTTCCTGGCGCGTTGGCCAAGGCGACGTTCCCAGCCAAGTAGGCCGACATCAGACCAGGGACCCCCAACATCGTATCTGCGCGAAAGGCCAATGGATCCATGAAATCATCATCGATTCGACGATAGATCACGTCGACCTGTTCCAGGCCATTGGTGGTCCGCATGAAGACCTTTTTCTCCAACACGACCAGATCGCGGCCCTCGACCAATTGAACTCCCATCTGCTGGGCAAGAAACGAATGTTCGTAGTACGCCGAGTTGTAACTGCCAGGCGTCAACACCACGACGGTCGGATGTTCTTTGTTCGCTAGATGGACCAAGGTGTCGTACAGGCGACTGGGGTAGTCAATGACTGGCCTTACTTTCGACGCCGAAAAAATCTTAGGAAACGACCGCTTCATCAACATGCGATTCTGCAACACATACGAAACCCCGGACGGGCAACGGAGGTTGTCTTCCAACACGTAGATCGCACCGTCGCCGCCGCGCACCAAATCCGTCCCGGTGATGTGACACCAAATGCCTTTGGGTGGCGTCAGTCCTACGCACTGTGGCCGAAATGATTTGGCTTCTTGCAGCAATTCACGCGGGACGATTCCCTCGTTGATGATATTCTGTTGGTTATAAACGTCTTGAATAAAGGCATTCAGAGCCTTGATGCGTTGCTTGAGTCCCGCTTCGATATGCCCCCACTGCATTGCTTCAACAATTCGCGGCACGATATCAAAGGGAAAGATCTTTTCAGTGCCTTGCTGATCGCTGTAGACATTGAAAGTGATGCCCATTTTTAGCAGTGTTTGATCAATCGCCTTCTGCCGCTTCGTCAATTCGCCGGGCGGGAGCGCGTCGATCATCTCGACTATCGCCTTCGCACCAGCGCGCGGCATCCCTCGTTCGTCAAATAATTCATCATAAAAGCCCTCGGTCCGGTAATCTTGGAACTGGTGGTTCAAACAACACCCTCCGACGCGGCCCATCGTGGGTTGCGGACCCGCGAGAACTCGCACCAAATCAGTACCGACCTACCACTCAGGTTGCCCAGGGTAGCAGACCCGACCGATTTTGCAAGTAATGCAAACCGACAATCCATCGGCGATGAAAACCGCAAACTGCTTAAAACGGGCCACGAATCAATCTGGTTTCTACAGGAGAGATGCCTTTCCCCAAGGATTCCCCAGCCGCCACGCCGGTGGTGACCTCTTGGACGGAGTAATACACGATGGTTTCCAAATCGGTCTGTCCCAACGCCAACAGGGCGGTAATGCACGCCGCTAGAACACAACCAGAACCGTGGGTTCGATTGGTAGTTTGAAACGGTAAACTCATTCCAGCGATTCCGTCACCTCCAGTCAGATAGACTCGATATTCTTGGTCCACGCGGCCGTACTTCAACAAAACGTTTTGGCAGCCCATTTCCTGGAGTCGATGAAGTGCCAATTGGACGTCGGGAAACGACCGGATCGACATCCCCGTCAACTTCTCGGCCTCCAAACGATTGGGCGTCAAGAGATAGGCTTTGGGCAATAAAAGCTTGCGGTAACTCTCAACGGCTTGATCGTCCAACAAGGCATGGCCATGTTTGCTGACCATCACTGGATCGATCACGATCGGGACCTTTACCGAATTCAGTTCTTCGGCAACCGCTTGGACGATCTCGGCGTTCCCCAGCGCCCCCAACTTGATCGCTCGGGGCGGAATGTCGCTCAATACTGCTCGCAGTTGTTGACGAACAAAACTTGGCTCCAGCGTTAGAACTTGCTCGACCGATTGCGTGTTCTGGACGGTCAGCAGCGTCACGACCGACATGCCATAGACTTGGAACTGTTGAAAGGTCTTTAAATCTGCTTGCAGCCCTGCCCCACCACTGGGGTCCGACCCCGCAATCGTCAAGGCCGTCGCGCCTTTGGGAAGCGAAACGGTGGGACCAATATTACTTGTTTTCTTGGACTTGGGCTTAGGCATGTTGAGGTCTGCGGGGAAACGGAACGGGTTGAATCACGAGGACGGCAGTCGCCCACTCCCAGTTTAACGGGGCGTTCCTACGATCCAAGGTGTCTCGTTGCCCAAATTCTAGAATCTTTCGTCACAAAGCGATTTGGTCCCTGTATTAGTTCCGTCGGCGACAATCGCCAATACAAACTCCCCAACCACTTCTATGAAGGGACTGAATCATGGTCGGAACGGCTCATGCATTGTTATTCCAAAAGATCGCATCGCACCTCTTTGCGAAGCCGTACGAGTCGATTGCTGCTGGCAACGGCAAGTGGGCCTCCGCCTGGTACGCCGCAGCGGCCGTCATTGGGACGATGGTTGCCACCTTTTCAATTGCGATCCCGTTGCTAATCCAGTTCGGCTAGTTGGAGAGCAATTAGAACTCAACGCACCACTTCAGCTAACGGTGGTGGCAACGGCTCAGGCGGATCGAATTCAACGTTCCGATAAATCTCGAACAACGGAAACTCAATGCCCACCGATGCTAAGACCAACAAGTCGCTCAATTCGCGAGCATCGCGCAGCAGCCATCCTCCGGACGGATGCCGAGAATAACATTCGACCAACGGCCGGTCCTGCGAGATCAAGACCAAGTCCTGCAAAGACGGAATCCGCCGGTAGTGTTCCGATTTGGTACTGCGATCGTATTTATCCGTCGAGTCCGACAAGACTTCCACGATCACGGTTGGGTTCAAGACAGTGTTGGGAACCAAGTCGTCCAATTGCAGCGGTCCGCAAATAATCGAAGCATCCGGGTACGTGTACAGACCCGAGTCGTCAATTTTGATTCGTAAATCGCCATTATAGCAAACAAACGGTTCATTCTTTAACGCTTGCGACGATTCACCTGTAAAATTTGTGGCAATCAACGCATGACGCGGCGTTCCACCCACCATCGCAAAGATCTCGCCGCGATAGTACTCGTGTCGGATCCCTGTCCGAGTCTCTTCGTCCATGTAGTGAGCCAGTGTCACGCCTTTTAATTCAATCGACATTGGCGGGGGCTCATTTTCTGGAAGGAACAAATACGAAAAGCTGCATGAATGCTCTATTTCGCGATTTCGCTATTAGGAAACTTTCTGTTTCGTCATCTCAAGCACTGGCCGACATCAGTCCACGACTCATGCTCATGTGAAACTACAACCTACAATGTAAAGGACCTCGGCCACCTAGGCAAGCAAGTTAATGCCAAGCCCACCCGTTGTCCGAATCGTCCACACGATTTAGAGAATCCGTGCTGCCACCTCAGGGAAAACGGAAGCCCGAGCCTCGAACCGCGAGAGGGCGGGAAGGAAGGATTCGGTTGAGAACGATTGCGTGCGTTGGCGAATGGGGCTTGATTCCCTGGTGCGGTCAGCGAAGATGGACGAGGAATTTTGTTCAGAGGTTGCAGCGGTCAATTGCAACGCTTGGTCATCTTAGCGAGGCATTCCACTTGATTGGACGACGATGAGTATTAGGATAGGTTGGCTTCTGTGTTCCATTCTGGCGTTTTTGATCGGAACGATAGTGCACGCGCAATTAGATGTTTTGCGGCGAGACGTGGAGACGCGACCACAAGAACACATTCGCTTCGTCGGTTCAATCGTCGATGCCGACACCCAGCATCACCTCGCAGCGAGAATCTACTTGCAAGATATGCAAGGGAACTGGCTGTTTGTTCGCTCGGCAAGTGAACAAGGGACTGCTTGGCCCTATGCCGAACAGTGGGTGCCCATGCCCGATTCGGTAGAACAGCATACGACGGTCTCGGCGCATCCGTTTACGATCGACTTGCCGCCGGGCGAATATCAAGTCGTGATCGAACGCGGCAAGGAATATCTGCCCCTGCGTGAGAAGGTGACGATCGGTGACCAACCGGTCGAAAAGACCTGGAAATTGCAGCGTTGGAGCAACTTGGCAACTCAGGGCTGGTACTCGGGTGAAACGCACGTCCATCGCCGCATCGCGGAGTTGCCCAATGTCATGGCCGCTGAAGAACTCAATGTCGCCTTTCCCGTGACTTTCTGGACAACGTCGTCGGCCAAAGCCCCGGATCTGGAACCGTCTGGACTTCGCTCTCAAGGCCCGTCACCTTTTGGGCCACGAGAAGACCACGGCTTCGATCCGATTTGGCTTGGTGATGCTCAGGTTATCTTACCGCGCAACACGGAGTACGAAATCTTTTCGCTTGGCCCTCGGCGGCATACTCTGGGTGCTCTGTTCATCTTGAACCACAAAACGCCGTTCACTCAGACAGTGCCACCCGTTGGACCAATTGTCGAGCAAGCCCGCCGAGAAGGTGCACTCTTGGATCTGGACAAGCA
>JAUXWY010000230.1 GCA_030681235.1 Pirellulaceae bacterium | reverse complement strand
AGGCGTACTCGCCACCGTACGAGTACGCCTGCGGCTGACTGTTAAACACTAATGTCGCCAACAGATACTAAATCAACAGACCGCTCGTCCGGCGGGCGGCTAATCAACGAGGGAC
Source organism: Pirellulaceae bacterium (assembly GCA_030681235.1). GTDB lineage: Bacteria > Planctomycetota > Planctomycetia > Pirellulales > Pirellulaceae > M30B19. Next base: position 18,785 of record JAUXWY010000230.1, on the reverse strand, counting down.
ACCGGCTTGGCGAGCCTGGAGTGGCTTTGCCTTCGAGAATGTCTGTCATCGTCACATCGCTGAAATCAAGAGAGAGCTGGGCATCGCTGCGGTCGACAGCGAAGTGGTCATGGACGGCCTTTTTCGCGACCGACCCTAAGTTGGCTCGATGCTGCTATACTATGGGAGCTGAATGATCGTTCGCAATCGCTATAAATGTCGAGCCTCAAGCATGTTGAAAGATCAAAAACGACCCCGCCGCAGGCCTTTGCCGAGTCGACTTTTCGACTTGTCGGCCGTTGTATGGGTCGTGGTGGCGATGGTCGATTTGGCGTCGGTTTTTTCGGCGCCGATCATGGCGGTGGCAGACGACGAGGACGCCTACTTTGTCGGCGAAATCCAACCGATCTTGCAGCAACACTGCTACTCGTGTCACTCGCACCAATCCGGCGCGATGGAAGGCGGCCTGGCCTTGGATTGGCGGAGTGGATGGGCCAATGGTGGGGACCGAGGGCCGGCGATTGTACCACTGGATGTCGAGAACAGTTTGCTGATTCGCGCGGTTCGCCATGTTGACCCCGACCTGCAAATGCCCGCAGAGAAAATCAGTGACGAAGTGATCGGGAAGCTGGAGCAATGGGTCCGGCGAGGTGCGGCGGATCCACGAGTTGCTCAGCCAACAAATGACGGATTGAATCAATCGCCCTGGTGGTCGTTGCAGCCTTTGCAGCGGCCCGCCGTGCCCCATGACGCCGTTCGTTCTTCGCCGAGCTCCAGCAACCCGATTGATGTTTGGGTCCAGCAGTCGTTGACCGATCAGGGCTTGTCCCCTCAACCTCTCGCCGAGCGACGACAAATGATTCGCCGGTTGTGGTTCGATCTGCTGGGGCTGCATCCATCGGTCGCGGAAGTTGAAGCCTTCGAAAACGACCAGTCTCCCGATGCTTGGACCAAACTGGTTGATGAATGTCTTTCCCGCCCGCAATATGCCGAACGCTGGGCACGGCACTGGCTGGACACGGTACACTACGCCGATTCGCACGGCTTCGAACACGATGTGTTTCGGCCGCATGCGTGGCCCTATCGCGACTACGTCATTCAGGCATTCGATCGCGACCTACCTTGGGCCGACTTTATCAAGGCCCAGTTGGCAGCCGACCATTTTTTTCCCAACGATCCGACATCGACGGCAGCGCTGGGGTTCTTGGGCGCGGGTCCCTACGATCAAAGTGCCGCGGCGACTGCTCCGATGTCGTTCGAGTACTTGGATCGCGACGATTTGGTGACTCAGGTGTGTGGGTCGATGCTCAGTACCACGGCCAACTGTGCTCGGTGTCATTCGCATAAGTTTGACCCGATCTCGCAAAAGGACTACTTTGCCTTGCAAGCCGTGTTCGCGGGTGTGCTAAAAGGCGAGATTCGCTACGACGCCGATCCCAAGATTGCGGCCGACCGACAGAATTGGCAACGAGTGATCGCGCGTGCCCAAGCCGGCGATATCGCGTGGCTACAATCCGCCGAGGCGGACGAGATTTTTCAACAATGGCAGGCCGCCAAACCGCCGCGTTGGTCTCCTTTGAAATACGAGACGTTTTACTCGAATGGAGGAGCAGAGCTGCAGCGATTGGACGATGGTTCGCTTTTAGCTGGCGGCGCAAATCCCGAGCAGGAAACATTCGTCGTGACCGGAACGACAGAACTGGCGACCATCACCGCGTTGCGATTGGACTTGTTGCCGCACGATTCGTTGCCGCACAAGGGACCGGGCCGAGCGACAAATGGCAATCTGCATCTCAACGAAATCTCGTTGCAATACTTCCCGCCGGGCAATGCCTCGCCAACGAACCTCACCATCGCGGCGGCCACTGCTGACTTTAGTCAGGATGGTTGGACGATCCAGCATGCGATTGATGGCAACCCAAAATCGGCGTGGGCGATCCATCCGCTGGTGGGCCAGCCCCATCACGGGATTTTTGTGCTGAGCGAACCGCTACAAGTCGAGCCGATGGGCAAGATCCTGGTTAGCTTGCGACAAACCCATGGCGGCTCGCATGTGATTGGTCGGTTTTTGTTGTCCGTCTGTGATGGTGATGCCAATCACGCCGTGGCACTATCAAGCGAAGGGTTGGCGATCGAGCAAGTCCCGCAGAACGGACGAACCGCCGAACAAGAACAAAAGCTGCGCGCCGAGGTCGTCGCGAAGTACGCGGAGCAACGCATGAAGTTGCTTCCGGAGCCGGGACGACTTTACGCTGCCGGGAAGGATGTCGAAAACGAACGCGGGCGTTTGCAGGTCCCGCAACCCCGCGCGATCCATGTCTTGACACGCGGCGACTTGGAGAAGCCTCTCGATGTCGAATTTCCCGGCGCGTTGTCGGCTTTGACGCATGCGCCGTCGCGATTCGATCTTGAATCTCCCGCCGACGAGGTTTCACGGCGCGCGGCCTTGGCTCAATGGATTGTCCACCCCGACAATCCATTGACTTGGCGGAGCATGGCCAATCGAGTTTGGTACTACCATTTTGGACGTGGGCTCTCAAACACCGTCAATGACTTTGGTCGCATGGGCGAACTGCCTTCTCATCCAGAATTGCTTGACTGGTTGGCCTGCGAGTTGCGTGATACTGGCTCGCTAAAACATCTGCACCGGCTGATTTGCACAAGTCAGGCTTACCAGCGCAATAGCCGCACGACGGAAGAACTTGACGAACAGGACCCAGAGAACAAGTGGTTGGCCCGTTGGTCGCGGCGGCGTTTGGATGCCGAGACATTTCGCGACAGTGTCTTGGTCCTTAGTGGCCGGTTGGATTTGGAAATGGGTGGGCCGGGGATCAAGTACTTTCGAGAGAGCCCGGGTCCACAAGTGACGCCTAAACTGCATTACGACGATTTTGATTTGAACGGCGCAAGTGCCAATCGCCGGAGCATTTATCGCGTGGTGTGGCGGGGGATTCCTGATCCGTTGTTTGAGGCCTTGGATTTTCCGGACTTGGGCCTGTTGGCGCCCCAGCGACATGAATCTTCTTCGCCGCTACAAACGTTGACGCTCTTGAATCATCGTTTTGTGCTGCATCACGCGCAAGTTTGGGCGAACGATTGTCAGCAAGGTTTTTCGTCACTGGCCGAGATAGGCTCCTTCGAAGTTGCGATCCAAAACGCGGTTCGCGAGGCGTGGTTACGACCGGCCACGGACGCGGAGGTGACTACTTTGCAGGAGTTGGCCGCCGAACATGGGATGGCCGCGGTCTGCCGGTTGTTGATCAATAGCAATGAGTTTCTATATGTGGACTAATCACGAACGAAAAAACTCCCAACCGAACCTGCGCGAGAGTAGCGACAGGAGCGCCACGCCTCTGGGCAGTCCAGCCACAGTCGGCCGGCAGTCAACTATTTCGCGTCGGGAATGGCTCAACCAAACCGGCGGTGGATTTGGAAGCGTCGCATTGGCAGCCTGGCTTTGTGGCGAACAAGCCGGACACGCGAACGGCGTTTGGTCGAGTCGTGTTCAAGACGGTTTGCATCATACGGCTCGTGTGAAACGAGTGATCCAGTTGTTCATGAACGGCGGCGCCAGTCCAATGGACACGTTCGATTACAAACCGGCGCTGGAAAAACATGATGGGCAAATGTTGGGGCCAGCTGAGAAACCGGAAGGTTTTACCGCGCCCGCTGGGGCCGTGATGAAGAGCCCGTTTTCGTTTCAACAGTATGGTGAAACAGGACGATGGGTCAGCAGCGTATTCCCGCACCAAGCGAAGATCGTTGATCAGCTGACTTTCTTGATGGCGATGACTTCCAAGTCCAACGTCCATGGCCCGGCTAGTTACATGATGAATACAGGGTTCATTCTGCCGGGGTTTCCCTGCCTGGGCTCTTGGATCAGTTACGCGTTGGGGAGTGTCAGTGAAGAACTTCCAGCGTTTGTGGTGTTGCCCGATCCACGTGGGTTGCCCTACAACCAGAAGGGGAACTTTAGTTCAGGTTTTTTACCGGCCCAATATCAAGGCACGCTGTTGGACGTTCATCGACCCGATGTCGTTCCGCATTTGCAGGCGGCTCCCGGCTTCGAATTCGCGCAAGGAGCCAGTGACGCGGCGACCCAGCGACTTCTGTTGGATTTGAACCGGCAGCACGCGTTGGCCCGACAAAACGATTCGCGACTCGAGTCCCAAATCGCGGCCGGTGAATTGGCGGCGCGGATGCAGTTGACGGCTCCGAGTGTATTCGACTTGTCCGGTGAAACGGCGGCGACCTTGCAGGCCTATGGCATGGAACAAGAAGCGACTGCCGATTTTGGCAAGCGCTGTTTGATGGCTCGGCGTTTGATCGAACGCGGGACAAGATTTGTACAAGTTTGGAGCGGGCCACAAGGAGCGGTCAATAATTGGGACAACCATGGCAGCATACCGAATGAACTACCGCCGATGGCCTTGAGCGTCGATCAACCGATTGTCGCGTTGGTTGAAGATTTGCGGGCTCGCGGGCTATTGGAAGATACGTTGGTCATCTGGACCACCGAGTTTGGTCGCACACCCTTTGCGCAGGGCGGCGTTGGCCGCGACCACAATCGAGGGACCTTTGTTTCATGGTTGGTCGGTGCGGGAGTTCGACCTGGAGTGACCGTTGGTGAAAGCGACGAGTTAGGTTATCAAGCCGCGGTCGACAAGACCGACTGTTATGATTTTCACGCCACGATCTTGCATCTATTGGGTATCGACCACCAACGCCTCGTCGTCCGCACGGGTGGTATCGATCGGAGGCTCACGGATGTTCACGGCCGAGTGATCGACAAGATTCTGTCGTAACCTTGCGCGAGCGAAGCGAGCGGCGTGGGTTAACCGCGTGGCCAGAGCAAATTTGGTGCATTTTTACTTGGCGTCGAAACACAATTCTAACCGCCAAATTTGCGGCGGCCCGCGTTTGCGCTATGAACGGCTACAATAGGTCATTACAACCATGTGTCCGGTTAGCTTTGAAGTTCCGGCAGTTCCGCTAGAAAATCGGGATGGACCCCTTTCAGCCAGACATGCGTTTCGGTGATCTTTTTTGGGGAAACCATTCGAGAACCGATCAGGCCGTAGAATGCTCCGATCAAGAAAACTAATACAGAAATCGGTAGAAGTATAATGAGGTTGTTGGTTCGGTCGCTCAATGCGAGCGCGGCGACGAACATCCCAATACTCGCCAACACGGTCGTCCAGCCAACAAAGATTGCCATTCGTCGTTTGGCAAACCACTCGTCGCTGAGTCCGATATAAATCGTAGCGGTTTTTCTCAAAACCAGTGCCAAAATTACATAGATCAATAATCCGGCCAGAATCGAAATGAAGATCATGGGGTGGTGCCAGGACAAAGAGCGTTTGAGCGTTCGCTGGGTAGGCACGTTGCTCTTGACGCAGCGCGGCGGTAACGGCGCTCGTTTGTCCATCACCAACAAATTGCCTTGCCGCCACAACCCACCCTCGATGGTGGCGACCGGCGGTCCTCCGTGACTCGGAAACTGCGGTGGTGAAGCTAGAGGGACCTGATACGGATTGTAATTGGACGACATCGCAAATCCTTCCGAAGGTTCGATCGGTAAACCGCGAAAAAAATAGTCGAATTTTGGCTTGTCTGCTAGATGGTCGTCAATTTTCGCGTAGCGACCGGTTCGTTGGCCTCCATTTCTGGCCATATTTTAGAACCTTCAAATTTTCCAGAATCACCAACTTAACACCAAGGATTGGCCGATAAACAAGCCTAGAGAAACAGAGCAAGATGGGCAGCTTAGGATGTTTTGGAGGCTTTGGCGAACAATTCAGGGAGCCATTTTCGCGATGACGCATGCCAACGTTCAGTTGAACAGCGTTGAACAATTGCGCGAATTCGTGTTGCGGACCTTGTGCCAACAGAATGATTTGGAAATGGACATGTTCCCGACCACTGAGCGAGTCTTGGTGCGGCGAGAACATGCGGTGGGACTCCAGTTTTGCCTTCACGGCCCACGCAATGTGCGGCTGATGGCCATTTGGGAGTTCGATCAACATTCCATTTTGTTCTATGGTTCGTCCGGACAACGTTTGGGACGAGTGCAATTGAAGCGTGCTGCTCGACTGGCAGACGAACTCAAGACGGTTGCCCTAGCAGGGTAGTCGTCACAACATATCAGGGAGGGAAATATGCTGGTGCTTTCCAGGAAGGAAAGTCAAAGAGTGAGACTGGGGAACGACATTGTTTTAACAATCGTTCGAGTCTCCGGTGACAAGGTGCGGTTAGGGATCGAGGCGCCAAGCGACCTGTTGATCCTCCGCGAGGAATTGGACTCCGGCCAGGGTCCTCCCGCGAAGGCAGCTGCCTAGAACCCCGCATCAGTTTCGCCACCACCTTGGAAGCCGCTCCATCGGAGGATTTCCCGGGAAGAGGGGGTGGCGATTGAGATGTCACTGTGAATACAAAATAGATCATCCGAATGAGTCGCATCGTTCGGACGCTTAGGATCAATCATGCTGATCGACTGGCTTGGCCGGCTCCAATAGCAGGGACTTATCCAACCGACTATTGAATCACCGACTTGCCGTAACCACGGTTGTGCGGACAACCGATTTTTTGATCCGACCGTCCAAAGTTACGATTCATTCTTACAACTTGAAACTCGTCAAACCGAGTTGGTGGAAACGCCGACTCGGTTTTTTTGTGTTCGCGCAGACAAAGAGTTTTAGTAACCGTTCCCAGTCCAAACGTCGGTCGCCGTAAATATCGCGGCCGGAATTGTTGTTTGGCCACATTGGAATCCGCCAAATATGCTCTGGCCACGCGGTTCATTGCAATGCCGCTGGGCTCTAGATGTCGACCACCATTTCATCGGTGGGAACCACCACGTTGAGTTCCCCGGCAAGACGATGAATCTTTTCCGTTGGTGGGGCCCACTCATTCAACGGATTCAAATGCACCAGGACCGTCTGACGAGCCCGACATTGCCGAGCCACTTGCAGGACGGGCGTGAGGCAACTGTGCCCCGTCAACCGCGCGTGTTCTTCCACTCCATCGTCGAAGTAGCATTCGTGAATCAACAGATCGACATCTTCGATCTCAGTTACATACGACGCATCCAGCGCAGCTGTCGTGTCGGTCACGTAGGCGACAGACTTCCCGTTGGGCAATTGCAAACGGAAGCCAACGGCACCTCCCGGATGTTCCACTGGAAACCAACGTACCGTGACGTTCGGGCGCACGGTGAACTGTCCGCCAACGCCAGGTTTCGCGGGAGATTTCTGTGAGACTTGCTCGATCACGTGAGTCGTGAATGGCGGTCTCACGGGAAACAAAGTGGGATGAAAAAAGTGATTTTCGATTCCATCAATCTTGTCGGCCATCGCAAAAAGATTCGCGCGAGTGTCTTTACGGTAGAGGACATCAAACAAGAACGATAGACCGATCAAATGATCCAAATGGGCATGCGACAACAGGATATTCAATTCTTCCGTGGCTAGGAGATCTCGCGCGCGAAAGAACCCTGATCCGGCGTCGAACACGATCCCCAGTTCCGGAATCATGACGCACATGGTGTGACGTTCATTGTTGGGATGATACCCGGTGGTACCCAAGAAATGGATCTGCATCCGCTTACTTGTCGCCTCCCAACAATCGTTGACGTCCACGATTCAACAGTCGATTGACGGCGTCCTCCGCATCCGAAGCCGTCGGTAATCTGGGAGGCCCTGGCGCCGGCGGTGCCAAAGGATTGGTGGCTGGTGTCGGCGTCGATGTGGTCGGCGGGGTGGGCGAACCTGATCCGTTGGACGGAGGCGCGTTGTTTCCTGGCAACAAACCAGGGAACAGGCTGCCTGGGTTTAAGTTTCCAGGGTTCAGCATTCCCGCAGGCAGGTTCAATTTGTCTTGCAATTTCTGCTCCAACCTTTGTTGACCTTGTTGCAGCAAGTTTTGCACCGGGTCGGTCTCGTTCGGCGTGCCGCCGCCCAACTGCTTCTGCAGTTCGCTGCCCAGCATTTGCTTCAGCCCATTTCCCAGTGCCGTGTTCAAAGCGGTTTTCAATTCTCCCGATTGAATCTGCGGTTGGGTCAACGTTCCGGAAATTGGCAGAGCAATCGAATTGCCCAAAGCGGAAGCGATCTGCGGATTCTTTGCCAGGAGATCGTTCGGGAGATTCAGTTGAGTCTTCAGCGCCACGGATTGATCCAAGCCGACGCGGCCTTGGGAAACCAGTTCGAATCCGCGAATGCTGAGACTCAATCGATCATGGACCACCACACCGTTCTCGATATTGACCGTCATGGTTTGGGCGGGAATATCCAGCCATGTCGTGTTCGATTCGGTGATGGGAGTCGCCTGACTGTCGGCTCCTTGGTTACCGGCTAAAAGGTTGCCGAGATCCGGCCGTCGACCACGCTCCAGACTGCCCAACAAATTCCCGGCCAAGGCGGTGAGCGCTTCCGTCCGTTGCCCACCTCCACCCGGAACTAGCCCGGAAAGATTCCCCAGTCCCAAGGCTTGGAGCCCAGCGGCATCTAGATTCTTGCCATCGGCGACGGCTCGCAGAGTCGACGCAATGTTGCCAATCTGAATGCCCAGCGGTCCGGGACCAACGCGCGCTCCGTTGATGGTCACCCGCGCCTTGGCAACCAACTTGGTCCAATCCGAAAGCGGCACTTCGACTCCATCACTGTCCAGCGAGAAGGAGCCTTCGACACTGGTCACTTCTGCCAAGATCGGTGCACTGTACTTCAAGAAGTTGCGGCAAAGTTGAGGCGTTAACTTGACTTGATCAAAAATCACCCCTCGTGGCAAGCGAACCCACATGGGATCCGTTCGCATATCCACTTCCGGAGCCAATTGGATGTGTCCGCCACCAGCGGGGAATCGCAGCGGAACGAGTCGGGCGATCCCGTCAGCCATTTGAATAACGATATCCGCTGGTCCGCTTTGCAAACCCATCCAGCGAATGTTCTGCCAGCTACTGATCAATTTTCCTTGCATTTGCCGCAAGTTAGGCGGTCCCTGCAATTCGAAAATATGGTCATTCAATCCGTTGATTTCTAGATCACCAATTTCTGGACCGGCGAATTGTTTCAACCACTCCATGGCCACCGTTTCCACTCGACCGCGCAAATCTAATTGAGGGTTGCCTTTCAAATCCATCACTCGGCCAACGGTCACGCCACGAATACGTTGAGCTTCCAGATAGACACCGGGGTCTGGCAGAGTGACACTGCTGAAGTCGGCCGCGATCACCGCTTTGCCATTGGTGATGACTTGAGGCTCCTTGAGCCAAGCCACCCAGGTGCCATTGGGTTGTTGCGTACCGATCCATCCATTTTTGATTTCTGATTCCATGGCGACTTGGATCGGTCCCAAATCTTCCGAATGGAGCTTGATCTTGGCAATCAGATCTCCCCCAAAACCCAAGGGAGCCACCACCGATGTCGAAGGCGCCGCAGCGGTGGCCACTGTCGCCGTTTCACCGACCGGAACCGGTTCGATGTAGCCCATCAACTGAACTTGGTCGAACTTGGGTTGGGTTGCCATTTGTGGGAGGCGTTGCAGATCCGACGGGGCTTGGCCCAACCTGTTCGGTTCTGCTTCTTGGGCAGCAATTTGCATCAGTTGGTACGTGTGCCAGATCCGAGCCAAATCCCCCCGCAAAACAATCTCACCTTGCATACGATTTTTCAGCGGCGAGAACTGTAGCCGAGTGTCAATCGCTCGCGCAGCCAAGGACATACCGGCCACTTGGAAGTCCCCCGTATGAATCAATCCATTGGCATAATGGTAACTGGCGGCCCCCGCAACTTCGACCGCAGGTTCCTGCAAGATGACGCCATAACCGCGAAATCCGAACTGTTGACTATTGCCCTGCAAATTACTAATCAGCGCAAATTGCTCGTTGAGTGTTAGATTGAAGTTCGCTTTTGTAGCGCCAGTCATTGCCAGGTCAACGCCCACCAGCAACGGTCGCAACATTGCCAACCATTGCTCGAGCGGACCGGTCATCGCCACATCGGCCACTAGGATCGGAACTTGAGCTGGATTGGCGGGCGGCTGAATCGCTCCGGAAAGGTACTGCAGTACTTGGTTCAATTTTGGCATGTGAACCGGTTGCTTCAATTCAACCAACAGGCTCATCGCGTTTGGGTTGATATCTGCCGGGACGATTGCCATACCGGGAACCTGCCCTGCGGCCGGCCGAGTACTCCGCAAATCTAATTTGGCGGCTTCGACCGTCACGTCGGCCGTCGGTGAAAGCAACGCCAGCAAGCCTTGCGATTCGATCTGAGCATTTCCCCAGCGAATCGTGGTGTTGGCATCCAACGACATGTTGGGTTCGCGAACCTCGAAATAGTTGGGGATCGAAACGTGCGCATCGGTCAAACCGATCTTGGAGCGAACCTCCATCCCAGCCGCGGGTTCCGCCAGCGAAGCCGGTCGTCCATCGGCAGTCAACATTTTCCACGAGGCTTGTCCTCCGGCGCTTCCCGTCAGGACAACGGGCGGCAGTTGAAAGAACTGCTCGAGCGCCGTTCGCAATCGATCGAAGTTCATTTCGAAGTCGACCAGTGTGCCACCATCTGGTTGCGGCCGAGCCGACGCCTGCAAGAAGTCGCTGCGGAATTCCAGCTGATCGAAGGTCACCGGGCGGTTATAGTCGCGTAGTGAGCCATTGATTTGAATCGGTTGATCCCATTGCACCCGACCGCCTGGTCGCCGGCCCGCGAAGTTCTTGGCCGTCACATCCAAGAACAATCGCTGCGAGCCATCGCCTTCGGGTCGATTGAAGACTTGCCATGTCAGGTCGCCCTGTTCCAATTGCAAACCGTCTTGAAGTTGTAGGGTTCTGGGCAGTTGATTGGCCAACATCGACATGTTGACGGCCCCCGACGAACTGATGGTGGTTGTGGGCAATCGCCGGCTACTTAGCGACTGATAGACCTCGTCGTATGTCAATTCACCGTCGATGTCGCTGCGAATATAATCGGCGGTCAACTTCATTTGTTGAAAACGCACACGATCTGGGCTGACGCAAAAAGCGCCGGAAGTCTCGACTTGTCGCAACTGCAGTTGATCGCCCGACAAGTAAAACGCGTCGCTCACGATCAAGCGATCGATAACCACTTTGGGCGTTGTGACTTGAACATAGTCGCCATACCAATTGCTCAAGCCCACGACTTGGCCTGTTGCCAAACCACTCAATTCAGTCGTAGGCATGTAACGACGCAGCACGGATCGGCCCACGCTAACGGCCATGTCATCCAACTTGACCATGAAAGCCAAACCACCCGTCGTGGTATGTACCTTGAATCGTTGCAGGTCATCTACGGTCAGCTGCCACTGCTCACGTGCCGCCATTAAGCCAGCTTGATCAGCAATAAGCAGAGTCGCTTCACATTTGCCAGCCGCAAGGTTCTGGTCGGCGTCTTTCAAATTGGTGTTGGCTTGAATCAGAATGTGCTGAGCGTTCTTTTGCACCGTGACTTGACCTTGAAGCTCTTCCGCGATCCAAGTTTGCCCGTCGGTTTGACTGTCGAGAATCACTTGGCAATTGCTAAAATGGATCGCCATGTCCGGAGTTGGTTTATCTGGGCTGGGCGGTGTTTCTTTGGGTAGTACCGCCGCCAGCCAGTCTTCCCAATTGCTGCCATCGTTTCGCCACTGAAGTCGAACCGCGGCTTGATCAACCGTCAGCTCGGAGACCGCTCGCGCCGAGATGATCTGCCACAGCGTTTCCTTCGTTTGCAGCGAGCCGACCTCGGCCAACAGCTCCCCATGGGCGTCTTTCAACCTTACATCACCGACCGAAATCGGAGACCACCAACTCAAGTCGCGCCGTCCGACCTCGACCGTTCCCCACGCACTTGGCACCATTTGAGCCAGTAGCCAATCACCGAGAGTCGTCTTGCTGATCAGGGTCGGTGCCAAGGCGACCAAAATGATCAGCGTCAGCAAGGTAAATGCCAACCAGCGAAGAGGACGGAATTTGCGAGTCGGTGCAGGAGCTTTCTTGATCAATTGCGGTCGGGCACTGGTGCGGTCCGATGACGAAGCATCAACTTCGTCGGCTGGTTTTGGGCGAGCAGTCACTGGCAAGCTTCCTGTTGCTGAGGCGGAATCCCTTGGATCAACCTGTTCTTGTACCAATGTGCCAACTTTCGCACAATTTCGAATTATTGTGACAGATTGCTAGCAAAACCAGTAGGAAGCTGGGGGCGAGTGGTTACTCTGAGGGACGCGGAGTTAGCCGTGTGAGCTTCGTCGTGCTGGGGAAGATCCGGGAATTCTAATTAGAATTAGAATCGGATTAGCAAGCGCTGGTGTACCGGCTTCAGCCGGCCAGAAGTGTGAAAAGGGCATTTTCATAACCCCCGCCGGCTGAAGCCGGTACACCAGCGCTCGCTAAACTGCCTCTGTCAAGTCCAGCACATTTGGTCCGAAAACAAGGGATATTGAAAAGATGGTATGTCGAAACAAAGGTTTGATCGCCAGGGTTTTTGCTTCGCCGCTCTTTGGCGCGATTGGTCGGAAGTCTTGGGTGCTGGCGGCTTTTTTGACGATTCCAGCCACGACGGCGACGTTCGGACAGGTGCAACCCGACGCTCGCATGATGCGAAGCCCAGACGTTAGTGCCGAAAAGATCGTGTTTTCTTATGGCGACGATCTTTGGATTGTCGATCGGGCCGGCGGGGTCGCCAGTCCATTGGCCAGTCCACCGGGAGCCGAATCGAATCCGCGATTTAGCCCGAACGGACAGGCGATTGCTTTCGAAGGAAACTACGACGGCGGGCGCGATCTGTACGTTGTCCCGACGGCGGGTGGGATCGCCGAACGTTGGACCCATCATCCGTCTGCCGAACGCTTGTGTGACTGGACGCCGGATGGCAGTGCGCTGTTGCACTCGACGAACGGCTTTGCCGGTTTGTCGCGGATGAATCAACTCTTCACGGTGACAAAACAACAACCGTTGCCCAAGCAGTTGCCGATTCCGTACGGCGAAAATGCCAGCTTGAGCAGTGATGGCGAGTGGTTGGCGTACATCCCGTACGGCACCGACCAACGAACATGGAAGCGATACCGGGGCGGCATGGCCTCGGACATTTGGTTGTTCCATTTGCCAACCAAAGTTTCCAAACGAATGACAGATTTTGAAGGCACCGACAGCTATCCGATGTGGCACGGCAAGACGGTGTTTTATCTATCGGACGCTGGCGAAACCAACCGCTTGAACATCTGGGAATACAACACCGAGACTGGAGAGCGGCAAGCCGTTACCAAGTACACCGATTACGACTGCAAGTCGCCTTCGATCGGGCCGGGCCCCAACGGCGAAGGGGAGATCATTTTCCAAAAGGGCTCGCAGTTGGTCCTCTTGAATCTGTCGACCCGTGAAGCACAGCCCGTCAACATCACGATTCCAGGTGATCGACCGACGCTGCGACCGCAGCAAGTGGACGCCGCGAAGTTCATTGGCAATGCGTCGCTCTCGCCGACCGCGCAACGAGTGGCCGTTCAGGCTCGTGGCGACATTTGGACGTTGCCAGCGAAGAATGGCTCGCCGCGAAACTTGACCAACTCCAACGGCAGCTTCGAACGCGATCCGGCTTGGAGTCCTGACGGTCAGTGGATTGCGTACTTGAGCGACGCGACGGGCGAATACGAACTCTACGTGATGCAGTCCGACGGTCGCGGGGAGACTCGGCAGTTGACCAAAAATGGCTCGGCGTTTCGTTATAGCCCGCAATGGTCGCCCGACTCGAAGTCGATCTTGTTTGGCGATAAGACGGGTGCGTTGTTTGTCCATCAAATTGCCGCGGGCGATAGCAAGTTGGTGGTCAAGGACCCGCAAGGGAACCCAATGTCGGCTTCTTGGTCCGCTGATTCCGCTTGGTTGACTTATTCGCTCAACCCGGATCAACGTTCGGCTGGGAGTAGTATCTGGGTTTACAAAGTGGCGGATGGCACCGCACACCGACTGACGGCGGGATTCTTCAACGATTCGAATCCGGTGTTCGACGCGAAAGGCGACTACATCTTTTTCAGCAGCAATCGAGCATTCAACAGCCCTCAATACGAAGACTTAGGCACTTCGTTCATTTACGCCAATACCGGAGTCCTCATGGCGATGCCGCTCCGGGCCGATGTCAAGCATCCGTACCTGCCCGAGGTCGACGAAGAAACTTGGAAAGACGCTGCGAAGCCCGAGGCCGAAAAACCGGACGCTGACAAGTCGGAGCCCGAGAGCCCGGCAGCCGACAAGCCAACGGAACCTGCCGCAGGCGAAGCGAACAAACAGGAGGAAAAGCCCGCAGCAGATAAACAAGAACCAGCAGCCGCCGGTGACGTCACGTCGGCTGATTCGGACAAGCCCAAAGATGGCGCCGCAAAAGAGCCCCCAAAGCCCGTGGTGATCGAAGCGGAGGGAGCCGAGACTCGGTCCTTTCAAATTCCGGTACCACAAGGTTCGTTCAACTCGTTGGCAGTCAATAACGAAGGTCACTTGATTTACGTTCGCGGTGGCGGACGTGGCAGCGACAACCCACCGGCCATCAAGATCTTTGACCTCAAGGATAAAGAGAAGGCCGAAAAAGACGTCGTCACTGGTGTCGGTCGATTCCAGTTGTCTGCCGATCGCAAGAAAATGTTCGTATCGCGCGGCGATAACTTTTTCATCGTCGACGCCAAAGCGGGACAAAAGCTCGAGAAGCAAGTGCCAACCGCTGGGATGACTGTCGTGATCGATCCGCGAACCGAATGGAAGCAGCTGTTCTGGGAAGCGTGGCGATTGGAACGCGATTTCTTCTACGAACCTACATTGCACGGTGTGGATTGGCCGGCGATCGGCAAACAATACGAAGCGTTGCTGGCCGACTGTGTGACTCGTCGCGACGTCGGTTTTGTGATTAGCGAGATGATTTCCGAACTCAATATCGGGCACGCCTACTATCGAGAAGCGTCGTTGGAGTCGGGCCCCAGCAACAACGTCGGCACCTTGGGCCTGCGGTTGGAAGTGGAAGGCGAAGCGTTCAAGATTGCGGAATTGTACATGGGATCGGCTTGGGATGTCGACGCTCGCAATCCATTGTACGAGGCGGGCGTTCGTGCCGGTCAGTATCTGTTGGCCATCAACCATCAACCACTGCGTACCAATGAAAATCCGTACGAACGGTTGATTGGCACCGTCGGTGGTACGGTTTTGTTAACGGTCAGCGATCAAGCGACTGCCGGCGACAAGGACAAGACGATTGCGTACAAAGTCAGCAGTAGCGACGAAGAATTGCGATTCAGGCATTGGATCGAAAGCAAACGTCGTTATGTCGAAGAGAAGTCCGGTGGCAAAGTCGGATACATCTATGTCGTCAACACTGGCGTTCCCGGTCAAAACGATTTGGTGCGCCAATTCTACGGTCAGATCGGCAAAGAAGCGTTGATCATCGACGATCGCTGGAATGGTGGCGGTCAGATTCCGACTCGGTTCATCGAGCTATTGAATCGTCCGGTGACCAACTATTGGGCGCGGCGCGACGGGACCGATTGGACTTGGCCGCCGGACAGTCATCAAGGACCCAAGTGCATGTTGATCAACGGCTTGGCCGGATCCGGTGGCGATATGTTCCCAGCTCTTTTCCGTCAAAACGGCTTGGGCAAGCTGATTGGCATGCGGACTTGGGGCGGGTTGGTCGGCATTTCGGGCTCGCCCGGTTTGATTGATGGCGCGTCGGTGACCGTTCCGTCGTTTGGTTATTACCGAGTGGACGGGGGATGGGGCATCGAGGGACACGGTGTCGATCCGGATCTGGAAGTGATTGATGATCCAGCTTTGATGACCAACGGTGGCGATCCTCAACTCGATCGCGGCATTGCGCTGATGTTGGAAGAGATCGAGACGAAAGGGTACAAGCCCCCGAAACGTCCGGAAAGCCCCAACCGCCGCGGCTTCGGCATCGACCCGAAAGATCGGTAAATCCGAAGTTGGCGCTCGGGTCGGTAGACGGCGGTCGGTGGACGGCACGGCCTGCCCGGCGGCATGGTGATCGTCTGGTCGGATACAAACTCATTTGAAACGAACTTGAGGGATCGCCATGGATAAACGTTATCAGAGCCAAGCTCCAGTAGTTAAAATCCGATCGGTGTTGGATGCCATCATTGGTCTGTTGCTCTGCCTCGTCGCAGCCCCGGTGTTTGGGCAGTCTAAGTATCCACCAAAGTTTGATGACGCGCGCGTTGAGACCTACCGACAGATTGACTCCACCGAGCTGAAGCTGTGGATCTTCGGCGAGTCGGATCCCAAGGCGCCAAAGCCCGCGATGGTGTTCTTCTTCGGTGGAGGTTGGAATTCGGGCTCACCGGATCAATTCCAGAATCAGGCTCGGCATTTCGCCAATCGTGGCATGATCGCGATTACCGCTGACTACCGAGTGAAGTCCCGGCACGGTGTGAAAGTGGTTGAATGCGTGAAAGACGCCAAGGCCGCCATCGCTTGGGTCCGGGAAAATGCCGAGCGTCTCGGAATTGATCCAGAAAAGATTGCCGCCTCAGGCGGTTCCGCTGGGGGTCATCTTGCAGCTTGCACCGGCACGATCAGCGGTTTAGGTAGCGACGAACGTCCCAACGCGATGATCCTGTTCAATCCCGCCTGCACGCTCGCTCCTATCGCGAACTGGCGGCCAACAGGGGCCAAAACCGAGCTCAGCGTCGAACGATTGGGCGTGAATGCCGATGTGATCTCGCCGGCCCATCATGTCGGCCCGCACACGCCGCCGACCCTGATCCTGCATGGCAAGAAGGACACCACGGTTCCCTACGCCTCGGTCGTCGCGTTCGAGAGTGTGATGAAACAGGAAGACCGGCCGTGCAAACTGGTTGGCTACGATGGTGCAGGGCACGGCTTCTTCAATCGTGGCGAGGATTACCGAAAAACCCTTGCCGAAGCGGACGCTTTTCTTGTCGATCTTGGCTGGATCAAAAAGTGAAGCTCACCTTTCATTTCCGAATCAAGTCAAATCTTGTGGCAACAGACAACGGTAACCACATCGTTGGTGGACCGTTGCGGGATCAAGATTGATCGCGAAAAGCACGACGCCGCGTACGAGTTTCTCAAGAAAGGAACGGGGCAAAACGGATACGTCTGGTACGGCGACCAAGTCGGTGGCGGTCCCGACGGCTATGTGAGAGATGGAAATCAACGAGGCGCGAACCGCTTTGAGTAGCAACGAGCAGGGAGTCAAAAATCGCGAGGAATTCCGACGGTTTCCAACAGTGTAAACTTCGGCCGACAAACCACTCTCCCCCCTCCGAGCGCGTTGATATAGGAATATCCGCACTCAGCGCGTGACTTTGCCAAAATAACTCGTTGACTGAGCAATAAAATATATTTACACTCTGACTGAGGAAAGTACCCGAAATCAACCAATTATCCCGCGATGAGTGAGGATAATAACAAGTTCGCCGACTAACAAGGCTTCTCACATGATTCGCATGTTTACGGCCATTAGTTTTGCAATACTAATTGTGGATTTTGTCGCCGCGCAAACCGCGACGATAAAAATGCGATTTGTCTTCGATGGCGTACCACCGCCTCACAAGCAAATCAACCTCGCGCCGCCAGGCGGTCCACTAGTTGACGAGCGTCTGTTAGTCGACCCTAAGTCCAACGGTATCAAGAACGTGTTAGTCTACGTCTACACAGGCCGCGGAGGATCCAAGCTTGACTTGCCTCCAGACCAGAATCCAAAACATAAGCGACGCTTGACAATGGCAAACGGTCGTTTCGATCCTCACATTTTGATTTCCCGAGCTGGAGACACCCTCGAACTCATTGAGCAGGGTCCCAACCAACACAGTCCAAACCTAAACTTCTTCGCGAACGCACCCCAAGGCATTTTAGTTCCGCCAGGAAAACCACATCTTGTTCCAGTTCCGAAACCAGAGCCGGCACCGATACCCGTCGACTGCAACATCCATCCTTGGATGCGAGCATACGTTGTAGTCTTGGATCATCCTTTCGCCGCAGTGACAGACGCTGATGGCAATTTAGCAATCGATGGATTGCCAGCGGGGACTTCCCTTACGTTTCGTGTTTTTCACGAGGCTGGACGAATTGACCGCGTTAGAATGTCGAACGCTGAAACTGACTGGCAGAGGAGTCGATTCAATGTCGAACTTGCTGTCGGCGTGAACGATCTTGGCGACATTTTTATTCCGTCCGAATCTCTGGTCCCCTAACTGCTCCTAACCGGAGGCGAACCATGGGTTGCAACGGAGGCCGCAAGCTAGCGTTCTCGAAATGGTTAATCGTTCGCGCGGCCCCGCTGAACCCTAGCGTTATCACGTTCTAATCAGATTACCTTTTACTATGCAGTATCCCAAAATCGTTCTCATCCTCGCAGCCTTTGCCGCTACATTTTACATCGCACCACAGACGTATGCTTCGCCATTCCAAGACACGAAACAAACTGCATCTAATGGGCGAAAAACGGTACCTGCGGAATATTACCTGAAACTCAAGTTCGAAGATGCTGCTTTTCGTGAGTTTGTCAGGATTTCTCCTGAACAACTTGAGCTGCTGGGTAGCCTTTCAAAAGAATGGGCTGTTGAAAGAAAAAGACTGTTGGATGCTGGCGCTTCGTATAGAGACCAGTATCGCGCACTTGAGGCCAAAGAGGCGACATTAACGGATACGTTTACCGAATTCCAACAGCAACGTATGTTGCGTTTTAACCTGATCACGTCCTGGGGTTTTGAGGAATTTGGCATGCTGGAACGTGCAAATGCTGCCGAAGATCTGACAGTAACGGAAGCTCAAATTCAGAAGCTCCAATCGC
>JAUXWY010000080.1 GCA_030681235.1 Pirellulaceae bacterium | reverse complement strand
GCCAACAACAATCTGACCGGCGAAGCATTATCGGGATACGGTGGAGGTGCCAACCATAGCTATTCAACCGTTCTGTCCGGGCAACCCAATCCGGACGGTTATGATGAAAACGACGATCGGATTCGTTGGAACCAGTCGGCGATCTCTCGCACAATTGAGCTGGTTCGTTCCAATATTGGAAACATTATTACCTACACCGAAAATACAACAAGTTCAGGCCGAAGTTACAACGCGGCCCATGCGTTAACACAGATTTTTGCAAAAACTCAGGTCTACGACACTGACGGGAACCTCACATCTGACGGGAACCCAACCCCCGCCAATAGCACCACGCTTGTGTGGGACGAGGCAAACCGATTGAAGCAGGTGAACTATCCCAATGGAGATACGGATCAGTTTGGCTACGACGCCTTAGGTCGCCGTGCTTGGAAGTCTCACAAGCCGAGTGGACAATCGGCAACCACGTCTGTTTACATCTATGTTGGCAATAACTGCATAGCAGAATACGCCAATGGAACGCTCATTAACGAATACGTCTACGCCGGAGGCATTGATTCGCTAGTGATGATTTCGCGGAGCAACGACACGCAGCGTTACGGCGTCCTGCGAAGTGCTCGATGGAACGTTCTCGCCCTACACGACCTAGTCACGCACAGCAACGGCATCGTGGAGCGTTATTCCTATGACATTTTTGGTGCACGTTCGATCTGGGCCGCTAATGGTACGACTTCGCGTGCCGTTTCCTCGTACGGCATGGAAATTGGCAACACTTCCTGCCGCCACGACAAGAAGTTCATCTACATGCGGAATCGGTACTACGACCCCGTCTCAGGTGAGTTTATCTCCCGCGACCCAATGGGCTTCGTTGACGGAAGTAGTCTCTACCGAGGGTATTTTCAAGCCAGCGGCGTTGATCCGTTGGGTTTAGACGTAACGTCCGGTTCGACTAGCAACGGATTGAACTACTTGTCAGTTTCAGAGGACGGCATGTTTTGGGGGCTTTTCGGAAATACTCCACTTGGGACTGTAGTCTATAACCCACTTGAGGTTTCCGAAGAAACAGCTCGACACATTGCAGAGCAAAAATTAAGTGAAGGGACGGAATTTGGTGTATTTTACTTAGGAAACGCATCGCGAGCCGACCTTTCGTTTAATGATACCGGCTTAGGGAGGTTGATTCGGGCAATATCCCAAGGAAAAGGTGGTTTCCAAGGCGAACTTGGGAAGAATCTCGACACAGGACTTGCCTATCGACGGGAGCTTGGCTTGCTTGCGCCAGCGGATCGTTTTGCCGTTAACGAGGATGCCTACAATAGACTAAAGGAGATCCCATGGTTGGGTAGCTTTA
The DNA here is from genome assembly GCA_030681235.1 of Pirellulaceae bacterium. Classification (GTDB taxonomy): domain Bacteria; phylum Planctomycetota; class Planctomycetia; order Pirellulales; family Pirellulaceae; genus M30B19. The sequence goes on along the minus strand of JAUXWY010000080.1, from coordinate 2,252 downwards.
CTAGAATCACCTATGGCGAACTGATTGAACCCGGAGCAACCGGAGCGGGAGCTAAAGTTCTAGTTTACGAAGCAACGGAAACCGTCGCACTTGGAAACTTAGCCAAAGTAATGACGGTAGCTTCATCGCTCAGAAATAGCCGACGAGTCGTTCAGACGGTTGATGATGTCCCAATTAGTGGAGCGAGCCGCAAACTCTTCAATTCGCTCGAGGGTTTCAAAGCTGGTACGGGGCTTGTTTTCAAAAGCGATAAAGAAGCGGCGAAGGCGTTCGAGGTCTATAAGAACGCAGGCAAATCGCAAAAAGGTATCGTAATCGGCCATGGACTCGATCCAATCAATCATGGGCATAGCGGCTGGCAGGCTTTCAGAATGAAGGGTGCGGACTGGACGGACGAAATCAACATGGCTTGGATTGACGGTGCTGTTGACGCTGGAAAACCAGTATTGCTTGCCACTCCGTACAAGGATATTATAGTAGGATCGGTTACGTGGAGAGAGATGGTTCGCGTAATCAACCGTGGTGGAAAGGTAGTCTTTGAGCGATGAGCGAATCAACTGACTTCTTACTAAACGCCGTTTCGGCATTTCTCGAAACGTGCGGCAGAGACTACGAGTTCCCGGCGGGCTGGCAACATGACCTGTTGACCAAACAAGAACAGGCACTATTAGAGGTGCTTCTTGACTGTGAATTGTCGGTCAAGCATCAAATCTCCACATTGTCGAGTGGCCTTGACTGGAGCGACTGTTACTCTCTGGTCATCTTCGGGGTCCGGCTTGCGATATTGGCTGTTCGACGAGAGCATCAAAGGTTGTACGGAATCGGGCTAGTTGTATTAGTGGCTGGAAGCCCTAAGGTGGATTGGCGCGACGCACTCGGGGCGTTTGCCATCTTTAACGAATGCGGAAGACGGATCTGCGTTGATTTCCAATCGGAAGTTGAACTCATTGCTGCGTCCGGAGACATTGATAAGTTGCAACCCACACTCGACAGTTTCTTCTTGCGTGATGACCAAATGCGGGCTGTTGACGCCATGGGATTCCAAGAGTGTGGCGCGGGCGACAGCCTTATGTTTCGCGCTAAGGGCATGTTTTGAATTCATCACCAGCCCCACTTTCCGTAAAAAACTGGCGGTCTCCACACGAACGATGCTATCAGTGTGATCACACGTCTGTTGGATCTGGACATCGAACCATTCTTGATTTCCAGTCGTCTGTTTGGAGTATTTGTTAGGAAACGTCCCCAAAATGGTTAAAGCTTGAAAAGTGGTCTCCCGCCGTGCGATAATCGCACGGTCGGAAGTATCAAGTTCTTTAGACAACGGTTGACGCCGTTCTTTATCGAGGCTACATGGAATTAGGGTGGGTAGACCCTACGGGAACGGTTAAGGTACTTTGTGAATGCCGACTTCCTAGCGTTGCCGGTGCCGGTGGAATGGCACCGAACAGGGAAGTCGAATACGATTGTCGTGGCCTTATTGAGGGTTGTTGTAAAAAAGCCTGTGGGCGGGAAACGGCCACCTCCAGTTCCCAGTACAGTGCTTCCACCGCCAAAACCTACACCGACCGAGGGCAATATGCCGGAAAATCCTGGGATTTTTGCGCATGACCTCAGACGGCCGTCTAACCAATGTTATATGTCTCTTAAAGGTTCATCAACTATTGATCATGTACAATTCTCTTATTTCGAAGGAGGAGAGAGAAAGATTTCCGATTATTCCGCGCTCGCCATCACGCATTTTTACGATCAATCGGGTTCGGGAGTTCCTTGGGATTCCTTTCGTTACCTGTCTGAAGACGAGATAAGAACCAAATGCGACGCCAATCACGTCGGATGCATTTGGGTCACTCTTGAACCTGTTTTGCCCAAATAGAATTAGCTGTTACGGGCCTTTTTGTTACGGGCCGAATTGTGGTCGTATTTTTGGCCGAATTGTGACTGTAGAGATTCTGGGGTGGTTTGAAGGGTGTTGACCGAATTGTTGTGAATCCTGGTTCAACTTTGGGTACCTAACAGTTGGGTTGATCAGTAAGCGTCCACCACAGGCATGTGGGTGTCGGGGTTGGTTGGGACGCGGCGGCGGTTGTCGGGGCGGTGAGATCGCGGGACTAGCCGAATTCGGATTTGCAGAGATTGACGAGGCTGAGATCGGCGAGGCGGTTTCGATTTGGTGGAAGTGCGCCGTATGGGGTGTGCCGTATGCGTGGTGCGATAAAAAAAAGCTCCCAGACGCGATTTGATGCGACTGGGAG
>JAUXWY010000073.1 GCA_030681235.1 Pirellulaceae bacterium | reverse complement strand
ACTCCGGCATCGCTAGTCCAACAATCTCTTCGGAGTGAAATGCCCGTAACCGAACGCTGGGCGTACTTCGATCACGCAGCGGTTGGTCCCTTGACCCGAGCCGCCGCGGACGCCATTCATCGATATTGCGGCCAAGCCCTGGAATCGGGCGATGTCCATTGGCCGCAATGGGCTGCCGGGGTCGAACAAACCCGAGCGATTGCGGCGGAACTGATCGGCGCTCTACCCGCAGAAATCGCGTTGGTCCATAGCACCACCGAAGGGATCACGATGGTTTCCGAGGGCCTGGACTGGCAACCCGGCGACAATGTGGTCATACCAGCCGGGGAATTTCCAACCAATGTCTATCCGTGGTTGCATCTGCAAAACCGTGGGGTCGAGGTTCGACAAGTCACCATGCCCGAGGTGGTTTGGGACTACCAACGTTTGTCCGATGCTTGTGATCACCGAACTCGTTTGATTAGTTGCTCGTGGGTCGGTTACGCCAACGGATTTCGCTGCGATCCTGCGATCGTCAGTCAAATTGCTCGCCGGTTCAACGCGTATTTTTTGTTGGACGCCATTCAAGGACTTGGCGTTTTCCCGCTGGATGTGAAGGCGGCGGGTATTGATTTTCTTTCTGCCGACGGACACAAATGGATGTTGTCCCCGGAGGGAGCCGGTCTGGCCTACATCCGACATGATCTGCTGGAGCGATTGCGTCCCAACATCGCCGGCTGGAATAGTGTGGTGGGCCGGTTCGATTTTCACAACGTCCAACTGCAATTCCGTCCCGAAGCCGCACGCTACGAGGCTGGCGCTCAGAACATGGTCGGGCAACTGGCCTTCGGTGGCAGTCTGCACACCCTACGCCGCGCCGGACTGTCGGCGACCAGTTGGGCGTTGGCGGATCAAGTGCTCCATTCGGCGCAGGATCTGATTCGCCAACTGCAGGATTTGGGCGCCGAGGTGTTGGAACTGCCCCACAATGTCCGCTCGGGCATCATCATGTTCCAACTGCCGGGCCAAGACCCCATGGCCGTCCGCCAAAGACTATTGGACGAAGGCGTCGTCGTTAGTTGCCGGGGTGGTCGACTGCGAGTTGCCATTCATGCTTACAACGATGACTCTGACTTTGCTCGCTTGCTCAACGTCTTGGAAGGGCTCAGCCGATGAAAACCGCTGTCTATACCGGATCGTTTGATCCCATTACCGTTGGGCACGTCAATGTCATCCAGCGATCGAGTCGTTTGGCCGATCGGTTGATTGTCGGGGTTGGAATCAATGTTCAGAAATCCGAACTCTTTACCCCGGAGGAGCGCTGCGATCTGATTCGCGAAAGCATTGTGGGCCTATCCAATGTCGAAATCCGCACTTTTCAAGGTTTGGCTGTGGATTTTGTTCGGCAATGTGACTCCAACGTCATGATTCGCGGCGTCCGCCCGCTGACTGATATCGACGCCGAGTTCACGATGACCAGTGCCAATCGGCAATTGGATCCGGAAATCGAGACGGTTTTCCTGATGTCCGACCCCAGTTTTTCGCATGTCTCCAGCTCCCTGATCAAACAGATTGCCCATTTGGCCGACGACGAACAATTGTCCAAATTCTTGCCGCAACCAATTATCCAACGCGTCCGCGAACGATTGAACGCTCGCCGCTCGCAAATAACCGGCTAACCGGCTTTCACCGTTCGGTCTGGTGCTTATTATGGCGTGAAGGTCATTTTCTTGACCGTTTGAATGGGTATAATGTGACGCGAGGCGACCGGAAGTTGACAGCCCGGCAGCGTTTGATTTGAGATTTGGAAGTGTGAGTTTCCCTGGTGGGGGCCACGGTCTTCAAAACCGGTGGACGGTGCGATAAAGCACGGTCGGTGGGTTCGATTCCCATACACTTCCGTTGTTCGGAAAGGATAGACATGCCGCAAAACTTCCTGCGATTCGTGTCCCTCGTTGCAATCTTGGTGCTTGCTCTGGGCTCGGAAGTTTCCGGTCAACAACGGTTGGAAATTGGCACGGTTGCTCCAGAATGGCGTGACTTGGTTGGGACCGACGATCAGAAGCACTCGTTGGCGGATTTGAAAGAATTTGATTTCGTCATCGTTTGTTTTACTTGTAACAACTGCCCTTACGCGATCGATTATGAAGATCGGCTGATCGCTTTGCACAAACATTTTCTACAACCCACGGCGGGCGGTAAAACGGTCGCCGTAGTGGCCATCAACTCCAACGACACTCCGGCCGATCAATTGGATAAGATGAAGGAACGAGCCGACCAAAAAAAGTTTCCATTCCCGTACTTACGCGATGAAGAACACGAAGTCGCCAAAGCTTATCAAGCGGTCTATACCCCTGAGTTCTTTGTGTTGGATCGGGAACGAAAGATCCGCTACCAAGGGGCCTTGGACGACGCAACTAAAACAGAAGAGGTGACGCAACCATTCGTCATTCAAGCCATTGATGCGATCAGCGGCGGTCAAGAGCCTACAACCACGTTCCAACGAGCGCGTGGGTGCAAAATCAAATTCCCGAGACCAGCTCGCGATCTTTGAAAGATCGCAACCGCGAATCCAGTCTCCGAATTCACCAAGAATTCCATTGAAGTGGATCGCGAGCAAAGCCAATTTAGCGAGCGCTGGTGTACCGG
>JAUXWY010000068.1 GCA_030681235.1 Pirellulaceae bacterium | reverse complement strand
GCCTCAATAACTTCACTTTGTACAAAAAAGCAAGCCATTCCGACACCGACACCAATAGTTTTGTCTAATCCGCCGTCGCCACTTTGATGATAGCTGACATTTATTCGCTCCATCGTTTCTGGGATGACAATCATCTGGCACGTTGCATCTCGCATGAATGGAGGAAAGGCACAGAAGATCCAAAAACTCAATACGGCCGCAACGGCTTTCCAATTCATCGAACGGCTTTCACTCAAGGTAACTTACAGTAAATTTAGCGATCGGAATCTCTGGATCGATCCCGTAAATCAGAACAGTCCCATGGTATGACTCTTCGACACCAGACTTTATACCGACACGGATCGTGTTTTGGTCAACGAGCTTATCGATAATGACGAGTTTTGTAGCATCATATTCGATATTTGTTACAGTTTCGTTCGGCGGTAAATCGAGAAGTACATCTTGTAACTTTCCACTTGCTTCTCTAAAGAAAAGAGAAGCTGGAGATACCAATGCCGTGGGTTGAATTGACGAAAACAATAACGAAATATTTTGTTCGTTACAACAAAACTGAATAATAGAATTGGAAACTTCATTTTTTATGAGACGAACCACAATTCGCCATCTGTTACGAAAATAAAATCCGTCCGTTACACGATCAATTTGGTGGTGCGTTACTTCGAAACTTTCTTTGTCAGTTAAGATATCCAAAAGGGGTGGAATCGGAGCAGTTGAATATGCGGTACATTCAAGTGTAACCGGACCCCCCTTTTTCACCGTTATCGGCTGCGAATTGAATCCATTAATGACAAATGCCGGAAAGACCCGCCCAAGAATCTTGGCCACGTAGTACGTCGGCTCTTCCGAATTTGAAGTATGTTCTCGAATTGCCAGTGACAACAGAAACGGACCAGTAATACGATCCAGATGGATTTGCACACTTATCTCGCCCTCCTCGCCTGGCTGAAGTTGTTGCGAAACATTCGCCGCAACACACACACATGATGTCCCAATGATTGCATAATATCGAGGACTGTTAAACTTGTTTTGGAACTTTAATGTCACGCGGTAAGGTTCAGCATGTTCTTGAGGACGATAAATGATCGTTCCAACGTCGCAAACAGCAATTGTTTCGCGTCCGTCGGTAGGGATCTCCGGGAGAGTCTCATCGAATTTCGTTTTCATATAATTCGTGTCGACAACCGAGTTGGTTTCGCATCCAAGAGTTGAAAGCAAAAAAACAATCGCAACCACATGAAATCTTCGCGAAAAGATAATTGCCGCGCCGAGAATTACGAGAACCACCATCGCAATTCCCGAGTAATAATACCAATTTGTATAAATAGTGATTTCGTTCGTGCTCGGCTTATTCGCGTTATTATCCAACGGTTCAGGCAAATTACTATCCAACGGTTCAGGCAAATTACTACGATTTAAAACGTGAGTCGAATCGATTGCAATAAAATCCAGTGTGCTTCCGATAGGCCTCTCAAGGCCAAACAAAGTGTCGTCGTCATTTGTTTGAATCACAAAGTCGGTTAAACTGGCGACAGAAACGTCGCCGGCTTGCCAGTCATGAAGAATCCAACATGGCTCACTATGTCCAATGGCTCTCACAGGCCCGACGGCAAACCGAAGTCGGGTAGCGATTCGGTTTGTTTCATTTAATGCTATGTATTCTTCTAGCCAACCGTGCCAGTTAACTCCTTTTGTCTCGACTAGCTCGGGGAAGTGACGTGCGAAATCTACGGTGCAAGACTCAATCACTTCATCATTTTCGCCCAAAAGCGTGAATTCAACCCTTTTTTCGGCGCCATGTTCATCGATGGCTTTATGAACAACGCTCGAAACCGGTGAACCGTCGTCCATGATTTTTGAAATGCCAAATGCTGCGAGCGGTGCAGAATACGGCGCAACGATGCCCATGTGTTTGACCCTGTCGAACATTTTTAGGTTTACGTCGCCTATCAGGAGAGCCTGAAAATAACCTCCGAATTCAGCGTTACTTTGATTTCGCTGTCGGGGAACTCGGTTTAATTGCAGCATATTGCCAATAAAGATTTGCTCCGAAACACGCGATGCGGTACTCGTTGCGGGATCAAATTCAGGCAGACCATCCAGGTCGACACGAATTGATAAGTAATTATCAAGTTTAATCAAACTACCTGTCGCACTCCACTCGATTTGTCGATAACGAGCATGCAATGCGTCGTCGAGCGATGCGACCAAGCCACGTCTATACGTAAAGTTCAATCGGAAATTGCTTGTTTCTAAATTTCGCAAGATTCCAGTTGTGGCAATATTGAATAAATCGTCCTTGGCGACGGCTGTTACAGGGACGCTAAAAACAACATTAAGGCACATCAAGGACACAAATACTGACCGAATTTGACTTCCAATCATGTGTTTCCCAATACGAGTTAAAGCGCGCATTTACGAATGGACAAATAACCGACCAACATTGGAGAATAAGACGACCAAAAAATGACTGGTGACCGGTATTGAATCAAGTCGCTTGTACAGCTGATCAAACAGAACCACGCGGAATAGTGAGCCGATGAAGTTTCTCATGGGCTCACTATTTTTCGCTACGATTCAATCCGCACCAAGCAGTCAGCCGCATGCGATTCGTGAAGCGATTTTTTGCAAACTTCGCCCGAACCTAATCCATCGCTACGGTGTGCAACTCAATATGGTTTTATTTGTCGAGCATATAACGGCGCCATTGCAGTTTCCGCCACGGTAATGATCGATCCTAACACAGTTTACCGCCGGCGCTTGTATGCACGTCGAGTTGTCCAGGAGTTCGCATGTACTAAAAGCAAGGCCAACTTCTTTTGCATGGGTGCACGCAACCGCACCACAGTTATGAGGGAGCCCAAAACAACCGGCAGCAGGCACGCAATGAACTGGCCGACCACCAGCTCCGACCGCGTATGCCATGCAAATTGTTTCGATACTTATTTCTCCGTCACTGGGTGCATGAAAATACCGAAAGCCACACGAGAAAAACGCCGCGATCGAAATCACAGCAACTGCGAAAATACGCAACATTTTAGAAACTCCTCTTTCGGAACTAAACGATTGATGCCCACAACAACACAATTCGAAGGAATTTTTGCATGTCAGTTCTAGAAGTCAAGCTTGCCTTGAAAGAATTTTTTTTATGGATCCCATCAGGGTTTGCAAGGCCCGCACCTTTCCCGAGGGGAAGCTCTTGCAACGGGAATCCGTGATAGCACCTACAAAACAAAACCCAAACGTTCACCCGGCCTGCGTTCGCCTCGAAACGGCTGAAATCTGCTAGCTATCCAATTCGGTCTTTGCTTTTCGCCATCTGATTCTGGTACGAAGTTCCTCCGAGGACGTGACTTGGTGCCAATTAGGCAAAAGATTCTTTGCCGGTCGTCTCGATGATGATTAGGGGTAGTTGGGTGGATTTCGGAGATCAGACCATGCCAGGTGTTTCACGACGTGCCGACGACAATCAAAGCCCGTACGGCAAATCCAAAGCAAAGATCCATGGCGTCCGCAAAGCTAAGGAGCTGATCCACCAAGGCTGGAAGATAACGCTGTTGCATCGCGACCAAGGCGTTCAATTCCAGCGAATTGCCTACAGTGCCCGTGTAGCCGACACCAAGTCCAAGACTTCCTTTTACGTGCCTTGCGCCGACAGTCAAAAGTTGGTCATAAAAAACGCCAAAAAGTTGATCGATCAACGGATCGAACGACTTCAACTGGAAAAGTCCAAGTTTTACACCGTCGAAAAAGTCCTCAATCTATGGTTTCGCGACGAAGACGACCCGGCCGCTCCAGCGACCACTCCCTCAATCGGTTCCGAAACAACGCCATTGCCGGAGTGATCGGAAACCATGATTCTTGAGGCTTATCGATCGAATAATGCAAAATGTTGATTCCCGCTTGCGACCAGTTTTTTATCTACGGAACGTTGTTGCCGGGCCAGTGTCGCTGGTATCTGTTGGAGCGAGCGAAAGTCCGCTTGTTAGGTCCCGCCACGACGATGGGCTGGTTATTGGATTTGGGTGAATACCCAGGGTTGGTGTCCGAAGAGTGGTTCGACCTATCGAGAAACCCCAAACCGGACCGCTCAGACGCTCCAACGGTTTTTGGGCAGGTCGTGATTGTACCAGATTTCGAGGTCGCTTGTCGGGCGTTGGACACTGAAGAAGGCTGCCGGCTGGCTGATCGGGGCTTCGATTCGGTCGGCCAACCGCTGCGAGCCCCCGTCGAATTGGGCGTGGGCCTCTATGTTCGCCGTTTGCAACAAATTATTCTGTCGGACGGACAGAAATCGTGGGCGTGGACCTACGTATATAACCAAGCGGTGAGATCCCCCCTCTGGATTGAATCCGGCAATTGGCTGTTGGCTCGCCGCTAACGGTCATCAGCATCGGGAGAATAAACAGCCGATGGCGTTAGCCAAAGACCGGACCCAGATCAGCAACTCGAACCCCGCGCGACCATTATCGTTGGTTTGTGGCGGTTGTGGTTGCTGGTGCGACGACATCGATTGGGATTCAAGCCGGCCGCATGAATATCGGTCCGCATGTGAACTCGGTCGGCGTTACTTTGAACGATTGGGGACTCGGTCAGTGGGCTCGGGTCCCCCCGACAACGAGTCGCTCGCCGAATTGGCCAACGCCCTGCGCGATGCGCGACGGCCACTTTTGACCGGCTTGCACCAAAGTTGTCTGGAAACGCAACGGCTAGTCGTCGCCATCGCGGATCGCTGTCAGGCCGTGATCGACCCATTCTTGTCGGACGCCGCGAGATCCAAGACGTTGGCGTTTCAGCAGAGCGGCGAAATATCAGCCAGTTGGGGCGAAGTCAAAAATCGTGCCGACGTGGTGATCTACTGGCGATGCCAACCCGAACGTGCCCCACGTTTTCGCCAACGTTACGGTGATCAAGCGGATGGCGAGTTCGTTCAACCCGCCGACCGTACGGTCATCGTCGTTGATTCGAATCCTGAACCTGTTCGATGGCAGGATGATGCCTCGGCGAGTCAGCTTCCCCGCTCTTTGCAGTTCGTTGCCATCGACCAAGATGACCGCATCACTCTGGAACAATTGATCTCAGCGAGCCAACAACCGTGCCCTCCCGATAATCATGGCGACTTCCGCGACGCGAATCCTGGCGGCAATCAAGTCAAGCCTGTATGGTGGCCGATCCACGAAGCCTTGTCTCATGCCAAATACGCGGCCATCGTGATCGGAGAACTGCAAACGGGAGCCGATTGTCACGACCCAACGGTTGGGGTCCCGCTGTACCAATTGCTGCAGCGTTGGACGGCCGCCTGGAACGATCAACGACGATGCGTTGTGGTACCGTTTCCGGGAGCTGTCAATCATTGCCGAACCGCCCAATCCGTGCTGACTTGGCGGACAGGCTATCCGATGTCGGTTGATTTTTCTGCCGGGTTTCCTCGTTACGATGCGGTCGCGTTCCATTGGCGAGAACTGTTGGCTCGTGACGAAGTCGACTTCGTCTTGCACTTCAGTGGAGATTCGGTGCTCGAGCCTGCGAATGCACCATGGGCGGCTGCCAACCAGCGACTGACACAATGGGCGGATCAAAAGCCGCTTTGGGAAATTGGCGCCCAGCAAACGATTCCGCGCGCGCGTCGGTTCTTGTCGACGTTAACCGCCCGAACGAGTGCCACGACTCGGCAACGAACCGTCGGACGACCGGACGGCATCTTGCTTCCAATCTCTGTTTTTCCAAGCGGCACCGTGAACCGCGAGCCAGAAATTACTGAGCAACTGTGGTCGCTGTTGAATCGCCTATCAGTCGAAGCTCCGTGATCACCGGCGAATGATCCGAGCCTAGACTTGGCCCGATCTCTCGATGCTTGACCTGCCAGTGCTCGTTGACGAACACATGGTCGATCGGAATTCGCAGAAATTCAGGAGCGTACGTGGGCCACGAACCCTGCCAACCGAATCCGCGACGAGAATCCTGCAACCCGGCAGCTCGCAAAAAGAAGGGCGAACCCGAAGTGCAGTTGAAGTCACCGGCAATGATCAACGGTTCGTTTACTTGCGTCCCCACCGCCGCGATCAAGTTCAACATGTTATTCCGGGACTTGAACCTCTCTTGACTAGTCGGTGAATCCGGATGCACACCCATCACGACGATGGTTTGACCTTGCCAAAGTGTCGACACCGCCATTACTTTTTCCGAATCTGGAATCAAGCGAAAGTCCGGTAGGTCCGTGGCGGCACGCAGGGGCTGGCGGCTGAAAATTCGCGTCCCACTTAAAGTGGGAAACAGTTGGGTCGAGTTGAACGGATGGGTATCCGCCAATGCCGGCTTCAAAGCCTGAAACCAGCGGTACGTACATTCGCACAGCACGATCAGATCGGCATCCGTATCACGCAGAAACTGGATCGTTTTTTGATGATCTTGGTTCAAATAAAGGACATTGACCGAGACCAGTCGCAACACGTCACTGCGAGGCGAATCCGAGCTCGACAAACGAGCTGCTGAAGTACCTTCCGCTGAAGTACCGGACACGGTCGCATCCGGCCCATCCGCAAGACGCGATTCCAATCGGGACGTCATCCAAGTCAGGGGCCAATAGTAAGGCAACACTTGGAGTGCGTGAGGCATTGTCAACAACAGTGCGACCACGCTCCATCGCCAATGACGAAGGACGAGTCCGATCAGGCCCACTCCAACACCCAGCCCCAAATATTGAGCCCGAAAATTTGTGATCAAGTCGCAATGATACTTGTAAGGTGCCAAAAAGCAGGCAACCACGACTGCCAACAACCCGAGGCATCCGACAACAAAAATTGCCCGCAGCACCCACTTCCCGAACACTTGCATCCGCGCCAGGGTGCTTTGTGGACGAGCAACGTCGATTGGAGCCAGCTCGGGAACATCAATCGAGTTCACAGGATTCCTCATCGCCTTCGTCCGAGCCGTTTCCGCTATCTTCACTGGGGCTCAAGAAAGACAATCGCGGAAAGTAACGTTCCACAATTTCAAAAAACTCTTCGGCATCATTGATCCGAGCGACTCGACTGCGAAACTCCCGAGCGCCCGGCATGCCCTGGGCGTAACAACACGAGTACTTGCGCATCAGGATCGAGGCTTTGGGTTCTCCGAATCGCTTTAGAATCAACGCGTAATGTTGCAGCAAACACTCTCGTTGATGGTCCAAATCGGGATCGGGCGGGACGGGCAAACCGCGAACCGCACAAGCCGCTTGATGAAACAACCATGGCCTGCCCAACGAGGCCCGCGCGATCATCACTCCGTCGACGGGGTACCGTTGAAACGCGGCGACGATGTCGGCTGGCGTCTTCAGGTCTCCGTTGCCAATCAACGGGATACGTTTCAAGTAGGACTTGATTTCGGCGATGCGGTCCCAATTGGCTTGGCCGCGATACATGTCGGCAGCCGTTCGTCCGTGGACCGTCAACGCGGACGCGCCTGCATTCTCGACAACTTGGGCAATGCGATTCGCGTTGATCTTGTCGGGCGAACAGCCCAAGCGAATCTTGGCCGTCACGGGTGTGGGCGCACTTGCCGCAACGACACACTCGATAATTTGGCCCATGCGATCCGGGACCGAAAGCAGATAAGATCCGCTCTTGGCGTTTTCGGTAACCTTCTTCACGGGGCAGCCGAAGTTGATGTCCACAATACTGACACCATACTCGCCAACCAAACGCCGCGCGACACTGGCCATGACCTCGGGATCATTGTCCCAGATCTGGACGGCCAAGGGCCGAGCTTCTTCCGGTACGCCCCACAAGCGATCGGGATGCTCGGCTTTATGTTGATGCTTCCAAGCCATCCCCGTGGCATGAACCATTTCGGTGGCCAACAATCCGGCCCCGCCGTACTCGCGGACGATCTGCCGATAAGCATAGTTGGTGAATCCAGCCATCGGCGCCTGCAAGATCGGTGGATCGATCAGCACCCGACCAATGTAAAATGGTGCGGCGATCGGCTGCGGCACGGGAACTGCGGGAGTCGACGTATCGTTAGAGACTGGAAGTTGAATCGACATTCGTTCGCGACCACCACCATCGGCTTGGCAAGCTCAAACACAAGAGGCCGCTGGTCACCAAAACCAGGGCCGACCGTCCCAAAGGATCAATCCCCCAGTTTAGCAGACTCCCAACATGTTCCAAACCCAAGAGCAACATTAAAACGCCCGCCACCCCGGCCAGCGTTGCGGTCACTTGGACACCCTGATCCGATTTCGCAAGCCAAGTCACGACCGCGCCCATGAGCAGCAGCAGCCCGACACCCAGCGGCATTGCCAACCCAGCTACTCGAACACGTGGGATCCGATTGACCTCGGGCTCGGCATTGGAGTCCGTGCGACTCGGATCCTTGACGGTTGGGCCGAGTGCCGACGAGAGGTCGTCGGTTGGGGACGCGGCGTCCCGAGTCGAAGGAACAGCCGGTTCCACTCGGCTTGGAGCGGATTTGGAACTTCCGTCTGCGTTCTTCGCCGCTGCATTTCTGGCGTCCCGGAGTTCGATCGCTTCGCGAATATTAAGCGTCAACATCGCCCCGCCCATGAGTAAAAGCAAAACGCCAACGATGAGACTATGACTGGTCATGAGCGGGCCTGAGACTGTAAAAAGCTGAATCGGTTAGCGATCTTCACCGGCATAGATCGTCCGTCCACCATCCACAGGCAGACAAACGCCGGTTACAAAGTCGTCGGCGATTAGGTATCGCACCGCCCGCACGATCGAATCGGGGCGATTGACTTGCTGGACCAATGTTGACTCCAGCAATTGTTGCCTTTCAACTTCGTCGGTGTCGGGAGGCAACAACACGGGACCCGGCAGGATGCAATGGACTCGGACCCGTGGGTTGCGTTCGGCCAGTTCCCGAGCCAGACTCCGAGTCAGACCAGGAATCGCTCCCTTTACAGCGAAATAGGCTGCATGATTCGGATAGGGACGTTCCCAGGCCCAATCGCCGAAGTTGATGATCACTCCACCTTCAGCTTGCCGTACCATTTGCAAGCCCGCCAATTGACTACAAAAGAAGGTGGCCTTCAAGTCCACATCGAATTGTTCTTGCAAGTCCTGCTCGGTGATTTCTTCCAAGGGGACCGGTTTCCAGACACTCGCGGTGTTGACCAACACGTCGAGACGGCCAAACGTCTCAACCACCGAACCAACGAGCCCTTCGATCGCAGCCCGCGACCGCAGGTCCGCTGAAAATGGCCGGGCGTCAGCTCCATTGGCTCGCAATTCGGCCACCAACGTTTCTGCCTCTGCACGGGAACGATGATAATGAACGGCAATCGCAAGTCCATCGGCGGCCAAGCCACTGGCGATGTGGCTGCCGAGTCGCCGCCGACCCGCACCCGTGATTAGAGCGACGGAACGAGTGGAGTTTGAGGGCACGGGCATTTCTCCTTGGCTTCGAACTTCGACGTTCTGCCTATTCAAAGGCAATTTAGCGAGCGCTGGTGTACCGGCTTCAGCCGGCGGGAAGTGTGAAATCGCTCTTTTCACATTTCCCGCCGGCTGAAGCCGGTACACCAGCGCTCGCTAAACAGTTTCCGCTGAGAACGCTTGTGATCAAGTGTTTACCGGGGCCAACGCAGTGAAGCGGAATCCAGTCGCTTCATCGAATTGAACTTCGACCGTCCCGTGCTCGATCAAGTTCCCCTTGAGGATCTCCGTCGCCAATGGGTTGATCAAGTGATTTTGGATCGCTCGTTTCAGCGGACGAGCGCCATACTGCGGATCGTAGCCCTGGCGAGCCAACGCGTCCAACACGTCGTTCGGGACCACCAATTCGACTCCCTGCTCTTCCAACCGTTTCGCTAAAGTCTTGATCTGAATATCGACCACCTTGCGAATCTGAGCGGCTTTCAAAGGATGAAAGACAATCTTGTCATCGATGCGATTCAGTAGCTCCGGCAAGAAGCGAGATTGCAAAGACGCTTCGACCGCAGCCCGCAGCTCGTCCGTGTCACCGCCCTCCTGCGTGATTTTCTGAATCAATTGGCTGCCGATGTTGCTGGTCATGACAATGATGGTATTGGTGAAGTCGACCGTATGGCCGTGATTGTCGGTCAACCGTCCATCGTCCAAGACCTGTAGCAGGATATTAAAGACATCGTTGTGAGCTTTCTCAATCTCGTCCAACAGCACGACAGAAAACGGTCGCCGGCGCACGGCCTCCGTCAGTTTCCCGCCTTCCTCGTACCCCACATATCCAGGAGGTGCACCGATCAGGCGACTGACATTATGCTTCTCCATGTATTCGCTCATATCGATCCGCACCATCGCGTTTTGATCGTCAAACAATACTTCGGCCAGTGCTTTGCATAGTTCCGTCTTGCCAACACCGGTCGGCCCGAGAAACAAAAACGATCCGATGGGACGATTGGGGTCCTGCAATCCCGAACGACTGCGGCGGACCGCATTGGCCACTGCAGTGACGGCCTCTTCTTGGCCTACAACTCGCTGATGAATCCGTTCTTCAAGTACCAACAACTTCGCGCGTTCCGATTCCACCATGCGACTGACCGGGATGCCTGTCCAAGCGCTGACCACTTCGGCGATCTCTTCTTCGGTCA
>JAUXWY010000064.1 GCA_030681235.1 Pirellulaceae bacterium | reverse complement strand
AGAAGTTCGTTTCTTCTAGCAGACAGCGCGTCTCGATCCGGGGACTCGCATTTTTAATAACTTTATCCATTACAGCGACTTCGATTGGTTTCGCTCAGGATTCGTTCAAGCAAACCATACAACCATTGCTTCGCGACTATTGCCTCACTTGTCACTCCACGGAAAAACAAGAAGGCGAACTCGATTTAGAACGTTTTGCCACGCTGGCTCAACTCAAACAGGATGCCCAGATCTGGGAGCATGTCCAGGAACAACTCGCTCTTGGAACAATGCCTCCGGCCGATGCTCCTCAACTCTCAGAGCCACAACGGCAACAACTGGTCGCCTGGGTGAAATCGACGCTCGATGAAATAGCGCTGGCCAATGCCGGCGATCCAGGGCCAGTCGTTCTGCGTCGGCTGTCGAATCATGAGTACACCTACACCTTGCGCGATCTGACGGGCGTCGAATCGCTTGATCCAGCGCGCGAATTTCCGGTCGACGGTGCGGCTGGTGAAGGATTCACCAACGTCGGGTCGGCGCTGGTCATGTCTCCCGCCTTATTGACCAAGTATTTGGATGCCGCGAAAGAGGTCTCGCAACACGCGGTGTTGTTGCCGAACGGCATTCGCTTTTCCGCCAGCATTTCGCCACAGGATTGGACTGCCGAAACGCTGGCCGAGATCCGCGAGTTTTATTCGCGCCACACCAGCCGTGCGAAAGGCGATACCGTGAAGTTGCAAGGAATCGATCTAGATACCGGCACGGACGAAGGACGATTGCCGTTGCCCCAGTATCTGGACGCGTTGCAAAACCAAAAGTCACGTGACGGCCTGAGCCCAAAATATTTATCCTTGTTGCAACAGGCCCTGCAGTCGCAGGAGCCGTCGGTCATGCTGGATCCGCTACGCGAAAAATTTCGCGCAAAACAGTTGTCGCCCAGCGACATTGAAAGATGGCAGAACGTGTTGTGGAAGTTCTCGTTGGTCGGACACGTCGGTCGCCCGAACGGTCCACAGGCATGGCAAGAGGCGGTCGATCCCTTCGTGACGCAGCAGGAGTTTCGAATCGCGCTGCATGGCTCACAACAAGATCAAAGCGTCTTTTTGGTGACACGGTCAGCTGGTGATGGAACGAACGGTGACCAAGTTCTTTGGGAGAACGCTCGATTGGTGGCCAAAGATCGGCCCGAGATTCCGGTGTCCAGTTTAGCGGAGCTGACAACTTATCTGCAAACGCAACGAGCCGCGATTCTGGAGTCAACGATTCCGTGCTTGGCAATTCTTGCAGATGAACAAACACACGGTAAGAGTGAGGACCCGACACTGACCACCGACTCAAACGATGGGTCCACGGTCCAAGCGAAACACCTGAAGTTGTGGCGAAACTATCTGGGGCTTGAAGCGTCGCAAAACGTGGTGCTCGAACCATTGTTGCCCAACAAGATCGAACGAGTTCCCGACTACGCCTTTGTTCAAGGTTGGACGGCAGGCGAAGACCTGAGCATCCTTGCGAATTCATCGGCCACTACAGTCCGCATTCCGGGGACAATGCTCGGACACAGCGTCGCGGTGCACCCATCGCCAACTCGCGCGGCGGTGGTCGCTTGGAAGAGTCCGAAAACCGACGTTTTCCGCATCTCTGGCCGAGTCCTGGACGCGCATCTGGATTGCGGCGAGGGCGTGACGTGGTCTCTCGAAGTTCGCCGCGGCAACCGAACGGAAGTCCTGGCCACTGGAGTCACTGAAGGCGGCACAAGCCATCCGCTGGGGCCGTTCGAAAACGTGAGCTTGGACGCTGGGCAAGTGATCGCTTTGAGCATCAGCCCGCGCGCCACCCACGTTTGCGACCTGACCACCATCGATTTGACATTGACTGACGGTGATTCAACTTGGGATTTGGCCACAGACGTGTCACCAAACATCTTGCAAGGCAACCCGATCGGACCGTGGCATTTTCTCGGCCAAGAGGTCGTCACGCAACCAGTTGCAACGCTGCCCGAACCGATGGCCGCTTGGTGCGAAGCTCCGACGCTGGAACAGGCCGCTCGGGTTCGTGATTATCTACGCGACCATTTCCCATTGACCCATCCGTTGTTGTCCACAGCTCTTCGCGAATTCCAAGCGAAGGAACCACCCTCGCCGCTGAATTCGCAATCGGCAGACTTCATTGAAATTAAGATCCCAGCGGAACTTGCGACGGGAGCCGAGTTTGTCGTCACCGGAAAACTTGCCTCTGCAACTGAAGGCAGCGTGCAACTGGAAGTCGCCACAAGCGCGCCCACGGACTCGCTCGAAACGCTGCGCCCTGATCGGCCGATTATGGCCGGGGCTGAGAGTCCCGCTCGAGTCGGTTTTCAACGAAGCTTTGCTCAATTTCGCGAGCTGTTTCCAATTGCACTTTGCTACTCGCGAATCGTGCCCGTCGATGAAGTGGTGACTCTGCGTTTGTTTTATCGGGAAGACGAACATTTACAACGACTGATGCTAACCGATTCGCAAATCGCCGAATTGGATCGTTTGTGGAACGAGCTATTGTTCATCAGCGAAGAACCCTTGAAGCAAGTCGATGCCTTTGAACAAATCTATCAATTTGCGACGCAAGACCGTGCCGATTTGGTCGTCGAGTTCGAAAAAATGCGCGAACCGATCCACCAAGCGGCAGCGGTTTTTCGCGCGAAGCAGGTGACTGCTGAAGCGGCGCAGCGGCAAGCTGTGATCGACTTGGCTCAGCGAGCGTGGCGCCGACCACTTACGGACGGGGAGGTGACTCAGCTTCAAGCAATGCCGCCGCGTTTGATGCTGGCGCGAGTCCTCACATCGCCGGCGTTTTTGTACAGAACCGAAACGCCGGGAGTCGAAACCGGCCCAGTGAACGATTGGGAATTGGCCACGCGTTTGAGCTATTTCTTATGGTCATCGTTGCCGGACGAAGAGTTATCCCAGTTGGCCGCGGTCGGCAAACTGCGCGAACCGGAAGTACTGAAAGCCCAAGTTCGTCGCATGCTTAACGACGAGGGGAAAATTCGGCGGCTGGCCACCGAGTTCGGGTGTCAATACTTGCACGTGCGCGACGTCGCCACGCTGGATGAAAAAAGCGAGCGGCACTTTCCGACATTTACTGCGGTTCGTAGCGACATGCAAGAAGAAGTCAGTTTGTTCTTTATCGACCTCTTGCGAAACAACCGACCGGTGCTCGATCTTTTGGATGCGGACCACAGTTTTGTCAACTCGTCGTTGGCCGAACATTATGGGTTGCCGTTTTCGGGTGACGGTTGGCAACGAGTCGATGGTTTGAAGAGCCACGGCCGGGGCGGGATGTTGGGGTTTGCCGCGACCTTGGCCAAACATTCAGGCGCCTCGCGGACCAGTGCTATTTTGCGCGGCATGTGGCTAAGCGAGGTGGTACTGGGTGAAAAAACTCCGAACCCACCCAAAGGCGTTCCCACATTACCCGAAGAACCGCCAACTGGATTGACGGAACGACAACTGATCGAACGTCACAGCAGCGACCCGGCCTGTGCCGGTTGCCACTCGCGGATCGATCCCTATGGGTTTGCCTTGGAAGGATTTGATGCGATCGGTCGATTGAGGTCGGCAGACACGCAAACGGTCCTGTATGATGGAACGCAGGTCGCGGGGATGGCAGATCTGCGAGAGTACTTAGTGCAGCAACGCGGGCAAGTATTTGCCAAACAGTTTGGACGCAAGTTGCTCGGGTACGCCTTGGGACGCAGCGTCCAATTGTCCGACCAGCCACTGATCGATCAAATGGTTGCAACCGAGCAACCACTCGTAGGTGACTTGATCGAGCAAATCGTCCTCAGTCCGCAATTTCAGCAGATCCGAGGCGATTGAAAGTCGCGAGACTTTTTCGAACGCATGAATCCATCGACGCCCCCTACGACAATAGGTTTCCATTTTTAGCGAGTTGAACCACGATGCAAACCCACCATTTTTCTCGGCGGCGTTTTTTAAGCGGTGTTGGCGTGACCATGGCTTTGCCGTGGCTCGAGTCGACACGGGTCTGGGGCGATGAACCGACCGTTGGTTCGTCCGCCAGTGAAGCGCCGACTCGCGTGTGCGTCACGTTTTCGGGCAACGGATTCCATTCTCGCGAGTGGTGGGCGAAGGGCGAAGGTCGCAACATGGAGTTGGGGCAGGTCCTCACTCCATTAGCCGACTTCCGCGAGAAGTTGGTGTTTGTCCGGGGCCTCTATCATGAAGAAGCCTGCAAGGGCAACATCCATAGTTCGCAAACTGGGAATATGCTGTCCGGAGCGCCGATCGCCAGCGGCGGTCAGATTCGATCGGGCACCAGTTTTGATCAAGTCATCGCTCAAACTTACGGACGTAGTACCAAGGTTCCCAGTTTGGTCTTGGCCTGTGAAACCTCGAATCCATCGGTGCATAAGAACTATAGCATGCTCTACAGTTCGCACATTTCTTGGAGTTCGCCGACGACACCGACACCGCTGGAACTTTACCCGGCCTTGGCCTTTGACCGGTTGTTCAAGGACGAATCGTCACCCGAAGACAAGAGTGTCTTGGACGCGGTTTTGGCAGATGCTCAGGACTTGCGCCGCAACATCAGTTCCGGTGACAAACAAAAACTCGACGAGTACCTGGACAGTGTCCGCGAAATCGAACTGCGAATTGCCAACGCGGGACAACGGGGCGAACTACAAGGTTGGCGTCCCACGTTAGATAAACCCAATATCGCTCGTCCCGTCGACGGTATTCCGCAAGACATTTCGGAACACATGCGTTTGATGATCGACATCATGGTGCTGGGGTTCCAAACGGATACGACTCGGGTCGCCACGCTCAAGTTGAACAACGACCACAGCGCCTTGCGATTCCCGAATCTCGCCAGTGTGGAACAGTCGGGGCACGGCATCGACTACATGATCCATCACTTGTTATCTCATAGCGACGGGTCCGACTGGTTGAAAGTCAATCAATTCTTTATGGAACAGTTGGCGTATCTGGCCAGGAAGCTTGATTCGATCCAAGAGGGCGACAGGACCCTGTTGGACAACACGATGCTGATGCACTGTTCCAGCATGATGGCCGGCGCGTTGCACAACAACGACCAACTTCCGGTCATCTTGTTAGGCCGTGCAGGCGGGCGATTGCGAAGTGGCCAAGTGCTAGACTATTCCGGCAAACCCGACCGACAACTCTGTCGCTTGTTCCTGTCGTTGATGGGAAAAGTCGACGTCCGCCAAAGTACCTTCGGCGACGCGACAACTCAGATCGAGGAGATCTAAGCTTCGGCCAAAGATAGGGGTAGGGAAGTTCGTTAGAACTCCCCTCCCTCCGAACCGGACGGGCGGTTCTCCCGCATCCGGCTCTCCAGTTGGTAGGGTCCGCTGGATTGAACGAAGTGAAGATGGAGTCCTTCAAGGCTCAGGAGTCCATGTTTCGCAAAGAAGTCAATAGGCCGCTGCCTCGACCCAACTGCGGACCGCCGTCAAGGCGGCCTCGGCCTCCTCCTGGCTGCGACATAGAATGACAAAGTCATCCGCATACCGCACCATTTGATAGCCAATCGACTGCATGTGATGGTCCAATGGATTGAGGT
>JAUXWY010000046.1 GCA_030681235.1 Pirellulaceae bacterium | reverse complement strand
CCTCCTCCCTCGCCCCGGCCCAGCCTAACAAGTCTACAACCTTGACGTCCACGGCGAACATGTATACTATGTCGGCACCGACGGAGTGTTGGTTCAGAATTCAGACCCAAAAGGCACGTGTCCTCCAAAAAATCGTCGGTACACGACGGACGATTATCGCAAAATGGGCATCAGTACATCGTCTCAAAAAACGAACTCAAGCATCGGATATGTAATCTACAATCGTGACGGATCTGTACATAAATTCGGAGTATCTGATGCGGCAGGTAATCGACTCAGAAAATCGCTGAAAGAGGCGGGTCCTGGCGCGACGTCCAAAAGCACATTGGAAATGGAAAAGCAAGAGGCTCATCTTTGGGAGAAATACATGGTAACGTTGCACTTTAATTCGACCGGTATAAGATTGCCTCCTGGCATGAAATACCCCCATCCGATCGAGTGACTTGAATAATACGTAATTTTCAGAAGGAATGAGACGTTGCTTGGAGAATGCTACAGCAAAGACGTACTGGGTTCAAAGTGGGCGATCATGTGTACACGCGTTTTTCGTGAACGAAGTCCACATGCTGTTTATTTTATCCCACTAATTAGATCAGTCCACGGTACGCGTGGAGACTTTGCATTAGACCAATTTAATACACTTTGTCGGTTAACGACAATACATGATCGCGCGGACTTATTGGAGAGGCAACCGAATCTTCCGATCGTCTGGTCGCGTGTTTCGGCCGCAAAAGAACTTCATATTGGTCTCCAGTATATTTCCTCAGGCTTCTCGGTCACAAATGAGTTTCATGTCGGTTTTTTTCACTTTTTCATACTCGCGAAACTTTGGCGCAAGATGGCACGCGAGTTTGAGTCGTTGGGAAAACAGCAAGTTTTTGACGATGTCTTGAGTAGTAATTGTTCTGGCATAAACGTAGGAGCCGACTGTGACATTGAAAACGTCTTCGAAAACATGGAGAGCTACATATCGAATTTTGGACTCAAGACGGTTCCGGTGAGTTTATTTGCTACAGACTAGTCAAGTGACAACTGAGTGCTTGCGAACCTCGCTCGCCCTCTGCCATTAAGGCTCTCCGCACATCACGTTAATTCAGAGTTTTTACAGTTCGAGATTCGTTATGCCGAATCGGAAGTTCAATCTTCAGGCCTGTATCGTTGGCCAACCGTTGGAGCTCCCATCGCCAAAGACGCGTGCGAGGGCTGTTACTCCGGCTGTTACTCCCTCAGCCGAAAGTTGCGACTACCCACTCCCCCATACCGACCACTCGGGCCGATTCTTTTCTGACGGGTACATCGTTGATCGGAACATCGCAGCTTACTCGTCGATCGATGCTGACGACGATGCCGATGAGCCGCGCACGCCGTTACCTCCACTTCGTACTGCCTATTACGAACTAGCCATGGCAGTTCTGTTCGCCAAAGTGGATGGAGTGGAATTGGTCGCGGCGTTTACGAGGCATTCAGGAAGTCTTTGGTGTGGTAAATCTCAGGTGGGGTATATCACGGCCATCCCATCGGAATTGATCGCATTCCCGCTAGCGCACTTGGAAAGATCAATTAGTGCTGCATTATACAGGCTCTGATCATGAAAATCTCGGATGTAACGCGCTTCGAATGCACTGTAAGTAACGGGTGGGAGGTCACGCACAATGAGCTACTGCATTTGTCAATCGATGAGATCGAAACAATAACTGAACTTGATCCAGGAGTTGAAGTTCTCGATATTTACTTCTTGCAGGATCTATTTCAAGCCGTCAACCGGAGGGAAAGGAAGCTCCTGGATGTTGGTTGGTATCCGGATGGCGACCCGAAGGGCAGCTATGTTCTGCTGCTACTCAATGAATGCCACGATCGAGTCGGACATTTCGACTGGGACTATCCGGAAGACGAATTCACAACGAGAGACTATCCGTTGCTTTTCGAGAAAATTCAAGCTGTTTTGTCTTCGTGCTCCGGCGTTTAATCCGGAGGTGACTGCCACAGAACGAGCCGGATGGGTTGAGCCTCGTTGGGAAGAATGGTTGCAGCTAAGTCTGCTCTTGCCGAAAGAAGACGGCAGCAATCTTGAAATCGAAATTCCTCGTCCCGAGTGGTGGGTCGTCCAACAATTCCAATTCCACTACGAAGAAGCGGGCCTCGCCTCGGATTCTTCTGGCACCTCAATCGACGAGATTCCGTTTGCCATACGCCGAAGCGACGATCCCTCCGAGTCCTTTGCGGCAGGATACTTCGGTGACCTTGAACAGTACTTCCCTATGGCCAACTCGGCGCAGGCGGAGGCGGTCGCTGCGGCGATATCCTGCCAGTTAACTCCGCTACGCCCGGCGTACTACGAACTGGCGATGGCTGGTTTGTTGGCCGAGGCTTCTGGGTTGGAATTGGTTGGGGCGACGGTGGAGATGGATTTGCACGAGTTGGGGGCGGTGGGTCCGGCATTGGTAGTGGACATGAAACCATGTCCGGCCATTCCCGCTGGGCCAGGCCAAGTCATCACAGCGACCTTCAAACACGCCAGTGCCGATGTCCTGGACTTGGTCCTGAGCCATTCTCCAATCAGCCGAACCGACGCAGCACCCATTCCGACGGCTCTGAGCCCTACACCCGCCACCCTCCACGCTTCACCCGCCACCCCTGATTCTTCCTTGCATGAAACCATTGGCGTCACGGGGAATCATCCGTTTTGGTCGGTGGATCGGGCGGAGTTTGTGCAGGCCGGGGAGTTGGCAATTGGCGAGCGGCTCCAGACGCTGGGGGGCGACATCCGCTGGGTCCAACAAAAACTCCCCCGCCCCGGCCCCGAACCCGTTTACAACCTAGAAGTCCAACCGAAGGACTTCGCGGGACTTATGCAAATTCTTACGACGGAAACACAGATACTTCGGTCATTTCAGCCACGGATTCACACGGATATTCACGGATGTCGTTCTCGCTTGCCTATTTCTTTCCAAGACAATTGGCTGCGCGGTGGTTCTGGAAACTGGGCCATTGCAATTGAGTTGGGCCCCCGAGTGACTGTGACCTGGGCCGTTCAATCTGCTGTCCTCCCTGAATCTGCTGGAAACTGACCCGGGGTCGTTGTTCGAACATGCAGTGTGATGGCTTTGCGGTCTCTGATGCGTTTGTTTGCTAAACAAGCATTGGATTCGACCGCTGTCTGTGCAGGTGATGAACCGTCGTTAGTGACGAATCCTTGGCTCAACCGAGATGAACTCGGTTGGGGCCACAGTCTTTTCAATCGATCGGTTTCGGGCGTTGGATCAGCCTCGGCTTTTTACCCGAACTTGCAAATCGGTCAGTTGGGCTTGGAGTTCTTCGAGTGTTCGACTCTTAAGTTCCGAATCGGTGCTCACGGGTAAGCCCAATATCTCCTGTAGGATCCCGATCTTTCCAGTCAGTTCCCCACGTAGTTTTCCACGTGCTTCCCCTCTTGCTTCTCCGCGCTCTTCCGCTTCCTCAATGGCAATGTTTTGCAGCCAGAGCAAATCGCGGCGTTGTTTTTCTTGGGCATCGTACATGGATTTGTCCTTGGTCTGTTGACTGATCTCCAACAACAACGAATTGACCACGTCAAACTCGTTTCCGGGAAACAG
>JAUXWY010000042.1 GCA_030681235.1 Pirellulaceae bacterium | reverse complement strand
AACGCCAGCATGCCTTTTGGCGCTGACACTTACACGATCGACGACACCGCCGTGGCCTATCAGGGCTTCGTCGGGTTTCAACGTGACATCGGTTGCCGCGCCAAATTCTTCGCCGAATACCGCATGTTCGGAACAGACGATGTGGACATCGTTGGACCAATCGTAACGACCCGCGATAACTACGTAGCTCACAATATCCTGTTCGGTTTTCAAATCAATCGCTAGGCCAAATAAAGCGGGACTAGCAACCGAGAAGTGCTTGAGACTCTCGCAGCCCTTGTGGATGCGAGAGTCATTTTTTATTTGTTCATGAGCGGACAACGCAGATAGTTAACCGCGTGGCCAGAGCATATTTGGCGAATGCCAACCTGGCGTCAATATGAAGGTCCCGTCGCCAAAATTGCGGCGGCCCGAGTTTGGGTTGTTAGAGGACTCGTTTCTCTTCGTAGAAAACTTGGAGCTCCATTTCGCTCTCGCGCCCAGAGCGATCGAGGCGCTCGCTCTACGATGAGAATTCCGCCGCCTTCTGTCCCTACCGATGATCACCCGAAGAATTTCACTAACAAGTTCCAGTTGAGTCCCAGAATGATGAGAAACACTCCAATGGCAATCGCGTTCTCCCACCAACTCGGACGATGACGCTTGAGCCGTTGATGCCTGTTACAAACAAAGATCAACAAGCCCACCACCAGCGGAAGAAGTACCCCGTTGGCAGCTTGTGCCACGACGATGATCTCCTTCGGGCTCTTGCTCCAAAACCACGCGACGACGAAACCGATCGTCATGACACCGATCCAGATACAACGAAAGCGAATCGCCTTGGGGTCGTCGCTCCAGCCTAAGACACCGGTGATCGCCATCGCGGCCGCCAACGGAGCGGTGATGGCGCTGGTCAGGCCCGCAGCAAACAACCCCACGCCAAAAAAGAATCGCGAGGTTTGCCGCCCAAGCAACGGTTCCAATTGCACGGCCATGTCATTCACTGACGTCAGCGTCGCACCAGTACCAAAAAACGCCACGGCCGCCGAAACCAGAATCGCGGCGCTGACCAATCCGCCCAACCCGATCGACAGCACCGAATCGGCTCGCGCCTCGTTGATCGCCGTCTGAACATCACGCTCTTGAGACCATCTCCGCTGAACCAACCCGGCATGCAAGAATAAGTTGTACGGGACAATGGTCGTGCCTAGTAATGCGAGAATGGTCACCAAAGAGTTTTGCGGGAATGTCGGCGCCAATCCGCGGACCATGCCCATCGGCTCCGGTCGAATCAAGATCACGGTCACCAAGAATCCCAAACTCATCGTCGCGACCATGGCAATCAATACGATTTCCATCCGGCGGTACGATGACATGAACAACGTGCCACTGGCGATGGCGGCCAGCACCCAAATCCACTCCGGACGCTGACTGCCCGTCATGATTTCCAGTCCGATCCGAGCCCCGGTCAAATTGCCCGCTTGGAACGCCGAGTTTCCAAAGCCGATCGCAAAAACGACTAACGCTCCGACCAACCATCGTGCGAGTGGGCTATTCAATGATTCCTTGATCGCGATCCCCAACGGCACCCGGGTCGCTAATCCAATGCGAGTTGCCATTGCTTGCAGAAAAATGGTCACCGCCGTTGCAAGCGCCAAGACCCACAGCAATTGGTAGCCATAATCGGCTCCCGCCTGACTAGCGACAGTTACCGTACCCGGCCCAATAAACGCCGCCGTGACGACCAAGCCTGGTCCGGCAATTCGAAAGCGACCTAGCCAACGAATCAACTCAACCTCACGGACTGGCCACTGCGAGCCGATTGATAGATCGCGGAAATCAACTCCACACTTTTCCTACCTTCGCGACCGTCGATCTGAGGCGTCTGCCCCGACCGAATCGCTGCCAAGACATCGGCAAACTGGGCTGCGTGGCCATGGTGACCAATCGCGGCTGGATCGGCCGCCCCGCCACCGGTTGTTGTCTTGCCAGTCAACGCCGCTAGGATCGCCTCGTCCGCTGGCGTTGCATCCGCAAAACTCCACACCTTTAAATCTTCTTCTTCGATAATCGCCGAACCGCGTGAGCCGTGAATCTCGATTCGCTTCAACATGCCCGGATAAACCGCCGTCGAGGCCTGGATCACTCCCAGCGCTCCATTGTTGAACTGCAATGTGGCCGTCGCGACATCTTCAACTTCGATGTTCTCGTGAGCCAACGTCGCCGTGTAGGCCATCACTTGTCGGACACCACCCATCATCCACAACAACAAATCGACGCTGTGAATCGCCTGATTCATGAGCGCTCCACCGCCGTCCAGTTCCCAAGTGCCGCGCCAAGCGCCGCTGTCGTAGTACTGTTGCGTTCGGTACCATTTGACGTACGCATCCCCGAGCGTCAGACGTCCAAAGCGACCCGCGTCCACCGCGGCTTTCACTTGCTGCGATGCCGCATGAAATCGCGACGGGAAAATCGTCGAAAGCACCACGCCTGCTCGCTGACAAGCATCGATCAATTCATCACATCGCGCCACCGTGACTTCGAGCGGCTTTTCCACGATGACATGTTTGCCGGCCCGAGCCGCAATCAGTCCCGGCTCCAAGTGTGCCCCACTGGCGGTGCAGATCGAGACCATGTGGATCGCCGGATCGGCGCACAACTGCTCAACCGTGTCGAATACACGACACGGAAATTCAGCCGAAAATTTATCGGCGCTGGCTCTTTGGCGACTGGTGGCTGCGACCAATCGCAAACCCGGAGTGTCGGCCACTGCACGAGCGTGAAACTTGGCAATCATTCCACAACCAACAATCCCAACACCGAGTTCCATTCGTACTTTCCTCTAGTTGATTCTCGCGGCACAGATGGAAGTCTCGTGTTGTCCGCTGCCGATGCGGAGGCCACGCGAGTTCCAACTGTTTAGAGCCTTGTCGCAGCACTTTGTGTCTTTGTGAGCCTTACCGACTCAGCCACCATCCTACCAAAACCGGAACAATGGCCCCAGCGGCTACGATCCAAAACCCACACATCAACGGAAATAGGAACCAACGTTCGATCCTGGCCGTCGCGACTCGCAGCCAGGACTCGGCTTTTGCTTCCGTCTCCGCGTCTGCACTGGAATCCGCCACCGCTGCAAGAGTTTTCTGCAATTCCATCTGCTCGCGACTCGTTCCTTCCAGGCGATCCTGATCCGCGCCAAGTTCCCCAGAGGCCTGAGAAGTTTCCGCCGCCAATCGAATTCCGTTCAAAACGGTCCGCTCGATCGTTTTTCGATAGATCCACAACAAGGCTTGACTGACCAGGCCACCTGATTTAATGACGATCTGCTTGACGGTTGGAAAGATCACATCTTGATACGAATGCAGCATGATTTCATGAGTCGACGGCAACTTGGCCTCGCCCGTTTGAACACGATTCAAATCAATCCGAGCTTGATTTGTGATTCCGATCATGAGCTGCAACACGGTAGCGGTTTGCCGAAGAAAGTTTCTCGCCACACGAACCAACCCGATCGCTCCGCCCAACAGCCCAGCGACGAACAAAACGTAAACGGCAATCAAGGCCCATGTCATCGGGCTGGCCCCGCCCAAGTACAGCACGAAATTCGCCACGACGACCAAGACGGCGATGACCCAGCCGACCGACCTCAGCACCTCCACAACAGCGGAACCCACATTCAGAACATCTGCCAATTGCTCGACCAGTTTGGCGGATTGATAGCGTTTGAGATCCAAAGTTTCCAAGGGCTACCTCACTGTCAATGGACTGCCATGCACCAACGACCATTGTTTCTCCAACCTCTGCGGCGAAACTTTGACGCTTGTACCCATCGGCTGAGCAAACAACGAAATCCGGTACTCTTCAATAAGCCAACGAAAAGTTTCCAGTTCTGGATCGATTCGATTTTCCAACCGAGTTCGTTCGTGCTGTTGCTCGTATCGACTCCAATACACCGCCACGGCCTCCAAACGTTCCTGATCCAAAGCCGCATTGCCGACGTTTAGTCGCTGCAGGCGATAATCGATTCCACCAATAAAACG
>JAUXWY010000031.1 GCA_030681235.1 Pirellulaceae bacterium | reverse complement strand
CCGGTACACCAGCGCTCGCTTAACCGTAAACATCAAGGAAGAACTCGAGCCGACCTAGGTCGGGAATGATCACCTATTTTGGGGTGCTTCTTGGTTTTGGACCAACGCTTCGTCGGGAATTCGTCGTGACAAAACTTGCGTGTTTCCGCTCCAATTCTGCCAAATCCAGAGCGATTTCATCATCCAAAACAGCCAAATGAGACTCGCACAACCAACCCAAGTCACCGTGGCCCTCCGTTCGAATCTCAGAAGTCCCCGGAGTCCCAATAATGGACTTCAGTGCCCATTGGGTATCCATTTCCCAGGTTGGTTCCGGCCTTTCGTGTGTCTTCTTCATGGTTCGAACCCTCATTTTTGATTCGGTTCCCGCGTCCATCCCCAAAATCGCCTGCTGCTTTCCATTCGCTAGCTCTTCGCATTTATTGGGCCAACCGTCCTTTGAAATATCGTGTTCACACAAATTATATCATTAATCAGAAATTAATGAAGTATTCAATGCCCTTGAGACTGGGTTAAAGTTGGTTTATTTTGCGCAAATAGTCCGTTTGTATCGATCGGGAAACAGTTAGGGGATTCGCCAACAAATCGAGACAGTATCGTTCTAATTCGTGTCGCGAATTGGAACCAAATGCTGTCAAAAAGAGACATGCGACCAGGATCAAACTGACGACATTAATCGTTCAAACTGACATCCTGGCGGTTGAAGCTAAGCAGTTTGATTCGGTCCGGTTGGATTCTTATCTCTAAGGGAAGCTCACCACCATAGTCCCCATCAAGTTGATAGCCCGACGGTGCTGGCGAGTCGATCGTGATCTTCTTGGCACGAAACGCCGAGTAGTCGCAGCATCGGGTATGCCGACGCAGCGCAATCCACAACGCGTAAAGCAGACCTCGAATTCTGCCAGATCCCGTGAAACAGGCGATGTCCAGTAAACCGTCCGACGGTTTGGCATGCGGGATGATCGATAAACCGCCCGCGTAAAGCGGCAAATTGGCAACAAAAACCCAAGGTGCACTCCAGCTTCTTGTTTCGTTTGCGATATCGGCGACTTCAAATTCTTTTGGGAGCGAATTCGCTTGGCCGGTGACAACGTCTTGCCAGTCTGCCATCGTGACTCGGAATTGAGGAAAACCGTAGTTCCAAATCGTCCGTAAAATTGGCCATGCATAGCTCCATTTCGTTATATGACCGGTCCTATTCGTGTGTACCAATCGCACGACCTCGGCGTCGAATCCAATTCCAATGGTGATTAAGGCGAGCCGCCCGTTGGCCATGGCGGCATCGATCGATCGGGTGCGATTGGCTTTGACGGCAGCGGAGAACTTATCCAAATCGATCGTCGCCCCGCTCCATTTGGCCATCAGGTTTTCCGTTCCGAGCGGAAATACTGCCAAGCAGGTGTCGGGGTGGGTACGTTGGGCAACGGCAGCCAATGTTCCGTCGCCGCCTGCCGAGACCACCATCCTCAACCGCCCGTTTTCTCGATACTCGGCGGCCAATACTTCCAAATCGGTCAGTTCACCCACCATTTGAACGTCGAACCCCATATCTTCGAGCCGAATTTGCAGAGAATTCAGTAAATCGCGGCGATCCGCAGCTCCAGCCCTGGGATTGAACGCAATGAGGATAACTCCTGGAATAGTCATACGCGAGTGAGTAAATTGAGGGGCGGATGCGGTAGCCGATGAGGCCCGCTTCAAGTGACGGTTTACATTTCAGCCGTGTTATTGTGACGGTAACCGGACGTTCTCACAATTCAGGTCACAACGATTTCGGATGAGTCGGATTAGAATGTCGCGAGTCGGTTTGCTCGGAGGCTAATTGTCCAATGAGGCGATTTGTTCGAATCATTCGAATCATTCGGAACAGATGGCCTAATTTGGCGAGTTGACTGCGAATCCGGATTCGCAATACCGCCTGTTGCTTGATTTCTCGGTTGTCCCGATGGAAAATGGAGTCCAAGTGAAGGAAACCGTTTTAGGGGCGGTTCCGATCGGTCGCTCGTCCGAAGAACAGTCATGAGTTTCAATCAATGGTAGCTGAATCCTTGGAACAAGTTTTTCAAATTCAATGCGCGAACTGTGGGAACGCGTGTTCGGTCGGGGCGAATAGCATTTTGGCGGGTGGTGCGGTCACATGTCCTCATTGCCAATCGCCCTTGGTGGTTCCGGCTGCAAAGGCTCCGGTCGCTTCGCCAGAACTCCGGCCGACGGAGTCGCGGGCTCATTCACCGACCGGTCGGCTAAAGCCAGTGAATTTTTTTGGCGACACCGTTAAATCGCCGACGGTCCAAGTGGTTTCGACGCTTGCCTCGCCGACTGCCGCTCCAGCAACGGAATTGGAAAAACCTCCGGCGGTTACGAGCAAAGCCGTGGAGCAAGTGGACGCCCCCGGCCTACCGCCAACAGAAACTCAACCCGTGGCCAAACGTTCCGCTGAAGATTCCAACCTGTCGGACAAGGAGCCTGGGCGCCAACGATCTCGTCGCCGAGGGTCCTCGTCTCGTCGCTCATCATCGGATCGAAGTTGGAATGAAATTGGCGTGGACGGTCTGCCAATCAAACAAGACTCCGAGGTGGAAGAGCCCGCGATTGACAGCGTTGGAACTCGCTTTCAGGACGTCGCCGTTCTGTTGTTTGCGCTGGCTGTCTCTTTGGTGTTGACCCAGGCAGGCTTGTGGTGGGTTGCCGGCGTCGATCCGTTGGGACTCGCGCCGGTGGTCTCGGGGTGGCTTCCGAACCTCGTTCCTCAAAGCTTGCGTCCATAGTTCGACTGTCTCGTCGAGGCGACGGACTCGTGATGGCCTCCAAGCCAAGTTCGTTTGGCTGGCACTCGCAAATAAACTGCAGCAGAAAGTTACTAAACTCTGCGGTTAATAGCTCTGATGGTCATTCCCGCCGTCTTTCAAAATAACGGCGGACGCGCTGGTCCCCAGTCGAGTGCAACCCAACGCGAGGTACTTCACCGCGTCGGCCCGATTGCGGATACCACCGCTGGCCTTGACTTGCACGCGGGACCCACAGGCCGCGACCATTAACCGAATATCCGCTTCCGTCGCTCCCACGTAGTCGTAGCCCACACCCATCTTCCGAAAACCAAATCCCGTGGAAGTCTTCGTAAAGTCAGCGCCCAATTCGACACAAAGTTCACACAACTTCTGCTTGTCGGCGTCTGCGGTAACAAAGTCCGTTTCAAAGATGACTTTCAATAAGGCCCCCTGCTGTCGCGCCACGTGCAACACCCCGGTAATGTCGTTTTTTACGTACTCCCAATTGCCCTGCAGAACTTGCCCGACATTGACGACCATATCCAATTCGACCGCTCCCGCACGACAAGCCCAATCGGCTTCGGCTGCTTTGATCACGGACGGATGACTGCCGTGCGGAAACCCAATGACCGTGCCCACGGCAACGTCGGTTCCGCGCAGCAGAGAGTCGGCCAATGGTATCGCGTATGGCTTGACGCAAACCGAACGAAGCTGCAAATCAGCCGCCAGTTGACAACCGGCAGCGATCTCGGAGTCCGACATGGTCGGATGCAACAGAGCATGGTCGATCGCTTGAGCAATTTGTTGATTGGTAAACGATCGCAATTCGGAGTTTTCCGACATCGTGTTCTTTCGTTAACTTGAACGAGAACCCGTTGATTACTTAGGATTCCCTAATCGGGTTTCTGCAATGTAGGGAGCCAACCATTGATCCAACGCGACAATTTCTGTGGCGATTCCGCCGGCCAACGAGTCGGCCCGCAACTCCTGCGGCAAGACGTTCCAAGCGTAGGTCTCGACTTCCCATTGTTGCGGTAGCCAATCGGCTTGAAAAGCGGCTTTGATAAACTGGTGAATCGAAGCCTGCGTCGTACCCAGTTCGCCGGCAGTTGGCTCACTGATCGGCACGTGAAAATGCACCGTCCAGCAGCCCTGCTGCCGAACGGCCGCTTCATCCAGAGCCAGCGGAAGATCCTCAAAATACAGCGGGGCATGTCCGTCGCGGTAGACCATGGTTTGATGCAAGTATCGCGGCTCGGAGAAACTCGCTAGTCGCTCCCAAGCTTGCTCACGCTCCTCCTTCGAGAGTCTTTCGAACTGAATTTCCAGAGCGCTTGACACCTGGACTTTTCCAATTCGAATCCCTGCTTCTTTGAGGGCCTGCACATTGGTCAACGAAGATTCGTGCATCACCCCCGAATGGCAAATATCGTAACATACCGACAAATAACGAGCGTTTCGTTCTCGAACATGCGTTTCGCCCGTCAGCAGAAACTCGCGAAAGAATTGGATCATGGGCGGCATTGAACCGAGAGTGCAGCCAGGCTCGGGTTCCAAACAAACTTCAATCCGACACCCCGATCGGTCTTCGATTCGCTCCAAGTCTCCCGCCAAACGATGCAATTGAACCGCTGCTTGCCGTCGAAATTCCGTATCGGTCGTAGCGGCCCAACCCAAGGGCAGCGTCGAAATGGAGCCATGATTTTGTTGAGTCGCGCGGAGGAGCTCGGCCAGAATTTTCGCCAGATCGACCGTGTAATGATACCGAGCATCGTCGGCCCAAGTCGGCTGATAAACTTGGTGCTTGACCACCTCGCTGTGAAAATTGCCGAACGGAAAGCCGTTGAGCGTGTAAGGAACAAGCCCTCGTTCCGACAACCACTCCGCAAACTCCGCTGGACCTCGAGGTTGTTCCAACAATTCAGACGCGGTCGCGCGAGACAACCACAGCCCAACTCCCATCCGCTCCCGTTTCAAGATGCGGCGAACTTCCACCGCATGCTGTTCCAATTGAGAACGAGTGGTTGCCAAGTCGTGCCCCGGATGCACGTTGGTACAATATCCGACCAAAGGCAGGGTCAAGGCTCGAGAATCAACCAATCGCGGCACCGACCGCTTTCCGAGTGATCCCCAACACTTCGTTCAAGACCAAACCATTTGTCGCCAACCCTTCTTGATGATGAATGGTCGGCTCGCCCTGCCAGTCCGTGAAAGTCCCACCCGCTTCGGTGAGTATGGGCGCAACGGCAGCGGCGTCCCAAATGCTCATGATCGGATCGATCATGACTTCCACTCGGCCAGTAGCGACCAAGAGATATCCGAAACAATCGCCCCAGTTTCGCGACACGTAGACCTGTTGGTCCAACTCGAACAATGTTTCCAACGCCCCGCGTTTTTGAAAGGTTCGTGGTTCCGCCGCCGCCAACAAAGATTCGGACAAAGTGCCGACTTTAGAAACTTGGGCCCTTTGCAACGCCAGCGGCGGTTGGAGCAAGGGTTGATTCTCCGGCGACCATGCGGGATCGACAACCTGCGGGGCAACCGATTGGTAATGCCACGCTCCGGCACCCACACAGGCATGGATCCCTTCGTTGAGTGCCGGGATCACAACCGCGCCCACAACGCACCGATTGTTGTATTCCAAGCCGACCATCGTCCCGTACAACGGGACGCCGCCAATAAAGGCCTTCGTTCCGTCGATCGGGTCCAAGATCCAGCGAAACCCGGAACTCCCTTCGACCGAGCCGTACTCTTCCCCCAAGATTCCGTCGTGTGGGAAGCGTTCCAAGATTCTCCGCCGCAACAATTGCTCTGTTTCTCGATCGGCAATGGTTACGGGGGATTTGTCTGCTTTTCTCTGATATCCAATATGACTCTGTTGGAAGTAGCGAAGTGTATTCCGCCCGCCTTCCCAGGCAATCGCCCAAGCGTGTTGCCAACGATCCTGTAACTCCGAATCCAAATGGACCTCCGCGTGCATCTACTCTTCCTGTTTCCCGACAAAAAAGAAATTGTGGACCAACATCAACAACACGCCGACAACCAACAAACTGTCGGCAATATTGAAGTTTGGCCACGGATCAAAGTACGGAATCCCTTCCAATCGAAAATGAATCCAATCCCGCACGTGGTTATGAAAGTCCGCCGGAGTTCGAGCATCGTGCCAAAGCCCCAGCCGATCGTAGAGATTCCCTAAAATTCCACCCGTTATCAGACCCAAACAACACAACAACATGCGGTCTCGCCAGGCGCCAAACCCAAACAACCACAGGAGCAAGCCAAGCAAGGCCAACAAACTTAGCGTCACAAAAACGACTTGGAACCCTTGCATCATTCCAAACAAGGCGCCCCCATTGGTCGACGTTTGTATGCCGAAGACGCCATCGATCAGCCAGTGCGGCTCGTGGGTGATCGGCCAATCATTGGGATGCTGATGGTAGGGCCAATAGTTGGCGAACACGTAGGATTTTGTTCCCAAGTCCGCAGCCAAACCACTACCGGCCAACAGTAAAAACACGACGACCGCTGACAACCTGTTCCAACGAAGGCAGCCACAACCGGCGCGACATGCCTGAGTCGTTTGAGCGACCGCCAAACCTGCAGCGTCGTTGCCCGGAGCCAAGTCAACATTGGGGGAATTCAACGAGCTTCCGTTCAAGTTCGATTCGTTCGGATGAGGCGACATGTGGAACCAAGCCCGGGGTTAACTTTCCAACTCGTTGGCACACTTGATGCAGTACGGTGTGTACGGCAGCACTTGGATCCGCATTTTCCCAATTTTTGCATTGCATTGGGTACAGAACCCAAACGAGCCGGTCTTGACCCGTTCCAGAGCCTCTTCGATCAAATGCAGTGCCACCGACTCGTTGTCGATCAAACGCAACGTATTGTCCTGATCAAAGGCATCACTGCCGGCATCGGCAATGTGACTGGGAATCGTGGAATTGGCGGCTCCCAAGCTCTGATCGCTCATGGCCGAATCTCGGAGGCTAGTCATGTCCCCACTGACCCTCGCTCGCAAATTGAGAAGAATGTTCTTGTACTCTTTGAGTTCGGCCTTCGTTAATTTCACTGACTCGGGTCTCCCTGGGGGACAACAAACCTTTGTTTGACCGACCGACCTGGATTGGCCATCCGCTTAAAAGTCGGCATAGCTTACCGGCTTCTTCCGCCCATAGCCACCCCGGTAGGGCCACCTGGGGCCGCACCCCTCGCGTCCTGGCGACTGCGGTCCGATAAACGGGGATGCCTGAGACCGGCCGTCCTCCCGACCGGCGGGAGGTTATCAATGGGCTCGGAAAATGTTAACATTCAGCCGCATTCACGCTCGTGATCGAGCGGCCGTCGGACGATCCTTTTGGGAAGCATTCCTCTGCTTTGCCACCGAATTGTTCGTCTGGAATACGAATGGTCGGCAGCGATGTCGGTGGTAACTTGAATTGCAAGGAGCGTGGATTCGTGGTTCAGAACGTCGTAATTATCGGAAGCGGCCCCGCGGGCTGGTCGGCCGCAATTTATGCCTCACGGGCGAACTTGAAGCCGATTTTGTTTGAAGGAACGATCAAACCAGAAATGATCCCGCTGGGACAGTTGGCCATGACCACGGAAGTCGAAAATTACGCCGGCTTTCCCGCTGGGAATATTCGCGCGTTTGTCGAGTCGGCGGTGGATAAGGATCGGCAATGGAACCTTCCACCGGCCCCGAATCATCAACGTGACGGGCAACTGCACTACGCCGTGCAAGGCACCGAACTGATGGAGCTGATGAAACAGCAAGCCTTGAATTTTGGGACCACGGTCATCGGCGACGATATCGTGAAAGTCGACTTTTCGCAGCGACCATTCGTTTTGTATCCTGGACAAGGCGAACCCATCAAGACTCATGCCGTGATTGTGGCGACCGGAGCCCGGGCAAATTATTTGGGCTTGGAAAGCGAGAACCTCTACAAGAATAAAGGCGTCAGCGCTTGCGCCGTCTGTGACGGAGCATTGCCTCTGTTCCGGGACCGAGAGTTGGCGGTGGTGGGCGGCGGCGATTCAGCCGTGGAAGAAGCCAGCTACTTGACCAAATTCGCCTCGAAGGTCTTCATGATTGTCCGGCGAGATCAGTTGCGAGCCTCGAAGATCATGGCCGACCGAGCCTTGTCCAACCCCAAGATCGAAATGCTGTGGCATCGCGAGGTCGCGGAAGTGCTGGGCGATGGCAACCGAGTAACCGGGATTCGCCTGCAGAGCACCCAGGATGGTTCGACGGAGGTTCGCGAGATCGGCGGATTGTTCTTGGCCATCGGTCACACTCCGAACACCAGTTTCCTCGACGGTCAATTGGAAACCAATGACAAAGGCTATTTGGTTTGGCATCGTCCCTTCCGAACGGTCACCAGCATCGACGGCGTCTTTGCCGCAGGCGATGTCGCAGACGACTATTACCGACAAGCAATCACGTCCGCAGGTACGGGCTGCATGGCGGCCTTGGATGCCGAGCGCTGGTTGGCCGAACACGAGTAGCATCGCGAACCCATCGAGACACGCTCATGCATGACTTTCGCAGTTACCCCACGCCGTCGCGCCGCGATTTTCTCTGGAGGTCGGCCTGTGGAATGGGCGGTGTCGCGTTGGCGGCATTGTTGCCACATCCAAGTTATGCGGGCGGCTTGCAGGGCTCAACGAACCCCACGGACGAGCCAACTCTTCGCCAAAACGGCTTGCATCATGTGGCCCGAGCCAAAAACGTGATCTTTCTGTACATGGACGGCGGGCCGGCCCAGATGGACACCTTTGACCCGAAGCCGCGACTCCAAGCGGAACATGGTCAACCGTTTGCGATGAAGATGGAGCCCACTCAATTCAACAACAATGGAAACACGCTGGGCAGTCCTTGGAAGTTCGATAATTATGGAGAATCAGGACTGCCCATCAGCAGCCTGTTCCCGCACATTTCTCGGCATGCCGACAAGTTGGCCGTGATTCGTTCGATGACCAGCGAGTTTTCCGAACACACCAACGGCAATTACTTTCTCCATTCGGGTAGCGGCTTCCAAGGTCGACCGAGCATGGGAGCATGGGTCGGTTACGGTCTGGGCAGCGAGTCGTTGGATCTGCCGGGATTTGTCGTATTGAACGGTGGGTTGATTCCGCCTGGTGGCTTGGATTGTTTTGGCAGTGGCTTTCTTCCGGCCGCATTTCAAGGCTCCGTGTTTTCGCATGGTCCTTATCCCGTGGCAAACATTCAGCCGCCCGATCATCGTCGCGCCGCTCAGGCGTCGACCATGGATTTGATCCGTACTTTGGATCAAGAATACCTGGAGAATTTGCCGCGCAAGAACGATGTCGAGTCGGCGATCGGCAACTTTGAATTGGCGTTTCGCATGCAGGGCAAGGTGCCCGAAATTATGGACCTGGCTGGCGAATCGGCGGCGACCCTTACCTCCTACGGAGTGGACGCCGCCAACGAAGCCACCAAGATCTTTGGGCGACAATGCTTGATCGCGCGACGGATGGTTGAAGCGGGTGTGCGTTTTATCGAATTGACTTGTCCCAATGTCGGCAGCGATCGCTGGGATCAACATAGCAATCTCAAGGGAGGGCACGAAGCCAATGCCTTGGCCGTTGATCAACCGATTGGAGCATTGCTACAAGACTTGGAACAACGCGGCCTCTTGAGCGAGACGCTGGTCGTTTGGGCAGGCGAGTTCGGCCGAACACCTTTTGCTCAAGGCAGCGATGGACGTGACCACAATCCGTTTGGGTTTAGTTTGTGGATGGCCGGTGGCGGCGTGAAGGGCGGCACAACTTACGGTGCGACCGACGAATACGGCTATAAAGTCATTGAAGGAAAACTTCAGATTCACGATCTACATGCGACGATGCTTCACTTATTAGGTGTGGATCACAAAAAACTGACTTATCGCTGGGGTGGTCGCGACATGCGATTGAC
Organism: Pirellulaceae bacterium; assembly: GCA_030681235.1. GTDB lineage: Bacteria > Planctomycetota > Planctomycetia > Pirellulales > Pirellulaceae > M30B19. The sequence goes on along the minus strand of JAUXWY010000031.1, from coordinate 195 downwards.
GGACGTTCATGGAAAAGTTGTGGAAGCCATTTTGTCGTGACCCAATTCTGTAACAGTATCGGTTTAGCAAGCGCTGGTGTACCGGCTTCAGCCGGCGGGTCGGTGTGAAAACGCTCTTTTCAGCTCCCCGCCGGCTGAAGCCCAATACCGCTAAGTTAACGACTTGATGTGCCACGTTTTTTCGACTCCAGGAGA
>JAUXWY010000224.1 GCA_030681235.1 Pirellulaceae bacterium | reverse complement strand
TCGAAGCCAAGGCGTTGCCAAAGGCGACGGTTTGTTTGATGCGTTGGTCGCGGTTGTTGTATTCCAGCTTGGTGACCATGCCCATAGGATCGATGGTTTCGGCTAGGCGGCCGATAACATCATAATTCGAGTCGGAGATGGCATATTTGGCATTGTTGGTGGTGATTCGAGTTGCGGCCAGGACGGTAGGATTATCGGTGACCGCGACGCCACCGGGGACAAATTCTTGGATCGTACGCAAGAGTTGCCCAGAGCTGACACTTCGCCCGTACCAAGTCTTTCGTCCATAGGGGTCCGTTGTCGACAATAGGCGGTTGTTACCACCGTAGGTCGTGAGGGAGACCAGCGTCTTGCCGCTGGCAACATGTTGCGTCACCTTGTTTCGACGCCCTCGGTAGTCGTATTCGAAGCTTTGAAGGTTACCGTTGGTGGTTGCCGAGAGTGGCAGTTCGGTACCGGCATAATAGGAACGCGCCGTGATCGTATTGAGATTGACACTGGAGTTGACCGTGATGTTCGCGGCCACAAACACGTCGGTACTGGTACCGTAGAAGGCGTAGCTGAGGGCGGTCTTGAAGTGATTTTGCAGTCGACATTGCACGCGATCGGTACGATCCTTGATCAAGACCGGCGTGTTGAGCGTGCAGTGATTGGTGCCGTAGGTCCCGTTGCCAGTAAACGGGTTGTTGGGCGAGTTGATGTAGGAAATCTGCCGGTTCGTGCCGTCGGATAGATAGTTGATTTGCGTGATACGTCCCAAGGTGTCGTAGACGTATTCTTCCACCACATCGTTACCAACCGCTCGCTTGACTGTGGTGGTTTCGCGTTGGCGACGACCCGTGTAGGTGTAATTGGTTTCAGGACGAGTGGCGGAAGGGGCGGCCGCCGGGCCAAGAACCTGCATCAACAGGCCTCGGTCCGTCGTATAATCCAGGGTCGTACAGTGCATGGTTGGGTTAGTGGCACTGTAGAGTGGATCACGACTTTCCTTGAGCAGATATTTCTTGGCGCCGCCAGTCCAGTAGACGAACTCGCGAACAGTGTTGTCCTGGGTGATCGTTTGAACCAAGGTGTTGTTCAGATAGGTGTAGTTGACGATGACCCCGTCTCGGCGGCGATGTTGGGTGATCTTTTTATTGACGTTGAGGGTGAACTCTTCGTAGTCGTTAGGGGCATAGGTCCGCTTCGTGACGAAGCCATCGCTGTCGTACTCCAATTGGACGATGACCCCATGCTGGTCTTGGACCTCGGAGGCGGTACCCATGCGGATATCGCCTTGAATTTCGGCCTCGACGACACCGGGGTAAAGGCACTTGGTTTGATGGTTGGCATGCTCTTCGCTGATCACATTAATGGCATTCCAACCATCCGCGATATTGCCGACTGTAAAGTTCGTCGCATAACGCATCGATACCGAACCGCTGCTGGGGCCGATCTCGGTCTGGTACCGTTTTAGAATGGAAGTTCCGATCAGTTCCAGCCGGTGATGCGAATCATTCGGATTCACGAACAGGGCCACGAGATTTTCGTTGTTGGAATTGAGAATGTTGCGAATCAACATCGTCGGTTGGGCGTGGAGCGTGCCATAAAGCAGTACATAGTCTTGGGTGTAGTTGTATTTGCGTTTGCCAACAAAGGCGTTGTAAATCTCAAGTTGGGCGGTTTGAGCCGGCACGTTGACGGTTAAGGTCCCGGTCCACACGATCGTCCCATTGAACGTGATCTGACTGAGGTGGTTGTTGGCATAAGCAAATGTCAACGTTTGGGGAACCGTATCCGAAGAGATGTTGATTTGCGAAATGGCTGGACGGCCGGCAATGAGACCCGACTGATAAGTGATTTGGGCGGTGTTCCCAATTTCGTCCGCGATGGACGTGATTTTTCCGGTGGTGTCTCGGGCGATCGTGACGAATCGACCTAGGGCGTCGCCCACTTTAGTAATGAATCCGTCACTTTGCAGGCTACCGATATCGAAGTAATCGAGTTCGACCCACGCTCCATCATGATAAACGATTCGCCACTTGCCGTTGACAACCAGCGCTTCACGAACACGATTTTGGGGGTCGGTGAATTTATTGGTCTGGGCGTTATAGTCCATCGTGTACACTTGCCCGTACGCCGGATCGAAGTAACGGAGTTTGGTCGTACCGTCAGGCAAGTCGAACCGTTGTACAAAACCGTCGTAGGCGCCCATAAAACCGCCCAATCCGAAGCTGCCCGGGAAAACCCCAAACTCTTCGCGTAGGACGAGCCCGACATCGACTAGACCCGCTTGTGTACCAGGCTGGCAGTTTTTCGATGGTGCACCGGGTGGGACTCGACCACCACTGCAAGAGCTGCTTGCCATCGAAAAACTAGGCAAAGCCGAACCTAGTTCTGTGCCACCCGTTCCACAAGATGAACATCCGGCTGCACCAACTTGTGTCAGGCCGTAAATGCCTTGCAGATTACCGGCGTCCAGGAAGCGAATCATGTCCTGATGTTGTTGAATATCGCATTGCTGGACCGGGCACGCACCCGGGAAGCGGGCACACGATGGATCCACATTCGTTCGTGATATCGCATCCCTGCTTCACTGCGAGTACCTTGAGTGATGCGACGATCGATCACGCACTGACGAATCTGCTGCTCACTGTCAAACAGGAAATTTATTTCGGGACAAAGCCTTAGCTTAGCGGGGCTTCGGATCGCCGAGCGTGTTTGCGGATCGCAATGGTTCCTCCTCAAGTTCGGTCCGAGCGTCACGTGGCCCGACGAGGACTAGTTGATGACGAGTCAAAAAATCGGGACGTTTATCTAAGACAATATATCCGGTGGGCAATTGGGCCAACAACTCATCCAGATGCTTTTCGGGAGTCACGATGACGGAGCCGGGCCGATATTGAAGGAGTTGTGCGACGGTCGCTCGTGGCTTCACCTGCCAATCATGTTCGCGGACGAAGGGATCGTCGAGTCCTGGAGTCGCCGGCGACCGTGCCGTTGATGAGAGCGAAGCGTCATTTGGCGAATCGGTGATGGCCTGCGCTGGGGGCAACAATTCCCAGATCGGCTGGCCAGCGTAATAGATCCAAGTTGATTCCAGGTCGCGATAGCCGGCAAGCACCGCACCGTCACGTTGATGTTGACGGGCGATCTGCCATAGGTCATCGGTTGAACGAAATTGAGAGACGTATTGAGTGGCATAGCCAAACGTGAGAACTGCGAACAGCAAACTTGTAAAGAACATCGAATGAGAAACCATTCGCAGTTGTTGCCGTTCGTATAAACACCAAGTCACAACCCCGCCCAGGATCAACACGCCGCCTATTGTTGGCAACCAACCCACGTTCCAATTCATGGTGCTGACGAATACATAGACCAGAACACTGGAAAGCGCGATCCCAGCGAGGATCCAAGAGGCAAAGCCAGCCCTCAGCCAGAATGGACGCATGGTCCACGATGCCTGACTGAGTTGAGTCGGGACCATCGCCAACAGCAATGCCACGGCCGGGTAGCAGGGTGTGACGTAACTTGGAAGCTTAGTCGACGCCAATGAAAACACGGCGACCTGCAATCCGATCCAGACAGAGGCCAAAGTCCAGGCGCTCGACCATTGCCCGCAGTTATTCTCTCCTATATCATCGCTTGACTCTGCCTTACGGGAACTGTCAAGCGTGACCGGTTTGGCCAAGCTGCGCCAAACGAGCAGCGCGGGTACGGCGACGATGCTCCACGGAAACACCCCCACCAAGATCGCCAACGGATAAAACCACCAGCCGCCGCTATGGCCCTCCATGGCGGATGTGGCCCGTTCGAAGTGTTCGCGGAAAAAGAAAAGTTGCAGGAATTCGCCTTCGGTTCTCAGCCCAACCCACACAAACCAAGGCGCGCTGATCAAGGCAACCATCAGCACCAGCCACCAGGGCTGCATTTGCCACACGGCTTGGAAAAATCGCCCTGGATGGACTGCGGTTGCTGTTCGATGCAGCAACCATGAGAGGCCCTGCCGATGGCGTCGCTTTTCGTTGGAGCCCGAATAGAATTCGTCGGCGGATGACTCGATCAAAACAAACAGGCCGATGATGATCGTTGGCAAGACAAACGCGACGGGCCCCTTGGCCAAAACACCCAACGCCATCGCGGCGTAGACCAGCAACGCTCCGGCGGATGTTGGGAACCAATAGCCGGGTCGCCGCAGGCGTTCCGCACGACCGAGGGCCAACACTTCGTTCCAATTCGAAACGTTGGAAGGCTTGAACGTTAGCAAAACATAAGCAGTGATTGAGAGCGACATGCAAAAAATCAGAGGCGCGTCCGGCGTGGCAGCTCGCGATGCCATCGTGAACATCAATGAGGTCGATAAGATCAAAGCGGCCCAACGAGCCATCGAGGGAAACAGCAGATGTCGAACCCATAAGTAAGTCAGCAGGACCGTGCCGACTCCCAAGGTTGCCGACCAGAACCGCACTGCAAATTCGTTGACCCCGAATGCGGATATAGCCGACATCATCAACCAATAGGTCAAGACAGGCTTTTGGCCACGCAGTTCATCGTTGAACATGGGCGTGACCCAATCGCCACGTTGCAACATCTCGACGGCGCATCCCGCGTTGCGCGGTTCGTCGCGGTCCCAGAGCCGGGCACCGCCCAAATTGACGAAGAAAACAGAACCTGTCACCAGCAGCAGTCCGATGAGGTCCCACCCGATACCGGGGCGTCCCTTGGTCTGCAAATGGCCGTCCGTTGCTTGGCTCATAATAAACGCTTCCTTGCGTCAGTTTCATCCAAATAGGTTGCCATCGAGTGATGGCGTTCGCCTGGTGTTACTTTTCGCCGGTCTCCAAGACCGCCATAAAGGCCTTTTGTGGAATGTCCACGTTGCCGATGGACTTCATGCGTTTCTTGCCTTCACGCTGTTTGGCCCAAAGTTTTTTCTTGCGAGAGATGTCACCGCCGTAACATTTGGCTGTCACGTTTTTCCGCATGGCTTTGACGGTCTCACGAGCCACGATCTTGCCTCCGATCGCGGCTTGCACCGCAATCTCGAACATGTGGCGGCTGATTTCTTCTTTGAGTTTCTTGACCACCACACGACCGCGTCGTTCGGCATCGTCTCGGTTGCAGATAATGCTGAGCGCATCGACTCGATTGCCGTTGACCAAGATATCAACTCTGGCCAAGCTTGCCGGTTGGTATCCAATCAACTCGTAGTCCATGGTGCCGTAACCGCGAGTCGCACTTTTTAGTTTGTCGTGAAGGTCATAAATGACTTCGGCCAACGGCAAGTCGTAGGTCACCAGCACTCGGCCCCCCAGATACTCTTGGCCCGATTGCACTCCTCGGCGTTCCTGGCACAACTTCATGATCGTCCCCACGTAAACTTCGGGGACCAAAAAGTTGCAACGCACGATCGGTTGGCGAAACTCGGCAATTTCACCTTGATCGGGAACGTCTTGTGGTTTGTGGATTTCAATGACCTCGCCGCTACGGAGCAGGATTTCGTAAGTGACGTTCGGTGCGGTTTGCACCAGATCCAGATTGGCCTCTTGTTCCAGCCGCTGTTGGATGATCTCCATGTGAAGCAAGCCCAAGAACCCACATCGGAAGCCAAAGCCGAGGGCGTCGCTGGATTCCGGTTCGAAATCGAAACTCGGGTCGTTGATTTGAAGCTTGATCAGCGAATCACGTAGTTCGGAAAACTCTTGTCCGTCGGAAGGATACAACCCGCAATAGACCATGCGTTTGGGTTTCTTGTAGCCCGGCAGAACGGGAGCGGCGTTGTCGCCGGGGATACTGACGGTGTCTCCGGTATCCACTTCGGTCAGCGACTTGATGTTGCAGATCAAGTAGCCCACTTGGCCGGAAGACAGTTTTTGCGCGGGGACACGCTGAGGGCGAAAATTTCCAAGTTCTAAGACTTCGTGATTTTCGCCGACGCGCAAGAAGCGAATTTTTTGACCTTTGTGGATCTCGCCTTGAGTCATGCGAACGTAAGTCACCACGCCGCGATAGTCGTCGTAGTGCGAGTCGAACACCATGGCTTGCGGCGGTCCCGCGATTGCTCCCTTGGGAGCCGGCACCCGAGCGATGATGGCGTCCAACAAGCCTTGGATTCCGAGTCCCGTTTTGGCGCTACACCGCAGGATCGATTCGGGTTCGACTCCCAGGACTTGGACGATTTCTTCGGCCACTTCGTCCGCGCGGTGGTGCTGCAAATCAATTTTATTGATGACTGGGATGATCGTGAGATTTTGGTCCAACGCGGCATACGTATTGGCCATCGTTTGGGCTTCAATTCCCTGGAACGCGTCGACCACCAACAGGGCGCCTTCGCAACAGGCCAACGAACGCGACACCTCGTAATGAAAATCGACGTGACCGGGCGTATCGATCAGATTCAGTTCGTACTGTTGCCCGTCGCTATGTTTGAAATCCATCGTGACCGCTTTGGCCTTGATGGTGATCCCGCGTTCGCGTTCCAAGTCCAGGTCGTCCAGCAACTGATTTTTCATCTCGCGAAGGGTAACGGTGCCCGTGTATTCCAGCAAGCGATCGGCCAAGGTGCTTTTTCCGTGGTCGATATGAGCGATGATGCAAAAGTTCCGAATCTTGTCTTGGGGCATTAGGCTTAGTTTCTAAAGGGTTTTGCTCTCGATCATTCGGTTCGGCACTAACGCAAAACCAAAACGCCGGAGCGTCGCCGCAAATCTTCTTTGGCGGCCAGCCTAATCTTATTCGAAGATAGCCAATTTGGGGAAGTGGAAATCGGTGCGGCAACGGGCTTTGTCACGACGAAAATGGCCGGAGCAGTACAAAAAGCGGTGTGAATGCCCGTCGAGCCCGATCATCCATTGGCGAATTTGTTGGCGGCCCGAGCCAATCCGGCAGCTCCGATATAGCCGGCATCCCCGGCCAGGGAGGCAAAATCGATGACAATTCGTTGGGACAGGAGCGAAAAGGTCTGTCGATCGACCCCCTGTTTGATTCGCGATAGGAATTGTCGGCCCAGAGGATGTTGGGAACCGCCAAAGTTCATGGCTCCGCCGAGAACAATCGCCGCCGGGTCAACCGTGTGCATCAAAATCACAATGCCACGAGCCAGGTAATCGGCCGTGGACAGGATCACTTCCAGGGCCAATTCGTCGCCCGCTTCCGCCGCCTGAGCGATCTGGAGGCCGGTCAATTTATGGTTCTTTGCTAGGAGCCCGGTCAAACTACTCGATCGGCCGGCTTGGATTTGTTCGGTGGTCCGGGCGATCACGGCAGTTGCACTGGCGTAGGCCTCCAAGTGGCCCGGTTGTCCACAAGGACACATTCTGGCGTGGGCGCAATAATCCACCGCAACGTGGCCAATTTCGCTCCCGAAACTGTTTTCCCCTTCGATGGAAAGATCGCCGATGATGATTCCACCGCCGACCCCCGTACCCAGGGTAATCATCACCAAACTTGGGTGGTTCTTGCCTGTTCCGACCCAATATTCGCCGTAAGCGGCGGCGTTGGCGTCGTTGGCATAAGTCACAGGTTTGCCCAGGGCATCGGCCAAGCGATCGCGAATCGGATAGTGCCGCCAACCGGGGATATTTGTTGGATCGAGGATAAAGCCACGCTTGATGTCCATGGGGCCCGGCGTTCCAAGCCCCACCGCTGCCACTTCAGAAAAAGCGATTTTCGACGAGCTCAACAAGTGTTGGACGACATTTGTGATTCGCCGAATCGCGTCGGCGGTATCTTTTTCCCCTTCGGTCGGAAAGCTCGTGTAGGCCAAGGTCCGCCCCAAATCGTCCAGGACACCAACCTTGATGGAGGTGCCCCCAACGTCCACACCAATATAAAACGGGCCAATCGCTTCTTCGCGGGTGATGGTTTGGGTCGACATCGAGGCTTCTAAAAAGTGGAAAAAGGGAGATTTTATTCCGGCGAGTCCCCTAAAATGGGCATGGGAGCGGCCTCAGTATAGATGTAGGCCTCATTCTCGACAATCTCGAAAGGTATTTCATTTGATTAACAAGGAAACGCTGCCGAGGGCTACTTGTAATCGTCGGACTCGATCGCGGATAATTGGCGACCGGTGAGCGCCACGCGAAATTAGAAGCCGCTAGTGCCGGCTGTTTTCGGAAGAAAGTGTTTCCGACGACGTTAATCGAAGGCCGCCTCGCGCACCGAACTTTTTTTCAGGATTTACAGATGAAACGACTTGGATTACTCGCAGCCAGCGCGCTGATGGGTCTCGTGATTGCAACTTGCGGCCCAATCGGGTCAACCTTTGGTCAAGACACCGCCGAAAAGGCGTTCGGTATCGGGTCGAAGGCACCGGCGTTGGACGTCGAGCATTGGGTCAGTAACGGAAACGGTGCATTCAAGCCCGTGACAAAATTTGAAGATGGCCACGTTTATATCGTTGAGTTTTGGGCCACTTGGTGTGGACCGTGCATCATGAGCATGCCCCACTTGGCCGAAACACAAGAGAAGTACAAGGACAAGAAAGTCCAATTGATCAGCATCAGCGATGAAGACATCGACACTGTGAAGGAATTCTTGGAGGGGGAAGTCAAAGGCAATTCGGAAAAAACCTATGCTGAATTGACCAGCGCTTATTGTTTGACCACGGATCCCGATCGTTCGGTCTACACCGATTTCATGGAAGCTGCGAACCAAGACGGCATTCCAACCGCTTTCATCGTCGGGAAGAAGGGGCAGGTTGAATGGATCGGTCACCCAATGGAAATGGATGAACCACTCGAGCAGATCGTGACTGATAAATGGGATCTGGAAGCAGCCGTCAAAAAGTTTGAAGCGGAAATGGAAGCGCAACGGGCGATGATGAAAGCCCAGCGAGATCTTCAAGGTGTCTTCGGCAAGTTCCAAGAGGGCGATTTCGAGACCGGTTTGAAGATGCTGGACAAGGTCATTGCCGAAACCGAAAACAAAGCCGTCGTCATGCAACTGCGTGGTTTGAAACTGAACGTATTGATGCAGGCTGGTTCCTTCGAGGAAGCTGACATTATTCCAGTCGCGAAGGAAGTTCTGCAGTCGATGGCCGAAGAGCCAATGGCCATCAACAACATTGCTTGGATGATTTCGGAAAAGGCCGAAGAAGGTGTCTTCACCGACAAGGCATTCTTGGCCGAAGTTGCCGCCATTGCCGAGAAGGCTGCTGCTGCTGCGGCCGATCCAGCGAACGATTGGCAAATTTGGGACACAGCGGGACACCTGTACTTCCAATCGGACAATCTGGACAAAGCGATCGAAGCTCAAAAGAAGGCCGCCGGGAACAAGAACAGCGAGCAAGCTCCCGAAGTCGCCGAGTTCCTTAAGAAGTTGGAAGCCTTGAAGAAGTAGCGAAATCGAGGGCCCTGCGGCCATTTTGCCGAGCGCACTTTCGTTACTTTCCGACCCTCGTTTTTTCGCTTTGCGAGAAACACTGAAACGCTTGAACGTGACCCGTTCGAGCGTTTTTTTTGCTTCGACCCTGTGCGGAAGTGTGGATCGAAACTCTCGCGAATTTCGCGACGCGGACAACCGTCGTTCATGGCCTTGAGGAAGATTGAACGGACATTTGCCCGTCGAACCACCGACAGTTGGGACGTTTGGTCGCAAATGACACGATCCCCCTCTAAGCGGTCGCAAAGCTGTGTTAGACTTAAAGGTGGCGGGGCGAGAGGGTCGGCGGTTTTCGCGGCATGAGTTTCCATCGGCGCGCGGACTCGTTGGACTCGGCATTTTCTCTTGAGTTTGGCGACGGGAGTTTGGCGATGAAGTCTATTTTGTTTCGCGGCATCAACCGACGGCTCATGGTCTGGGGAATCGCGTGTGTCGTTGGGTGTCCCATGGGATCGTGTCTGGCCGCTGGGCCTCAGGTCGGTACGGGCTCGGTTGCAGCGGACTCGCAACAAGAGAAGAACCCGGCAAGTTCCGGACCGCAAGAATTTGAAAAATTGAAGTGGCTGGTTGGCAAGTGGACGACCGGTAGCGGAGCGGCGATACCTGCCGAAGCATCTGCCAAGTGGTCCCCGGATGGCAAATTTCTGATACTGGACTACAGCGTCTCGCCGCCTGGATTTCCGGTGATCTCGGCATCCGATCGAATTGCGTGGGATCCGTCGGGGAAGACGTTTCGCTCGTGGACGTTTCGTGGGGATGGCGGATTTGGGCAAGCCAATTGGGTTGAGCGAGAACAGGGTTGGATGATTCGCTACGGTGGCACTCACAGCGATGGTCGCCAGTTCTCGTCGACGTTGTTGCTGCAGGGTGCCGACGGAAAACTTCAATTGAGTGCCATCGAACGGTGGGTAGGAGAGGAGCAATTTCCTGACTTGGTGTTGGAACTAGAGCATGAACGATCTCAACCCGCTCCGTTGGTCTCGATTGAAAACAAAACTTGGGAATTAACTCGCATGGAGTCGGGCCCCTGTCGCGCGAAGAATCTTCCGACGTTGTCATTAACCAACCAGGAAGTTCAAGCGTTCGGTGGGATCAACCAGATTGGTGGCCAATATCAAAAGCAAGGCGAAAGTTTGCGATTCCGCAACTTGGTTTCGACCTTGATGGGAGGCAGCGAAGCCGCGAGCGAAGTCGAGCACGAATTCTCGTCGATGTTGGAACGCGTTACCCGGTATACGTTAGAAGACGAGCAGTTGGTGTTGTGGGCTGGTGAGAAAAAAGTAGCTTGGTTCAACGAACGAAAATCAGAGCCAGCCTCGTTTGAGCAAGTGCGGAACGTCACTTGGGAATTGGTTGAACTCAAGGGGATGGCAGTCCAGTCGGACTTACCGCCCACGTTGCGATTTGCAGACGGCACCCTCGAGGGTTTTGGGGGCGTCAATCAAATGAACGGAACATTCAATCAAACGGAAGCCACGCTCTCGTTCGGTCCACTGCGATCGACGAAGCGCGGTGGGCCTCAACCCGCAATGCAGTTGGAGACTCGGTTCGGGCAGTTGTTGGAGACCGTTGACGGTTTTGAAATCTCCCAAGACCAATTATTGCTGTTGAAAGATAAGGACGTCGTCGCGAAGTTTCGGCGGCAAGAGTAAATATGCTGGTAGTTCACACGATCGAGGTCACTCCGTTTTCTCAAAACGCGCGGGTTCTGTTCGACCCAAGTTGTTCGGCGGCTCTGATCGTGGATCCCGGCGGCGATTTGGATCGGATCTTTGAAGTCGTCGACGCTTTGAAACCAACGCACTTGGACGTTCTGTTGACGCATGCGCATCTGGATCATGCCGGTGGCACGGCCCAGTGCCTAGAAATGGCGATGTCGCGAGTTCATCAGTTGCCCCGATTGTTGGCCCACCGAGACCCGATCTTGCGGAGCATGTTGCAACAACAAGCGAAACACTACAATTTGCCGATTGCCGAATACCAAAATGTACCAACACCGGATGTGATGTTCGACGGCGGCGAAGAATTTTCAATTGCCACGTTTGCGGCCAAAGTTTTGTTCACTCCGGGCCATGCGCCTGATCATATCTCGATCTATTTGACCCCGGATAAAACCGTTCTCTATGACGAAAACGGCCGCAGCCGTGAAACCACGCAGCCGATCGTGCTCGCGGGCGATGCTTTGTTTCAAGGTAGCATCGGCCGGACGGACTTGCCCGGTGGCTCGTTGCCGCTGTTGATTCGATCCATTCGTGAGCAACTCTTGACACTACCTCCGAAGACAGTGGTGCTGTGTGGGCATGGGCCGAACACGACGATTGGCTTCGAGAGCCAACACAACCCATTCTTGCAAGACTGACGACAAGGAACAATGCGATGCCCCGCCAAGAAAACATTTGGTTCGATGTGATTGCCGTGCGGTGGTGGGTCTGGGTTGGAGCATTCTGGATCGGTGGTTGGGCTTGGGGTGCGGACCGTATCGAGGACGAAGGTCCTGGTGTTGGCGTCGTGGATCAGAATGCCGACAGACCGAAGCTATCGGTGTGGCTGGATGCATCCGACGTCGCTCTGGCAAACGATTTGCAAGTAGATCCAGTGGAGCCGTTCTCGGTAGCACGGTGGGAGAATCGCCAGCAACGGGAAGAAGCCGTTCCCGAAGCGTTGCGTCCATGGTTGAGGTCCGTTTCAGATTCGTCAAAAGTATTGATCGCCGAACAGTCCGATGCCGCCAAACAACCGAAACTGCTTCGAGTCGGGAAACACTCCGTTCTGCGATTTGACGGCGACGACGATCATTTTCGCATGACTGGTATTGAGGAGACACCTTCGTCGCTGACCATCTATATCGTGGCTGCGGTTCACAAGAACCCCGGTGATTTTCGCGGTTTGTTGTCGGCCAATGCTCCCGGAAAACGCGATTATGAATCAGGTTTTACAGTGGATTTGGGGCCTGGGCCGACCCCGCGATTCAGTCAGCTCAATCTCGAAGGTCGGGGTTTTGGGGGCGCTCAGAATCTGATGACGAGCGAGACATCGTTCGGTGGCGTTCATGTGCTACAAGCGACGATCGATGCCGAACTTCGGACGGTCCGTTTCTGTGTCGATGGAGCCCCTGCGGGGACTCGTGAATACCAGCCCGGCCCATTGGCGCTCCATGAATGGACCATTGGTGGTCGTTACTACACCAATGGACCCGGAGAACAGTTGGTACGTGGACCTGTCGCTGCGGATGTGGCTGAGATCATGGTGTTTAACGGAGCGTTGAACGAATGGGAAGCGGAAACCGTAGGCAAGTATTTGCAAGACAAATATGCGGGATTGGACGAAGCGTTGGCAGCGACTTTGCCAGTCGAATCAACGGCAGGGGTCTCGTTGGTCCACGTTTCCAACCCGCCGCCCATCCAGATGCTGCAAAGTGGCTTTGAAGTGCAGGAACTGCCTCTGGAGTTGACCAACGTCAACAACGTGCGCTATCGACATGACGGCAAGTTGGTGTCGTTGGGCTACAACGGCGACATTCATTTGTTGAGCGATTCCGATGGTGATGGATTGGAAGATCACGCGACGGTTTTCTGGAAGAATTCGGGTTCGTTGCGAGGACCGATTGGGATGGTGCTCACGCCGCCGAATTATCACTTGGGTTCGGGGGTCTTCGTCGCGGCGAAAGGCCGAGTTTCGTTGATCTTGGACGAGAACGGTGATGACGTTGCCGATCGTGAATTGATCGTGGCCAGTGGCTGGGAAGAGATTCCGCAAAACGTGGATGCGGTTGGGTTAGCGTTGGGAAACGATGGCAGTCTTTATTTTGGTTTGGGGACGGCCAATTACGCAAACGGATATTTAGTCGATGAGCAAGGTCAAGCACATTATGACCTGAACAGCGAACGTGGAACGGTTCAACGCGTTTCGCCCGACTTCAAAACGCGTGAGACGATCGCGACGGGTATTCGCTTCCCGATCGCATTCGAGTTCAATCATCAGGGCGATTTATTTTGCACCGAGCAAGAAGGCGCAACATGGTTGGCCAACGGCAATCCTTTTGATGAGCTGTTGCATATTCCTCTGGAACGGAACGCGAATAGCGAGACTGGCTGGAAGCATTTTGGATTTCCACCGCGACATCCACGTCACAACCCAAATGTGATCGACGAGCCATCGACCTTTGATTATGGGCCGCAACATCAGTCGACTTGTGGAATGGTGTTTAACGAATCGGTGTGGGGCGGGCCAGTGTTCGGGCCAACGTCATGGCAGCACAACGCGCTCGTTTGCGGCGAATCACGCGGGAAGATTTGGCGCACGATGTTGACCAAGACTCCGGTGGGCTACGTCGCCGATAGCCAATTGATTGCGTGTCTGCAAATGTTGACGATCGATGCCTGCGTTTCCCCCAAAGGGGATATGATCGTCGCATGTCACAGTGGTCCACCCGATTGGGGGACGGGACCTTTGGGCATCGGCAAACTATTCCGAGTCCGGATGACAGACCCGGTCGCCGCTCGACCGGTGGCGTCGTGGGCCGAGTCGCCGAACGAACTTCGCATTGCCTTTGATCGTCCGCTGGACTCGACGGCACTTGTCGGCTTGCCCGAAAAAACCACGATTCAATTCGGTTCCAATGTGCGGGCGGGAGATCGGTGGGAGAACTTGGTCCCTCCATACGCGGTTGTTCAACGACAGTTGCTGCAACCTCGGTTTGAGTTGCCGTTAGTCGGCGCGTCGTTGACACCCGACTTGCGAACTCTGATTTTGAACACGGCTTCGATGGAAACCCGCGATCATCACTCCATTCTGCTGGACTTGCCATCGCAGGCCACAGAAGTTGATTTGACCCCCAACGGTCTGCAAGCCAGTTGGCAGGCGGCGGACGCAGTCGCTCCGGCATGGGAAGGTTACTTGCCCCACTTGGATCTGCAGGTCGCGCGCGATTGGATGGTCGGATCTGCCGGCCACGACAAATTGTGGAGTTTGTTGCAAGAACCGGGAACTCTGACGATGGAGGCGGTCGTTGACCTGCGCGACCTCTTGCGGCCCGCCGTTCAAATTGGCGAAACGCTGGACTTTCAATTGCCTCCGGAAGTGGCAACGTTCGCAATGGCGGGCTCCGCGGATGTGACGCTAACGGCTGCTTTGATTTCACTAAACGATGGCCAATCAAGCCAGGAACGACCTCTGGCGACGGTTTCAGGCGAAGTGGACGGTCAGCGATTTGTGGCGATGACGCTACCCGCCGGTTCGAGTGGATGGGCTCGCATCAAAGTTCAAGTTCAAACCGGCAGTCCGAATTCTCTCGCTTTCTACCCAACCTATTGGACCGCGGAAGATTCGACTTGGCGTCCCGTTCAGAAACGACGAATTTGGATGCCTTGGATTTACGTCGGCGAAAAACGAGAGACGGCAGCGGTCGATTTGTTGGCTGAAAAGCTGGCCAAACTAGGAGGAAGTTGGGGACGCGGTCGGCAGTTGTTTCACAGCGACCAAACGCAATGCTACAAGTGTCATCGCGTTGGACTTGATTCGGGTGGTGAAATCGGGCCGGACTTGGGAAATTTGATCCATCGCGATCTGGCGTCCGTGGTTCGCGACATCCAGCATCCCAGTTTTTCGATCAACCCGGACTACGTTGGTCAGATTGTGGAACTGAATGATGGCCGCGTGTTGACGGGCGTGTTGCGATCCCAGGGCGAGCACCTGTTGATCGGTGATTCGGAAGGACGTGTCACCGAGGTTTTGGCGAGCGATGTGCAACAAATGCAACCGAACGCCAAGTCCATCATGCCCGACAATATTTGGGACAAGTTGTCCGAAGAACAGCGAAGTGATTTGTTATCTTTCTTGCTTCTACCCGCCCCGCGAATGCCGCTCGATGCGCCGCTGCCGGCTCCACCGGTACGCACTCGGTCCGAAGTATCGGCGGCACTGGAGGGGAGCGAGCCGTTGCCGGAGTCGCTTCGTCCGTTGAAGATTGTGTTGGTCGATGGAGTGAAAGATCATGGACCTGGAGAACATGACTACCCGGCCTGGCAAACCGCCTGGACCCAATTGCTACGCGCGGGCAAGAATGTGTCCGTGACCAATGCCCGCGAGTTTCCTTCGGACGAACAGTTGGCTGAATCGGACGTGGTTATCTTTTTCCAAAAGGGCAGTTTTGACGGCCCGCGACCCCAGAAACTAGATCAATTCCTGGCCAAAGGCGGCGGCGTGGTGATGATCCACTGGGCGGTCAACGGCAACGATCAAGTGAAAGATTTTGCCAAGCGAATTGGGTTTGCGTCGTGGGGTGGACGAATCAAATATCGCCACGGACCGTTGACTCTGGATGTGCGAAGCCCGGAGCATCCGATTGTTAGGAACTTTGATCGCTTGCAGTTGTATGACGAGAGTTATTGGGAACTGACCGGCGAAGAGTCCGATGTCACCTTGTTGGCAACGAGCACGGAGGACGGCGTGCCGACACCGCAAATGTGGGTCCGGGAGCACAAACAAGGCCGAGTCTTCGTCAGCATCCCCGGACATTACAACTGGACGTTCGACGACCCGCTGTTTCGGATCTTGATGCTGCGTGGGATTGCGTGGACGACTGGCGAGCCCATCGATCGGTTCAACGAATTGGTACCATTGGGGGCAAGAATGGGCAATTGAGGTCTAGACGAGAGGCATAAACCACTTTCCACGCACCATAGTAATTTAGCGAGCGCTGGTGTACCGGCTTTAGCCGGCAGGGTAGCTGAAAAGAGTTTTTTCATGACTCCGAGCCGGCTAAAGCCGGTACACCAGCGTTCGCTAAACAGCATTCAAATCGGATTCCTGGATTTTCGATCGCAAAGATTCTCCCACACTGGAGGGATATTAACGCGTCAGTACCTTAACCGTCAGGATCGTTCAGGAGCATCTCCAAGCGTTGGGGGTTTTAATGGGGAGTTGTTCGACAGGGCGGCCGAAACTCTTCGCGAGTTTCGCTACGGGTGGTGCGGGAGTTCGAGTTGGGGAATTGACGCCGCAAAAAAACTTGGCACCGGTTAGCGTTCTTGTGGCGGGGGCGGTAAATTATGTCGGGGGCCGCTTCAAGATAACGACCATCATGGTTTTAGCGATACTCGTTGGAGTGTGACGGACGACTCAGCAACCAATTTTGATTCCAGCAAGGTAAGAAGATGCAGAAAACGGCGCTGACTGATTGGCACGCGGCCCATGGCGGCAAGATGGTGGACTTCGCTGGGTGGTCGATGCCGGTGCAGTACGATTCGATCATGGCCGAACACGCTGCCGTGCGGAATCAGGCAGGGCTGTTTGATGTTTCGCACATGGGAAGATTGCGCTTCAGTTCGCCAACGGCTGAGGCGTTGCTCGAAGGGCTGGCGACTCGCAAGATCGCGGGCACTCCGGTGGGCAAGATTCGCTACAGCTTGATGTGCAACGAACAGGGCGGCATTCTGGATGACGTCTTGGTTTACCGCCTCCGCGAGTTGAACGGCGACGAAAAGTTTTGGATGGTGGTCAACGCCAGCAACCGCGAGAAAATCCTGGCGTGGCTGCAACAACATGACCCTGAAAATCATGCGGGCCTGGAGGATCGAACTTACGCGACGGCCATGATCGCGGTGCAAGGTCCGATGGCCGTGCCACTGGTCCATGAGATGCTGGGCATGGATGTCGCCGGAATGGGATATTACACCGGACAGTTTGTCGAGTTTCAAGGATATCCCTTGTTGGTGTCGCGGACGGGATACACCGGAGAAGACGGCGTCGAATTGATTGCGCCGTCCGAGCATGCCGAAGTCTTGTGGGACATGGTTTTGGCGAAAGGTGCTACGGCAGGCTTTCGACCCGCTGGCTTGGGGGCGCGCGACACTTTGCGATTGGAAGCGGCCATGCCCTTGTACGGGCACGAACTCAGCGAAGAGCTCAATCCAGCCCATGCGGATTTGGGGTTTGCCATCAATTTGAAGGATCGCCAATTCGTCGGACGTGACGCGATCATCGCAGCACAAAATGCCCCGGGAATTCGGCGGCGAGTCGGATTAGAGCTGGAGGGTCGCCGACCGGCTCGCGAGAATTGCCCCGTGATGATGCAGGGACAAGTGGTGGGGATGGTCACCAGCGGAACGTTTGCTCCCACACTTCAAAAGCCGATTGCGATGGCCTATGTCGATCCGGAGGTCGCCGAGGTCGGTCAACAAGTGGAGGTCGACATTCGAGGCAAGTTGCATCCCGCAACGGTCGTGAAACTCCCCTTTTATTCTCGCCCCTGATATGGGACGATTTTTGGGGGCGTTCGTACGCGAGCGGGTGAAGGGCGTGAATGATGACGCCGCTCCGCTGGACCGTGACCACTTAGTCAGCAGATAGGAAGAACATCAACGTGAAAGCTGAAGATCTCAAGTACTTGGAATCGCACGAATGGGTTTCGGTTGTGGAACACGGTGGCCAACAAGTGGCGACGATCGGCATCTCCGCCTTTGCTGTCGAACAATTGGGCGACATTGTCCACATGGAATTGCCCGGTGTCGGGGACTCGGTGACCGCTGGGGAAGAGTTCGGTGAAGTTGAATCGGTCAAAGCGGTCAGTTCGATGTACAGCCCAGTCACTGGCGAAATCCTTGAAGTGCACTCGGCGATTGTCGACGATTTGTCGGTATTGAGCGACGACCCGTACCAAAAGGGCTGGTTGCTGAAAGTCAAAGTCGATTCGCTCAGCAAAAGTTTGTTGGACTTCGCCACCTACAAACAGCAATGTGAATCCCACTAAATTCTAAGTATCCCAAAAGGGGCCTGACCCTTTGCTCGCCGGAGAGGGTCAGACCCCTTTTGGGATAGGCTCTCTGTCGTGGCTTTCATCCGCCGAACATGATGTGTTGATGTGTCGAAGTTAAAATGTCGATTGTTGATCGACCCACCGGCAGCCGGGGCCTGGAACATGGCGGTGGACCAAGCCCTGTTGGACTTGGTCACCCAACCGGTTGTGCGTCTGTATCGTTGGGAAACGCCCACGTTGTCTTTGGGGTATTTCCAGGCGACCGTTGACAGTGAGCAACACCTCGAGAGTCGTGGCTGTCCGGTTTTGCGACGTTCGACCGGTGGCGGAGCGATCATGCATGATTTCGAGCTGACCTATAGTTTGATCTTGCCCGCTGAGCTGGTTCAGAGCAAAACTTCGGAACTCTACGACCGAGTCCATCGAACCGTCGCCGCGATGCTGGCAGAAGTTGGCTTGACCGCGTTGCTGCATCCTAGCAGGCCCACCGTGCAGGAGCCGATTGAACACGGCAGGAGCTCGAACAGCTCAGCAGTGAGTGTCCAGCGCGAGCCATTTCTGTGTTTTCAACGGCGGGCCGTTGGGGACTTGATCCTTTGGCCGAACGCACCAACGTCAGGCACCCATTCGGCCGACACTGTCTTGGGCCATAAGATCTTAGGCAGCGCCCAACGCAAACGCGACGGCGCGGTGCTACAACATGGCAGTATCCTCTTTCAGCAATCGCCCCGAGCTCCCCAACTGTTGGGAATCAATGATTTCTTACCAACCGCGCGTCGCTGTGATGCCATGGATTTTGGACTCGAATTGATCGAGCGATTCATGAGCCAATTCGGCTGGGTTTGGGAATCCTCATGTTTAACGGATCAAGAAACCAACGTGGCCCAAGACTACGAACAAACCCGTTTCTCCAGTCCCGCGTGGAACGCCCTGCGGTAGAGAATAATTCCTCAAGAACTTAGCGGATCAATCGTTCGAATTTACGTTCCCCAGCGGTGGATGATGTCGTTGGGGATGTCTAGTTGATCGAGGATGCGGGCGACCATGAAATCGACCAAATCGTCTAGGCCTTTGACGCCATGATACCAGCCGGGACTGGCGGGCATGATCACCGCTCCGGCTTCGTGAGCGGCTAACATGTTCTTGAGGGCCACGTGACTGACCGGTGTCTCGCGCGGGACCAAGATCAACTTGCGACGCTCCTTCAAGTGGACCTCCGCGGCACGTTGGATCAAATTGCTGCTGGTGCCATGAGCCACCGCCGACAATGTTCCGCCCGAACAAGGACAAACAACCATTCCGCCGGTGCGGTAACTGCCACTGGCCACGGGCGTGAAGAAGTCATGCAGTTGATGGAACTGAATGCGGCTTGTCTCGCAGGCTTCCAATCCGAGCCACAGTTGGAGGTCGGGAGCTTGTAGGTCCAACTTCAACCGCAACTCTTGCTGAATCACTTGGCTGCCGGCCGCGCTGAGCAACAGATGGACGGTGTAGCCACCGCGAGCCAGAACTTGCAATAACCGGCGCGTGTAAACCGCGCCGCTGCCTCCGCTGACTGCCACAACGATCGGCAGGCAAGGGGAAGACTTCATTTGCGGAGTCGGTATTGAGTCCGTAGAATCACTCATGCTTTGGTACCGACATACAACGTGGCTAGACCCAACGTCATCGGATAGAATTTGACGTCATTTAATCCGGCCTCGTTCATCAGAGCGGACAACTGTTCGTATTGCGGAAACTGTCCGACACTTTCGGGCAAGTAGCTGTAGGCCTCGCTGCGATTCTTCGCGAACCATTGGCCGATGCGCGGCAATACACGCAAGAAATAAAAGCGATACAGCGAGCTCAATGGCCAGACCCTCGGCATGGTGAACTCCAAGACACCGACACGTCCACCAGTACGAGTCACGCGGGCCATTTCTTGCAGACCGCCGAGCGTATCGGAGACATTTCGCAAGCCAAACGCGACGGTGACCAAGTCAAACTGCTCGCTGGGAAATGGCAACTGCAGCGAATCGGCCTCGACGAATTGCAATCGAGAAACGTTTTGTCGTTCGGCTTTTTTCTGACCTATCTCCAGCATCGGACGGCAGAAATCTGAAGCCACGACTTGAACACCGCTCCACGATTGTTGCCTTGCTTCATCCGACGATAAAATGCGTTTCCCCAACTGCTCCGTCTCTGAGCCGGCAATCGAAGTCGATTGATTCCGCGGCTGTTTCGCCGACGCCTTCATCTTTTTCAACAGAGCCAGAGCCAAGTCCCCCGTTCCGGTACAAACATCAAGAACTTGCCAATCACTCTGGGGAGCCAAGCGAGCGACCGTTCGCCAACGCCACCAGCGGTCGACGTTCATCGAAAGAACGTGATTCATCAAGTCGTACTTGGGGGCAATTTCGGCAAACATTTGCCGCACTTTGTGTCCCGATTTGTCGACGACAACCGTTTGACTGTTTGACATGAGGACTCTATTCTACTGCGGCCTGGAACAAACCGGCGGGCTCGCCGGAAATTGTTGGATTTTTCGTACTTCTCCACGCTCTACCGAGCGTCGCTACACCGTTGTAACCTCGGAAAAGTGAACCGTGAAAGCTCGGCAACTCTACACATTTTTTTTGCCCGATCTGATTCCCGAGGGCCTGTTGGTCGATAGCGTCTCGGTTGTCATCGATATTCTGCGAGCGACCACCACGATGACGACGGGAATCGCCAACGGAGCGACTCGGATCGTTCCCTGTGTGGGAGTCGACCAGGCTCACCTTACGAAACAGCGGTTGCTGGACGGGCTTCCTGAACCAATGTCCGCGATGGAGTCCACGCCGCGTGTGCTATTGGGCGGCGAACGTTTGGGAAAACCCCTGCCAGGATTTGATCTGGGAAACGCTCCCGAGACCTATTCCCCGTCCGCCATCGGCGGTCGCACGATCGTTATGACGACCACCAACGGTACCCGGGCGATGGATCGTTGCCGAGGGGCTCACCAAATCGTGATCGGTAGTTTTGCGAATCTCACCCGAGTTGTCCAGCACTTGAGCCGTGCCCATCGTGTCGCACTGGTCTGCTCAGGGACGGACAAACACGTGACCTGCGAAGATGTGTTGTTCGCTGGGGCAGTGACGGCCGAATTATCGCGGTTGACGGGCGATTCGGAGCCTCCCTGGGAGATCAATGATCAAGCCGAACTTGCTCGCAGCTATTGGCAACAGCTCCCGACGGGCAGTCAATTCCCGACGACGGAGTCGATTTTGAGCGTTTTCCGGCGTTCTTTGGGCGGTTCCAACTTGATCGCCCAAGGCCGCGGCGTTGATCTGGAGTTCGCCGCTCAGATCGATCGATTTGATGTATTGCCGGTATTGGATCAATCGATCTGGGAAATCACGGCCGCGAAGTAGTTGCGAATTGGTGCATTTCGCCAGTCGCGTCTAGGAATTTCAAGTTTCAGTCCGAACTGCCTGTCGAGCCGGCTTTGATGCAATACAGCCGCGCGGCGGTGCGAATTAGCAATCGGTCGCCGACCATCGCTGGCGAGGCCATGCCCATGTCGTCTTCGGCCAATTCGTTGGTGTGCAACAATTCGAAATCGTCGCCCGCGTTCAAGACAAACGTCACGCCGTCCTCGTTGAGAAAGTAGATCCGATCACGGCTGGCCCACGGTGAAGTCGTGAAGGCTCGGCCGTTGGGCAACCGTTCCGGTCCGTAGACCTCCACTCCACTTTTGGCATCGAACACCGAGACGGTCCCGCGATCGTACAGGACGTACAGTCGACCTTTGTACACAAGCGTGCTGGGGTTATACGGAGCCGCCTTGGTTTGACACCAAGCGATGAACTCGTTGGCGGTTTGACCTTCTTGCAAAGAGATATCGCCGGTAGCTCCCGGTCGTATCGCGTACAAAGGTCGCTTGGAATCCATGACATAGCCGGAACTAACGTATAACAAACCTTCGGCTTCGTAAGGAGTCGCGATCGTGATACTGGACATGCCCGTTAAGGACCACAACATCTTTCCATCCAAATCGTACGAGCGAACTTGCCCAGTGCCGGGGACCACGATTTCCGTTCGTTGGGCGTTTACCCAAACATAGGGCGTGGCCCAATTACTTTTTTCGTCGCGCAGCGTTTGCCAGACTTCTGTGCCGGTCGCAGCATCCAAAGCGACCAGGTAGGATTGGACTTCATTATCGAAACAGTAGTAGAGGCGACCGTCGTGCAGTACCGGTGACGCCGCAGCGCCCCAACCATAACGCGTGTCTTGAGGTTGCAAGCGATGTTGCCACAGCGATTGTCCTGACAAATCGAAACAAAAGATCCCCAAGTTTCCGAAGCAAAAGTAAACTCGCTGACCGTCGATCACGGCCGTCTCGGATGCGTAGCTGCTCTTGAGATGGATGGGTGCCTGAGGGACGCCATTGTGAACTTCGTGCTCCCAGAGGATCTTGCCTGAATCCAAACTGAGACAATAGACGCGCCATTGGTGAATCGACTCCGAGGGTTTGGGACGATCGCCGCCAAAGTACAGTCCCTTTTTGATTTCTTCTGACTCTCCAGTATTGATCACGGAAGTAAGAAAAATTTTGTCGCCCCACACCACAGGCGACGACCAACCTCGACCGGGAATGTCGCACTTCCACGCAACATTTTCCGTGGCCGACCACTTTTCGGGGAAGTTCGCGGTATCCGAGACGCCCGTCGCGCGTGGGCCGCGGAATTGGGGCCAGTGTTCTTGTGCGTTAAGCGTTGACGTGACGACACACAAGAGCAAGCCAAAAACAGCGATTTGCGAGATCGTGTCTCGGTTCGCGGCGGAACTTGGCCGGCTGACCACTTGTTCGAGTTGAAACATGGAACGCACTTCGATTTCGGTTAGGGTGATTTGGGTGCAAAGTAGACGCCCAAGTTATTGCCGTTGGCTCGTTCGCCGTGGGCTGGGCGGTTGAGGATCTTGGCTTGGGCTTTTGGTTCGTCCCACTGGACCAACGTTGTAGAGCCTCCACCGTCCATATTCAACCCGTTATGGGCTCCGTAGAATTTCAGCCAGCGTCCGACCTCGTGGACGGTCGCGCCTTGGCTGGCAACCTGACGGCCGTCGCAAATCAGGAAGATCAAGTAGCGTTTGTCTGGGCACAAACCGATCCCCGTTCGCGGGTGAAGCGTCGTGTCAATTTCGCTGGGCTCTCCGTTTGTCAAACAAAAGGAAAACCCACTCACCGCGACATCAATTGCTCCCAGATTGGCGTCGGGTGAGACCACCATCAAATCGCACTTGCCGTCTTTGTCAATCACGAACGAAGGACGGCCGTCGGTTGGGCAAACCAGCTCGCCCTGCGATATCGCCAGACCCATCTTGTCGGCAAAGGGGTGCGTGACACCACTCTGAAAGGGGCTCCACGGAGCCGCGTTGATTGCCAGAATCAACGGAAGGCCCCGCTGACGTTGTTCGGCGAAAAAGGCCCGAGTGGTTTGGCGCTGCGTGCGGATTGTAAACTCGCGGAGGACTTGATCGCGAAAGTCGGGCATCGGCTGCCCCCATTCCGCTGCTCGGCCGGTTGCCACAAACTTCAGCTGTGGGGTCTGAGTGTCGATTCGAACCGCGTGCAGTATTAGTTTGCGAGGTTGCGTCGCGTTGAAGAACAAATAACTGGGACAGGTCAGACCATCGGCGTTTGGGTACTCACGTTCTAACGTGGTATATTGCACGCCTGTTGTCAGTTCTTGACCGGTGGACCAATCGAAGATTGGCTCGACATCTTGCCCTAGAACGGGAACTAGAAGCAGCGCACCGTAGGCAATTTGAACCAGAACGGTCCATGTCGACCTCGATTGTCTTAGCCACTTCTCCGAGACCATCTTCATCATCCATTCTGCATATTGGCAATGCCCGAATCCGGCTCCCATCGCATCCAGCATACCTGGAATATCGCGAAAAAGAAAGAATCGCCGTTTAACCGCGCCGCAGAGCATGTTTGGGCGGGAATCCGACCAACCACGGAACCCGCGTACGGAAAGCCGCCTTACTACGAGTGGCACAACGGCCAAAACAAACTTGCGGCTGACGTGGTTGAAGGTCAGTTTAGGTTTTGGCGAG
Source organism: Pirellulaceae bacterium (assembly GCA_030681235.1). Lineage (GTDB taxonomy): Bacteria > Planctomycetota > Planctomycetia > Pirellulales > Pirellulaceae > M30B19. Next base: position 4,248 of record JAUXWY010000224.1, on the reverse strand, counting down.
TCGGAACGTCGGCCATCGGCGGTTATTGACGCGCGGCAGACCTACAGCGTCCCGACAGAAAAACCGTAACCCAGCCGTGAAAGACGTTGCGAAATCGATTATACTTCGGAACGATTCAAATACGGGGCTGGCATTTCGAGAAAGATCGCACGCAATGCAACAAAAAAACATCGATCGACTGGCGTTGATTTTTGGCTGTTTTTTTCTGTTCGGAAATGGCTTCGGGGGCTCAAGTCAACGGGTTGATGCAAACGACTTGTCGGACTCTGCCAACGAGCTAACTGCGACAAATATCGACCCGGCGTTTGGCTTGACGTATTCGCCTTCGCCCAAGAATGCCAACGGCAAACGTGTCGTCCTGTTGGCTGGCGATGAAGAGTATCGCAGCGAAGAAGCGTTGCCCATGTTGGGCAAAATCCTCAGTCAACATCATGGCTTTCACTGCACGGTGCTGTTTTCGATGTCGGCAGATGGTTCAATTATTGATCCGAACAATCAAACCGGAGTGGGAGGATTGGAAGCTCTGGATCAAGCCGACCTCTTGATCATTGCGACTCGATTCCGTAGGCCTTCAGCGGAACAGGCGGAGCACTTGGATCGATTCCTCAAAAAAGGCAAACCGGTGATTGGGCTGCGAACCGCAACCCATTCATTTACCGGACAGGGTCGTTTTGGTGATTGGTTGGAGTACGATGACTTCGGCATCAAGATTTTGGGCGAACGTTGGGTCAGCCATCACGGAGGGCACAAGGTCCAAGGCGCGCGGAGTGTGACAACGCCCGAACTCAAACAACATCCCGTTCTGACAACGGTCGGCGAGTTCTTTGCGCCCAGCGATGTTTATGGAGTGATCCATCTGACCGACGCTGATCAAGTGCTCATGCGAGGAGCGGTTACCGAGACGTTGGATCCCAGCTCGCCGAATGTACTCGGAAAACAAAATGACCCCATGCAACCGCTGGTCTGGTTGCACAACTACGAAGCACCTGACGGCGTGACCGGCAAATCGTTCTGTACCACGGCGGGTGCGGCGGTCGACTTGGTCGATCCGAACTTGCGACGAGTGATTGTCAACGCGGCCTATTATTTGACGGATTTGAAAGTTCCCCATGACGCCAAGGTTGACTATGTGGACGGGTTTGATGCCAGTTTCTATGGCTTCACCGACGATAAATTCTGGCCAAAACGCAACTTGCGAATTTCGGACTTCGAGTTGGGCAAGTCGCCATCCAGACTTGATCCGCCGGGGAGCCCTGAGTGGCCGTTTCGCGAATAAACTCCGTACGGTATGGAATCGTCGCGCAATAAATCCCTGATTGGGTAGAGCGTTCGAATTAGGAATTCCCGGAACTTCCTAGGCTGGACGCTCTCTATTGGGCCAACACTTCATATTAGGACGTAGCAGAAAATCGCTTCGCCAAGAAACGCACACTGGCCTCGATGACACCAAATCCTCAGAAAGAAACTTGGGTTAGCCGGAGCGAGTCCGAGACCCTGGCGATCGGAACTCAATTGGCCCAGTGCCTACCGGCGGGAGCCATTGTTTCGCTGGAGGGAACTTTGGGAGCTGGCAAGTCGGTGCTCGTCCGGGGAATGGCGGCGGGGATGGGGATTGATCCGGAAGCGGTGACCAGTCCGACCTTCACTTTGTGGCAGACTTATCACGGCTCGCGTGAATTGCATCATCTGGATGCGTATCGCGTGCGCGACGCGGCCGAGTTTATCGACTTGGGCGTCGAAGAACTCTTCATGTCGGACGGCGTGGCGGTGATCGAATGGGGCGAAAAAGTGCGGAGCGCATTGCCACCCGATCACTACCGTGTGATGATAGAAATCGACGAGCAGGCAAATCGGCAAATCATGCTCGTCGCGCCCGCCGAGTCATAACGCTTTAACCGCAACGGGCACCGACCCTGTGAACTCCAGGCTCACGATGTTTCAAGTTTGGCTATGGCCGCGATGGTTGGCGGATTGGTTGATTCGCTTTTATCAAGCGACGTTGAGTCATTGGTACCCGGGCTGTTGCCGGTTTCAACCTTCTTGCAGCCAATACGCCCGGCAAGCGATCGCCAAACACGGATTTTGCCGCGGCGGTTTGATGGCAGCTTGGCGGATTTTACGCTGCCATCCCTTCTCGCGTGGCGGCCACGATCCGTTAAAGTAGTGATCTGCGTTCAGCACGTTTTTCTGGACGAAGCCTGAAACGGCCGCAATGGAGTGAATCGATGGAACGTCTTTGGCAATTTGTGGCTCACGATCGGTCCGCCATTGCAGCCTTGGAGTCCGTACATGGACTGTCGCCGATTTTGGCTCAATTGATGGTTGCCCGAGGGATCACCGATCACGAGGAAGTGAAGCAGTTTCTGGAGTTTCGTCTTTCGGACTTGCGGGACCCCGAAGATTTGCCAGGCGCCGTGCAGGCCGCCGAAGTTTTGTGGTCCGCCGTCCAAACGGGGAAGCGAATTTGGATTTATGGCGATTACGACGCCGACGGCATGACAGCGACTGCAGTGCTCTACCGCTGCCTCCAAACCCTTGGGGCCAGTCCTCGCTACTATGTGCCCAACCGCTTGGAAGACGGGTACGGGCTAAACGGCGATACGCTGGCCGAGTTGCACCGCAAAGGCGCCGAGGTCGTTGTGACGGTGGACTGCGGAATCAGTAGTCATCAAGCGGCACAGCGAGCGTCCGATCTCGGTTTGCAATTGATCATTACCGACCATCACACGATGTCCGCGGACCTGCCGACGGCGGCGGCGATTGTTCACCCTGGCCTACCGGGTTGCCATCCATTGTTGAAGAATCTTTCGGGAGCGGGTGTCGCGTTAAAAGTCGCCTGGGCTTTGTGTCAAGTTGCTTCGCGGGTCGACCAACCGAACGGATCGGCCTCCGGTGGAAAAGTAACCCCCGCGATGCGGCAATTCCTGATGATGGCGATTGGTTGGGCGGCGATCGGTACGGTTGCCGATGTGGTTCCCCTTGTCGGTGAAAATCGGGTTTTGGTGCACTATGGGGTCGCCTGCCTGAAGAATGATTGTGGCATGGGTCTGCAACAATTGATGCGAGTAACCAAGTTGGACGAGAAAGCGCGCTTGCGGGCCGATGACATCGGATTTACGCTGGCGCCGCGGTTGAACGCGGCGGGCCGGTTGGGACAAGCAGCGTTGGCGATCGAACTGATGGTTACCAACGATCCAGCCCGAGCCTTGGCTTTGGCCGAATACGTGCATCAGTTGAATGTGAGTCGCGATAGTCTGGACCGCAAAATTTATATTGCGGCCAAAAAAGAACTGCAAGAAAAACATGATCCGGAAAACGATCCGGCCATTGTCTTGGCTGATCCAAGTTGGCATGTGGGTGTCATTGGCATCGTGGCCGGGCGATTGGCAGAAAAATACGGTTTGCCGACGATCTTGATTTCGCTCGACCCAACCGGAGTGAAAGCCGGCACTGGGTCGTGTCGGAACGGCGGCGGAGACTTCGATCTGTACGAAGCCTTGGCGAATTGTCGAGAATATCTCGAAGGCTTTGGCGGGCATCGAGCGGCGGCTGGCTTGCAAATTCGGAGCGAAAACGTCGCGGCATTTCGCGAAGTCTTTTTTGAATTCGTTCAACGCCAGACCGCCAATTCTTGCAAACAACGGCCGTTGCAAATCGATGCGGAGGCGTCGTTGCATCAATTGACCATCGAGACACTCCATCAGATTGAAAAAATGGCTCCCTTTGGACAGGGCAACCCCGTGCCGGTATTGTGCACCTGTGAAGTTGATTTGGTCGAAGCTAAAACGATGGGCAGTGGCGAACGCCATCTGTCAGTTCAAGTCAAGCAAGACAACTTTACTTTTCGCGCGGTTGCTTTTGGCAAGTCGGATTGGTTGCCGGCGTTGCATGAGAATCCAGGACGACTGGATATCGCTTATCGACCGGTGATCAACGAGTTTCGCGGCTACAAACGAGTCGAGTTGCAGTTGATCGATTGGCGACCCTCTTCCGTCTCGGCCGGCGTAATGTAAAGACGATCTCATCCTGGCGAGATACGAACACACTGCCTCAAACACACTGTCTCGAAGAGTAACTTAGGATTTGTCCCTAAATAAGTTCCGGATTTCGCTGGCTCTGCCGATCCAAAGGCGATTTAGCGAGCGCTGGTGTACCGGCTTCAGCCGGCGGGAGCTGTGAAAACACTCTTTTCAGCTACTCGCCGGCTGAAGCCGGTACACCAGCACTCGCTAAACCAATATCGCTACG
>JAUXWY010000014.1 GCA_030681235.1 Pirellulaceae bacterium | reverse complement strand
GATTTGCTTCAGATCGGCCGGCATCTCGGGAATCAGTTCTTCAGAGACCTGCATTTCGCCGTCTGCTCCTTTTCGCAGCACATAATTAAACGGGCTGAATTTGTCATCCTTTTCCGGATAATCATCGCGGGTATGGGCTCCGCGACTTTCCTTGCGCAAGACCGCAGCGCGAGCGACAGCTTCAGAAACTGTTAGCAGATTTCTAAGGTCCAACGCCGTATGCCAGCCGGGGTTATATTGCCGATTACCAGGCGCGCTAACCGACTTGGCCTTTTCTTTCAGCTTCTGGATCTCCTCGAGTGCTTCGAGCATTTCTGACTCGGTGCGCACGATACCGACTTTGTCCTGCATGAGATCTTGCAACTCGTATTGCACTTGATAAGCGCCGCCAGGGATGGTCGCTCGACTGGAATCCAGCGGAGCCAACGCATTGCGGTGCGCTTTCTCGATCTCTTCCGGAGAAACGGAAGCAGCACCGTTCTGTTTGGCAAAATTGGCGGCATGTTCACCGGCCAATTTTCCAAAGACTATGGGATCCGAAAGTGAATTCCCACCCAACCGGTTCGCGCCATGCAACCCAGCCGCACACTCGCCCGCGGCGAACAATCCGGGAACCGCCGTCATTTGCGTTTCACCGTCGACTCGAATGCCCCCCATGACGTAATGGGTGGTTGGTCCGACTTCCATCGGTTCCTTTGTAATATCGATTCCCGCCAACTCTTTGAATTGGTGGTACATACTGGGCAGCTTTTTCTTGATATGAGCTTCCGCGTTGGGTATCTTCTCTTTGATCCACGCGATGTCCAAGAAAGCTCCACCATGCGGCGAACCACGGCCTTCGCGCACTTCACGACGAATACAGCGAGCTACGTGATCCCGAGTCAACAGCTCGGGGGGACGCCGAGCGGTCTTGTCGGACTTGGTAACATACCGCCAACCTTCTTCGGGAGTGTCGGCTGTGGAACTTTTATAGTTGTCCGGAATGTCGCCAAACATAAACCGCTGGCCGGCATTGTTCTTCAGAATTCCACCTTCGCCACGAACTCCCTCGGTTACTAGAATTCCTCTGACGCTGGGCGGCCAAACCATTCCGGTCGGATGAAATTGCACGAATTCCATGTCGACTAATTCAGCGCCGGCGTCATAGGCCACCGTTTGACCATCACCCGTGTATTCCCATGAGTTGCTTGTGATCTTGTAAGCTCGACCAATTCCACCGGTCGCCATCACCACGGCTTTGGCTTTGAAGACCACGAATTTACCCAACTCGCGCGTATATCCAAACGCACCCGCAATGCGGCCGCCGTCCTTGAAAAGGTGCGTGACGGTACATTCCATGTGTACATCAATGCCTTGGTGAATCCCGTGATCTTGCAAGGTGCGGATCATTTCCAGCCCGGTACGGTCGCCAACGTGAGCCAACCGTGGGTGAGCATGCCCGCCGAAGTTTCTTTGGTTGATCTTGCCCGATTCGGTGCGATCAAAGACGGCCCCCCAAGCCTCCAGTTCTCGCACTCGGTCGGGAGCTTGCTGGGCATGAATCTGGGCCATGCGCCAGTTATTGAGATAGTAACCGCCCCGCATGGTGTCGGCAAAATGCGTCCGCCAAGAATCTCGTTCGTCAACGTTGGCCAAAGCCGCAGCCATGCCACCTTCGGCCATAACCGTGTGTGCTTTGCCAAGCAACGACTTGCAAACCAAGCCTACGGAGACGCCCATTCCGGAAGCTTCAATAGCCGCTCGCAATCCAGCGCCGCCCGCACCAATGACCAATACGTCATGCTCGACCGTTTCAACATCCGCCATTAAAAAATCCTGAAGTCGTGCCAAATACCCATCGAACAAAGACGAATGTAAATATCCGAAAACGCGACCCAAAACAGGCTAAACCAAGCCCATCTCATGTGTTGTCCGTTTAACCTGCTAACGCAGCTATAACATTTACTTCGGATCGGAGAACCAGAGAGTTTGTTCAACGCTCCACCAACCAAATGCCGAAGCGAGTGGCAGCCAAACGTATACGATCCTAGCAAGAGAACGTTGACGCACAGCACAATCGTACCCACACCGATTCCAAAGTTGCTGAAACTCCCGTCATTGTCATTATCGAACCAAAATCCCAGGTAGGCATCATGGGCTAGAAAAACCAAGAAGATCATCGCAAAATACAGGAAGTAACGGTGAATATTCTGGATCACCAACGGGAAGTAGCGTTCACCCAGATAATTGTTTCGCGGCTCTCCTACCGCACACGCCGGTGGATCAGCCCAAAACGATTTGTAATAGGCTCCCCGGTAGTAGTAGCAAGTCAACCGAAACCCCGCCGGAAATGGCAAGATTAACAGTGCAGGTGAAAAAGGTATAAACCCAGGCCACCACGAGGGTTTGGCGCCGAACCAACTGTGGTGGGAATCGCCCCAAAGTACCGGCGAGTAAAATGGCGATAGATAGTTTTGATGTTCGAAGTGGGCATTCTGAAAAGCCGCCCACGTCGAATAGATAAGAAACGCCGACAGAATCGAGAAAACCACAAGGGGTTCGGCCCACCAATTATCCTGTCGCAGCGTCTCGCCCCACCGCCGCTGTTGGAGTCCTTCTTGTCGGTCCCGTGCCATCAATCAGCCTCGAATCTACTTTCTTGCAGCATTGTATCCAGAACCCATAGATTTGGCGTGAGCATTGTGGCTGACGGAACTACCGGTGTCAATAACCGTAAGACCGAGCCTCGACTGATACGTGACTGCCCCCGAGAATCGCCCCTCCAAATGGCAATTCAAGCGGTGTTTGCCCATCGGAGGCTACTGCTTATGTTGTAGAGAAACGCGGCTACATTAGAATATGGCGGCAAGATGAACTAAATTGGCAGAGCGCGAACGGTGGTTATCGGATCACCGAGATCGTCAAGCAATTATTGGAAGAATAACGGCAACTGAATGACAACAGCGTTCTCGGTCGTCATCCCGGTGTTCAATGAACAGGACAGCCTCCTGCAGTTGATGTCCGAAATCGTAACGGCGGTATCCGGAATTACAAGTTCTTGGGAAGTTGTTTTTGTCGACGACGGTTCGACCGACGAGTCTTGGGCTCGGATCGAACAACTGGCGGAGTTGCACCCCGAAGTCAGCGGAATCCAGTTTCGCCGAAACTTTGGCAAAGCCGCGGCGCTGACCGCTGGTGTCGCGGCGACTCGTTTTCCCGTCGTCATCACGATGGACGCAGATCTGCAAGACGACCCAGCCGAAATCCCGCGATTCCTGCACGAACTTGAGCAAGGTCTCGATGTTGTCAGCGGCTGGAAGCAGGTCCGCAATGATCCACTAGACAAGACGATTCCTTCGCGAGTTTTTAACTTCCTGGTTGGGAAATTAACCGGTGTCAAACTCAAGGACCACAACTGCGGTTTCAAATGTTATCGTCGAGAGGTGTTTGACGAAGTTCGGATCTACGGAGAACTGCATCGGTTTGTTCCGGTACTAGCCGCGAGTTTCGGATTCCGAATCGGGCAAATCAGTGTCCAACATCGGGCCCGCCAACACGGGAAGAGTAAGTACGGTTGGCGGCGGATCTATCGCGGGTTGTTGGATCTGATGACGGTCGTCATGTTGACCAACTATCGCCAGCGTCCACAACACCTGATTGGATTGATGGGTGGTGCAAGTTTGTTGTTGGGATTTTTGGGATTGGCCACAATGGCAGGCTACTGGGGCCTGCGTCAAATGGAAGTCCTGGACCCGGAGGTCTGGAGCCCTTTGCATCAGCGCCCGATTGTTTTGTATGCCCTGGGCGCCTTGCTGCTTGGCAGCCAGTTGCTGTCAGTCGGACTATTGGCGGAATTATTAACGGCCCAGAATGCTGGGCAAACTCGGCATTTTTCCATTCGTCGAACCACATCGCGACCATCGTCGTAGTGGGTTGTCCGAAAAGGGTCGAGAGCCGGCTGGCTAAAATTCACGACTTGAGCTGAAAGCTAGTGAGGATGAAGAGGATCGAGCGAGCGTCGTATGTGGATCGTCAATTGCAGGAACTCTATCCTGCTCCGCCGATTCCGTTGTACCACCGCGATCCATACACGTTGTTGGTGGCAGTTCTACTCAGCGCGCAATGTACGGACGAACGAGTCAATCAAGTGACGCCCGCTTTGTTTCGCCTCGCGGATAATCCGCAGTCCATGGCGCAACAGTCGGTCACGGACGTCGACGCGATCGTTCGCTCATGTGGATTGACGCCGCGGAAAGCCGAGTCGATTGTCGGTCTGTCCAGAATTCTTGTCGAGCAACACGAGGGGAACGTTCCGGCGGATTGGGCAGCGTTGGAGGCGTTGCCTGGAGTTGGACATAAGACAGCCAGTGTCGTCATGGCTCAAGCGTTTGGGGTTCCCGCCTTCCCCGTCGATACACACATACATCGCCTGGCTGCACGTTGGGGTTTGTCCAACGGTCACAGTGTCGAGCGAACGGAACGCGACCTCAAACGACTCTTTCCTCAGAGTCGTTGGAATGAACTGCACTTGCAAATCATTTACTATGGCCGCCAACACTGTTCAGCGCGAGGCTGCGATGGCACGAAATGCGAGATTTGCCGTACCTGCTACCCAAATCGCAAGCCCCTTAAGAAGTGAAAGCGAGAAGGAATTCAGCGTTAGATAAGTCCTAAACGTTCGCCACTCGGCCGCGGCGGCGACGCTCGGACTCCGACAGAATGGCTTTGCGAATGCGAATGGTCTTGGGCGTGATTTCGACCCACTCGTCGTCTTCGATATATTCGAGGGCTTCCTCGAGTGACATTTTTCGCGGTGGCTTCAGAATAATATTTTCGTCGCTGCCGGCAGCGCGAACGTTGGTTAACTGCTTTTCTTTTGTGGTGTTGACGGGAAGGTCGTTGTTGCGACAGTGCTCACCCACGACCATACCTTCGTAAACTTCGTCACCGTGAGAAACAAACATCTCACCGCGAGCTTGTAGGTTGAACAGCGAATAGGCCACGGCTTTGCCGGCCATATTGGCAATCAAAGCACCGTTTTGCCGACCCGGCAGTTTACCATCCACTTCGCGAAACTCCTTGAAGCGATGATTCATCACGATCGTCCCTTTGGTCGCGTTCAACAACCGCGCCCGAAGTCCAATCAAACCGCGAGAGGGGATGTCGAAATGCGCGACTGTCTGATCACCGCGCCCGGTCATTTCGATCAGGTCGCCGCGACGGTTTCCGATCGCTTCCATCACTGACCCGAAATATTCGGTCGGTACGTGCACGACCAAATGTTCCGAGGGCTCCATACGAATGCCATTTTCGTATTTGGTCAATACTTGCGGTTTGCCGACGCTCAATTCGAAACCTTCGCGCCGCATCGTTTCGATCAGTACCGACAAGTGCAGCACGCCACGCCCTGATACCGCGTACCGGTCGCCTTGTTCTGTTTCTTCGACGCGCAATGCGACGTTGCGTTCCAGTTCTTTGAACAGTCGTGTTCGGAGTTGCCGGCCAGTCACGTATTTGCCATCGCGGCCTGCCAACGGCGACGAGTTGATTGTGAACATCATTTGCAGCGTCGGTTGATCGACGGCAATCCGCGGCAAAGGCACCAAGAAGTTTGGGTCGGTGATCGTATCCCCAATATCTGCGTTCTGCAAACCAACTAGCGCGACGATGTCGCCCGCATCCGCTTCGAGGACCTCGGTTCGGCCCAGTTTGTCGAACACAAATACTTGCGCCACTTTTTCTTGATGGACCGAGCCATCAGCAACGATAACCGACACCGTATCGTTCTTGTGAATCGTACCCGACTCGATGCGGCCGATCATGATCCGTCCCACGTATTCGGACCAATCGAGCGTTGTGACTCGCATCCGAAACTCGGGACGTGGATCGATCTTCGGAGGCGGTACATTCTTCAGGACCAAGTCCAAGATCGGCTGCATGGTCGTGCCGTCCGGATCGTCCAAATTGTATTTTGCGAAGCCGACTCTTGCGGACGCAAAGACGTGGCAAAAACTCTCCCAGTGAGCATCGCCACCCAATTCAATGATCAGTGCCAACGTTTCGTCGACCACCTCCATTGCGCGGGAATCCGGTCGATCGATCTTGTTAATAACCACGATTGGCCGCAGGCCATGTTCCAAAGCCTTGGATAAGACAAATCGAGTTTGAGGCATTGGACCTTCCGCGGCATCGACCAACAGCAAGGCGCCATCCGCCATTTGCAGCACGCGTTCCACTTCACCGCCAAAATCCGCGTGGCCGGGCGTATCGATAATGTTGATTTTCGTCCCGAGATAAGGGATCGAAATGTTCTTGGCCAAGATCGTGATGCCGCGTTCACGTTCCAAATCGTTCGAATCGAGGATCCGCTCGCCTTCGAGCTGCGAGTCGCGGAACTGACCGCTTTGCCTTAGCAAACAGTCTACCAGAGTGGTTTTTCCATGGTCGACGTGGGCAATGATGACAATATTTCTGATAGCATCGCGATTCATAATTGGGGACAAATTCCGCTCGTACTCGCCTGAGACAGCCGAGGCCCGAACCTATTTCGGGCCTTGATCCAGTCTCTGTGGCGGGTATCGTCGGCTATTTGGTGCCAATCGCATAGAGGGCGTCAAAAGACCGAATATACAAGCGATCCCCGATAATCACCGGCGACGACGCGATTGGTTCTTTCATGTCGTTGCTAGCCAAAACCTTGAAGTCAGGGCCGGCCTTGAGGACCGTAACGACACCTCGACGGCTGGTAATCAGCCATCGATCTCCACTCAGGACGGGCGACGCGCGATGATTGTGGTTGTTGGTGCGTTCCTTGTAGAGAGCGTCTCCGGTTTTCGCATCAAGGCAAACCGCTACGCCATTCTCACGGCACAGGTAGACATACTCGTTCGTTACAATCGGCGAAGGCACATCGGGAGTTGTTTCTTCAGCCTTCCAGGCCACGAACTCCGACGAAGTAATATCTCCGTGCCCGCCGGGTCGAATAGCGACCACAGGTCCGCCTTTTGCCGTCGGAGCTACGATCAATCCGGGGCCAACGGCGGGGGACGCCACAAATCGCAAGTACTCGTTGTAATTGCTGGAAGGATTTAGCCCGCCGCAACGCCAGACCTCGGCGCCGGTTTCCAGATCGTGACCGGTCACGTAGTCGGCTCCATGACTGACCAAGTACTTGTGTGTGGCATCGTCGTAAATGACGGGAGAAGCGTACGAGTGTTTGTTCTCCGAGATCGCGTCGGTTCGCCGTTCGACTTGCCATTTTTGCTCGCCCGATTTGGCATCCAATGCCGCGAGGACTCCCAAGCTCGGTTCGCGATTCCAAGGGCCGTGAATCAACTGCAAATAGATGATCCCGTTGTGCATCACGGGGGTCGACGTCATCCCGAACTGGATGTCAAACGCGCCATAGTCTTGTTGAAGTTCTCGTCGCCAGACCTCTTCGCCATCGATCGTAAAACAAATAAAACTCCCGTCGCCAAACATCGCCCAAACATGCGTGCCATCGGTGATCGGCGAAGGCGACGCTGAGTTCCCTTCATCGACCCGAGCCGTCTGATTTCCAGTCGTTACCTTGCGGTTCCACAATTCGGTGCCGCCGGTAGAAATGCATAGCAAGTGCAAGTCATCTCCCGCAGCCGTGGTCAGGAAGATGCGATCCCCGGCGATTACGGGAGTCGAACCCGCCGGGCCCGGCAATGGAAAGCGGAACAGCACATTCTTCTCGTTGGACCATTCGGACGGGAAGTTGCTAGCAGGAACAATTCCAGTGCCGGCGGGCCCGCGCCACTGCGGCCACAAATCGTCAGCGACGCAGGGGGTTGCCAATAGCCAAGAAAATCCCAAAGCAACCAATTTCAACGCGGCCCTTTGGCGAACTACCCAGCGATCCATATCACAGTTTCCTTATCGAGGCTTCGTTTTTGGGGTTCCATTTCCACCATCGGCTTCCCTGGCATTTTCTCCGACGGGTTCTGATTCTCTCCCGCACGGAAATCAACCCGAGAACAAACGCCCCACTTCCAATGGGTTTGGTCCCATCTGGGACAATGCTCCAATGTAGCAAGAACCGGCCTGGGCCGCAGCTAGCTAGGCCCCCAATTACGGAAAACTCGCCCGACTCCCTCCGCCCCTTCACGCTCGCCGTACAACCTACTTGGATGTCTTGGGATTTGCCAAGAGACTTAACGTCAAGACGGCGGCGCCTAGGAAAATGGCGGTCATGCCCACCGCTCCGTCGCTCAGTGAAGTCAAGTCCGGCCAGCGGTTTTCGTAGACTCGCAGTGCCAATTTGGGTTCGTCCGGAGTGCGATTGACTTGTAGCGGCCAGAGGCTGGGGACAGTCCCGATCATCAATCCGAATAGGAAGCAAGTCACTCGAATGGGCCAATGTTTCAGCATCCACCGCAGGACTTTGGTGGTCGTCATCAATCCAGTCAAACAACCGGCCGCAAATGTGAGCAGATAAACGAAGTTCCACCAAACGTTTTCGCCGTGCAACAACTCCTCGGGGATATGCACCATGAAGCCGTAGACACCCATCAGTAACATCAACATGGCGCCACTAATTCCAGGAAGGATCATGGCCGAGATGGCGACGACCGCACAGAAAAACAAGTACACCAGCGAGGGTTGCGTCACGGACTGAGCTTGCTGACTAAGACTGATCGCCAAAGCAATCGCCAAACCAACCACCGCCCATCCCCAATGCCCTGGATGAATTTTGGCACCCGAGCGATCGTCACTCATAACCGCAGTATTGCTGAGCAACCGATAGGCCATCAAGCAGGTGCCCGCGAGTAGCATTCCCAGAAACGCTGCCAAGACATGTGGTCTTGCTGCATCGTGTTTCAACATACGAACCACCGTCAGAATCGTGAGCACCAAACCCGCCCCAATCCCAACCGCCAAACACGACAAGAATCGCAAATCAACTCGCGTGGCAAATTCTGACCAACGCCGACGAAAAAGTAACTGCACCGACTCCCACCCGCAACCTGCAAGCGAGTTGATCAATCGAGGATAGATCCCGGTCAGCAACGCAACTGTTCCGCCCGATACACCGGGAACGACGTCAGCCACGCCCATGAGAAAACCCCGAGCAAAGGTTGCTAGATCATTTTTCAAGTTCGTTGATTCCTGTTGCAATTGTATCGGCTCCAGTGTCTGTCCGGTCTCATCTGCATGGACAATTCGTCATAACAAATAAATACGCCAAAATTTGTTTGCAAGCGAAACGTTTACATGGTAACTTACAATTGACCGTTGGGAAACTGGCGAAAGTTGCGGCAACAATTGCTGCGATACCTTTGTCTAGCATAGAAGCTAAATTTGGACGTCATGATTCGACGCTTTTCACCTGCCAAACTGAATTTATTGTTGCGAGTCGGTTCGCGATTGCCCAGCGGCTACCATCAACTCGAAACCGTGATGCTGCCCGTTTCGCTGGGCGATTGGCTGGCGGTTGTCCAAAAACCTCAAGGCGTAACGCTGGAAGTCCACGAACGGTTCGATTTTTCGGGACATGTTGACGCCGTCTCCAAGATACCGACCGACGAACAAAATCTGATCGTGCGAATCGCTGTCGGGTTTCTCAAGCATTGTGGGGTTTCCGCTGGGGTGCATTTTGTACTGCAAAAATCCATTCCGGCCGGCGGTGGTTTGGGCGGCGCCTCGTCCAACGCTGCGGCAACGTTGCTTCTGTTAAACGAGCTCTTCGACCTGGGCTGGACTTGGAAACAGCTCGCAGCGTTTTCGGCCCATTACGGCAGTGATATTGCCTTCTTTACTCAACCTCAGGCGGCTGCGTGCTCCGGACGCGGCGAAATTGTCGAACCGTTCGAAGTTTCAAACTCGGTCTGGTTCACGATCGTTCGGCCGCCATTTGGACTCGGGACCCCCGCTGTTTTTGCGGAACTGGCAAGCGATCGATCGAAAACGGGGGCGGCTGCGAGCGATTTATTGGAAATAAATGAAAAAAAAGAGTTGGCAAGCTCACTGAAGATAGGTACAATTGGTTGGGCGGCGATGGCAGGGAACGATTTGCAACCGGCGGCGGTTCGATTGCGGCCGGATTTGGAAATCGTTAGTGCGTGCTGCGGTCGATCGTATCCTTTGACACATTTGATGACTGGCAGTGGGAGTTGCTGGTTCGCGGCATTCAGACATCGGCGGCAGGCGGTTTGGGCCGCCAATCGTTTGCGGGGGCAAAATGTTGGACGGGTCGACGTTGTGAGACCGGTGGCAGTAACTCCAATGGGTGGGAACTAACATGAACGTATCCGAGGTCAGAGTAAGCCTAATAAACGGACCTGATGAGCAACTGTTGGCTTTTTGCACGGTCACCTTCGACCGAGCTTTCGTGGTTCGCGATATTCGAATCATTCAAGGAGCAAGCGGCCCGTTTGTGGCCATGCCCAGCCGAAGGGTAACGGCCAATTGTTCCGCGTGCGGGTCCAAGAATAACTTGGGTTCCAAGTTTTGTGCGGAGTGCGGCACGAAACTGCCTCCGATGAGCCAATCGAAATTACCCGAACGAAGTCGTGGTTTCATCGACATCGCTCATCCAATCAACGCCAAGTCGAGGGAGCGAATTCAAGCGGCGATTTTGGAAGCGTATGATCTGGAACTATTGAAATCGCGGCAACCTGATTACCAGCCAGACTCGTTGGATTCAGATCTGGGCGAAAAGAACATTCGATCCAACTCACCGCAGACTAGCTCCCGTCCGGCCAGCTCGATTCAAGACAACGCACCCCAAACCAACTCGCCCCATTGGCGGTCGGACCGAACTCCGAAGCGAGAGCAGACCGATACGTGACTTTGGGAGCTTCCGAGTGGCCCGTGTGGCTGCCGCATGGAAGTCCTCGAACATTCACAGGCCGAATAACGAATAGCTTCGGGCAATCTTACGACGGCGGCATGAACAACAGTGCCCCACAACCTGGGCAAAGAAAGAGCTGCTTCAACGTTAGTGCCGAGCGCATTTGCGGGGTAATTATCTGCCAACAACTGCTGCACGCCCCATCATCCACGGGCGCGACGGTTTTCTCGCGGAGAGCGGGTCTTTTTCGCTGCAATTCGGCGTGCAAATCGCCCGGGATCTTGGCGAATAGGTCGCGTAGTTCGCCGTCGACAACTTTGATTTCTCGCTCCAACCGCTGGACGGTTTCAGCGGTTTGTTCGAACGTGGAATTGGTCTCGACGACGGCTTTGGCCAGAACCTCGGTGGCCTGCTTCTCACGCAGCACTTCCGCGTCGACTTGCTCCAACAATTCGAATAGCTCCACGCCCATGACATCATTTGCGGCAATGATGGCCTTGACCGCGTCGCCCAACAGCGCGTACTCGCGATTGTTCGCCGCACCATCTTGCTGCAGTTGCATTTTTTTGACTTGCGTTTCCCGCGAGCCAAGTTCGATCTGTTTGTCTTTCGCTTTTCGCCGCAATTCTTGCAACTGTTGCGTCATGGACTCCAGCTTCTGTCGATATTGTTGTTCGCGGTGCCGAGCGAACTCAACCTGTTTGGGTGCCCGAGTCGCTTGTTCGGTCAAATCATAGAACAACCGCAATTTCCCGTGAATCAGGGCCAACAGAGCGGGTTCCAAGGTGGTCGTCGGAGTCATATTTCGAGTTTCTACGTCACTGTTCCAAATTTGATGCCCCGGCATTCCGAACGCTCGCAGTATAGCAGATTCCGGAACTTGCCAACCCAGCCAAGCGGCCATTCGAACTTCATCTTGTCCCTCCCGACGATGGGATGCGTCTGTGGCCGATTCGCTGCGGCCATTAACTCTTGCGGCAAGTCTTCCACATCAAGAATTGGTTGCGATGTTTGTCGTATTCCGCGCGGTCCGGATCGACTTCACCTACCCACCAATCGAGTCCGCGAACCGTGCGATGCAAATTGTCGCCGAATTGGTCGGCATAACCTGAAGGCCGACACGAAACCGAAGCGAACATAAGACCGCCGCGCCGGACCACCCGCTGGATTTCGTTCAGGGTCTGCCGCACATCCGCTTCGTCCAAATGTTCCATCATGTCGAAACAAGTGACGAGCGAAAAAAACGAATCCTCGAACGGCAAGTGTTGATCCCTTAGGAGGGCAATCCGCGACGATGGCACCTGTTTCTTTGCCAATCGTTGCCGGGCCCGTTCGACCGCGACCTCGCTGATATCAGCTCCCCAAGGTTCCAACCAAAAGGCAGTTTCCGTCAACAATTCGACCACAAAACCGACCCCACATCCGAGATCCAGGGCCCGCCCACTCACGCTGGACAATTCCCGGTAAGCCTGTTGGCAGTTGAGAAACCCGGGCGAGTTTTCCGGGCGGTTGTAGTTTTCTTCCCGCGCAATCACGGCATCATAAATGGCCTTATAATCTGGCATTTCGCAGTCCTTTGTTTTCTAAGCACTCGGAATGGAACGCAGAAAGTCCGGCAGTGGTTGTGGGCGTCCCTGCGGGTTGATGCAGGCAACCACCGTGTGGCCGGTCACCAATACCTCTTCACCGCGGCAAATCGAGTATTGATGCTGGATCCGCGTCCCTTTGGCTCGCACCGTTTCAACGGCCACGACTAGCAAATCGTCGAAAACGGCCCCGCCCAAATAGTTGCACCCTAGTTCCGTGACGACCAGGATCACGCCCTGACTTTCCAAGTCCGCGTAGGAAATCCCAGCGGCTCGCAGCATTTCCACCCGAGCACATTCGAAGTAATTGGGGTATGTGGCATGGTGGACTCGACCTTGAGCATCCGTCTCCTGGTACCGCACCCGAACTTCAAGCTGGAACTTTTGTAACGGATTCAACGGGTGCATCTCGATCGTTATTCGGGGTTTCGCCGAGTCAGCTAAACTTCGACCCCTCCGCGACTCGAAAAGGCGCGGTGGGCGAGGGTTGGTCCACCTTTTTGCCACGGTTTTTCCGAAACGCTGTTGGCAGGGCAAAGGGTTTGATTACATTAACGGTTGCCCGACCAAAAACAAGGTAACCCCCGCGAACGGAACCTGAATCCAGCAATGATGCAAGACAACGACGGTGAAGACGACGGCTACGACATTTCCACGCTCCGCGGACGCGATTATCCGACAATTCGCCAATTCACGGTGTTCTTGGAGAACAAAGTTGGTCGTTTGATGGAGTTGCTCCGCAAGTTCGACGGCACGGGGGTGCGAATCGTGGCGATCAACATCCACGACTCGACCGAATGCTCGCTGGTTCGTTTGGTTCTGACCGACCCCGAGCGCGGTCGCGAAATCCTGGAGCGAGCCGGGCTGGCTATGATCGAAAGCGATTTGGTAGCCGTGGAATTGCCCAATGACCCGCAACCGTTGCTGCGAATCTGCACCGCGTTATTGAGTTCTGAAATCAACCTGGTTCAAGCTTACCCGCTGATTGGCTTGCAAAATGGCAAACATGCCGTCGCGTTGATGGTCGACAACTGCGAGATTGCCGCAGACACCCTGCAACGCAAAGGCTTCCGCGTGATCGAAGAGTCTGATCTCAATCACTGATGGCGTTTGGTCCGCTTTCTGAAGTCGGTATCGTTGGGTTAGAATGCGGACGTGGTTGACCAGACACTCTGGGTCAACGCGAACCGGATCAAAGATCGGTGACACAGGAATTTCGATTTCCGAAATTCCATTCTCTGCGTCATCGTTCTCCGCTCTGGTTTGACTGTCCCGCCTGTTTTGAAATGACGAGCCCACCGTTATGGATTCGACTCCCTCCGTCACCGGCAATTCTCCAAATCAGCGCGCTTCGCGAATTCTTGTGGTGGATGACGACCCGGAGGTTGCCCAAAGCATCCGCTTGGCGTTGCGCAACCAGGGTTACGAGGTCGTGGTCGCTCGCGATGGCAATCAAGGGTTGGCGGTCGCCGAAACGGAGCGACCGGACTTGGTGATTCTGGACCTGATGATGCCCAAACGCAGCGGTTTTCTGGTGCTGGAGAAATTGCGCGAAAATGAAACCACACCGCCGCGGGTCATCATCATCACTGCAAACGAAGGTGAACGTCACCAAGACTATGCGGAACTGTTGGGCGTGGACGAATACATCCGCAAGCCATTTCCGATGGAACGACTTCTCGAATGTGTACGACGACTTTTAGCCCAGGAATCCAAGTAGCGGCCAAACGGTGACGAAGAACCGCCAAAAAGATTGGCGGTTCAGACATGGCACCTGTAGTTGGCCGACGTTCGCTCCTAACCAAGACTGCCGACGAGGAAAGACCACGTGACCGATCAAGCAAAACATTCGAAATACGGCCCCGCGAGTCAAGAGATCCCAATCTCGTTGGAGCCGACCCATGGCTTCCACTGTAGCCATTTCTTCTATTCGTGGGATCGCGGCTTATTGCAAGAAATGTCCAATCACGAGTTGACGGAGGCTGCCGCCGAGTTTTGCGGTTTATTCGGCCCCGTGAACAACGATCATGGCGGCGATCCCGGTTCCAGCGACCATCGGTTCCAAGATTGGCCCACCAGAACGCAACTGGGCTTGGTGGCCGGGTCCAAGGCGGACTTCAGTTTGATGGTCTTGGACAAAGACCCGCTGCGGATCGAAGGTCTTCATCAGGCCATGTTGGCGAGCCAGTTTGGGCCGTGTTTGGTGCCGACCGACTCGTTTGTGTCGATGTCGGAAATCTCGGAGTATGTCCCCAGCGTTCAACAGTTCTCGGATAAGTTGCAACACGAGGGACTGGATCCGGCATCACCGGAATTCAAGGCTCGCGTGCGTGGTTATGAAGAGCGCCTCCCGAGCATGAACAAGCACCGCCTTTGCCCGACATTTCCTGATTGGCCGGTCTCGTGTTTTTACCCAATGAACAAACGTCGCGACCCGGGAGCCAATTGGTTCGCCTTGCCGTTTTCGGCTAGGAACGAAATGATGGCCGAACACGCGCGAAGCGGGATCCAATTCATGGGCAAGGTGACGCAGTTGATTACGGTCGGTGTCGGGCTCGAAGACTGGGAATGGGGCGTTACTCTCTGGGCCAAAAATCCCATGTACTTGAAAGACATTGTGTACCAAATGCGTTTTGACGAAGCGAGCGCGTTGTTCGCTGAATTTGGGCCGTTTTACACGAGTTATCTAATGTCGCCGTCCGAAATCTTGCGACGGTGCCGCATCGTTCAGGATTGATCCTCTTTTAGAAAGCACATCGAGTGTCGGAGCAAAAAGTAGCTTGGGTGACCGGCGGTGGCAGTGGCATTGGAGCCGCGTCGGCCCAGGTCTTGGCTAACGCGGGTTGGACCGTGGCCATTTCGGGGCGAGACGCCAACAAGCTGGAACAGGTGATCTCCTCCCGGAACGACGGTCGCTTTCTCGCGTTCCCCTTGGATGTTGCCGACCGCGCCGCAGCGACACGGGTGCATCAACAAATCGTGGAACGCTTGGGCGCGGTGCGACTTCTGGTGAACGCGGCCGGGCTCAATGTCCCGCGTCGCTCGATGGCCGACCTTGTTCCCGAAGAATGGGACAAGCTGCTTCAAACCAACGCCACCGGTGCGTTCAATTGCACTTACTTGGTCGTGCCTGGAATGCGTCGCATGGGCGATGGACTGATCATCCAGATCGGCTCGATCGCCGGTCTCCGAGCGTCACCGTTGGGAGGCATTGCTTACAACGCTTCGAAGTTCGCCATGGCCGCGATGGGCATCGCGATCGGGGAAGAAGAACGCGTCAACGGAATTCGCGTCACCGTGATTCATCCAGGCGAAGTCGATACGCCCATCATGCAATATCGTCCAAAGCCCGTGAGCCAAGAACATCGGAACACGATGCTGAAGGCCGAGGACGTCGCCGCCGCCGTCGGATTCGTCGCGAGTCTGCCGCCTCGTGCCCACGTTTGGGAACTGGTGATCAAACCAACGTTACAGTCGTTTGTATAAAGTCCGACAAACCCATCGCAGGTGAACAGACCTGAAAAAATTCGCCATGCCTATTGGAGAGATGCCCCATGCGCGCCCTCGTCATGAACGAATACAAACGCCTCGAACTGCAAGAAAATTTCCCCGATCCGGTCCCGGGTCCCGATGAAGTCTTGGTTCGTGTCGAGGCCGTCGGAATCTGCGGCAGCGACATTCATGGGTTCGACGGTTCGACGGGACGCCGAATTCCTCCGCTTGTCATGGGCCATGAAGCCGCTGGAACAATTCTGGAACTCGGCAGCGACGTTAAGGACCTGCACGTCGGACAACGCGTCGCGCTCGACTCGACGGTCTTTTGCGGACGATGCGACATGTGTCAGCAAGGCCGAATCAACCTGTGTGAACATCGACAGGTTCTTGGCGTTTCCTGCGGAGAATATCGACGCCACGGCGCGTTCGCCCAACGAGTTGCGGTCCCGGCACGCATCGCCTATCCAGTCCCCGAATCCGTGACGATGGAGCAGGCCGCTTTGGCCGAGGCCGTGAGCGTGGCGATCCACGCCGTGCGGCGTTCGAACCCACAACCGAACGATGCATGCATGGTCGTCGGAACAGGAATGATTGGCTTGTTGGTTGTCCAAGCTTTGCGAGCCAGTGGCGTGCAGTCGATCGCCGCCATCGATTTGGACCCCAATCGACTTGGGCTCGCCAAGCAATTCGGGGCAGAGGCAACTTTTTTGGCCGACTCATCGACTCTGGCCGCCGGAGTTCTTGCCTGGTCCGATCAAGGAGGACCGCAACACGTCTACGAAGTCGTGGGTGCTCAAACGACCGTCGAGCAAGCGATTCAGCTCGCGAGAAAAGGTGGGCATGTCGTTTTGGTCGGCAATGTCTCGCCCCGAGTCGAGATCCCTCTGCAAAAAGTCGTCGCGGGTGAATTAACGTTGCACGGCAGCTGCGCTTCGTCCGGCGAATACGACCAGGCCTTGGCTTGGATGGCGGACGGCAGCATCGATGTCGCGCCGATCATCTCGGCTCGCTGCACATTGGATGAGATGCCGGGTTGGATGGAACGACTCTATCAAGGCATCCCCAATACAATGAAGGTCGTCGTCCATCCCAACGCCTAAGTCAGATCTCAAATCTCAATTAACCAGCCGGCTGGCTTCCATTCGTTCGATGTATTGTCGCAGGCGTTCGTTTTCGTCAGTGACATTCTTCAAGGCCAACATGTTTTCGACGCGTTTTAACAACTCGACGCGATTGACCGGTTTGGAAACAAAATCGTCCGCTCCAACTTCCACGGCTCGTTGAATATCACCCAACTCGTTCAATGCCGTCACCATCAAGATCATGATCGACTTGGTCGCGGGATCGCTTCTCAGCTTCTTGCAAATTTCAAACCCACTGAACTTGGGCATCATCACGTCCAGCAAAATCAAGTCCGGTTGAAACGAAGCGACCCGGTCCAGTGTCGCTTGGCCATCTTCAGCAACTTCGATCTCGCAGTCCAATCCGGACAAATAAGCTTCCAACAGCTCGCAGTTCGCCTGATTGTCATCCGCAATCAAAATTTTGTGAGCAGAGGCCATGGAAATGTCTCGATCAAGGTCCAAGGTTCGTCAGCGATACCGAGCGGCACAGCGGCCACCCTTGTCTGGCCGCTACTATACCGAACCTCAGGTCCATGGTCTACCGGCGAAGTTATTGAGCGGGAGCCGCTGGAATCGGGTCCGGCAAGGCTCGAGCCAGTTCCATCGCTTTGGTTTGGGCTAGGCGACTGTAGTCGATCGATTCCGCCAAACAGCGAGCGGCCTCTTGGGCGGCGTGGAAACCTTTCGAGTTTTCGCTGCTGATGTAGTCCAATCGCCACATCGACTTGCGTTGCAATACGTAAATTTCCTGCAACTGCTCCGGTGTCGCGCCGCGGTCCTTGCATTCTTTGACCGCATCCAACATGTCCTCCATGGCTTTGGCGGCCATTTCCATGATCTGCTTCGTCCGGTCTTGAATCCCGGTCACACGATCTCGCAGGTCCTGCTCGGGAACGTTGTGACAGGTTTGACAGGCGTTGTTGATGTTCTCCATCGGGCTCCGCACGTTGTGATTGCTGAGTTTCATGGCTCCTACTCGTTCGTACGGCATGTGGCAATCCGCGCAGCTGACCCCGGCTCGCGCGTGCGTCCCTTGGCTCCACAGTTCGAACTCGGGGTGTTGGACTTTGTAGACGGGTGCTCCCGTGTCGGTATGCACGTAGTCCTTGAACTCGCTGCCATCCGGGAACTTCTTTTCTTCCCAATGCCGCTCCAAGTCTTCGTGTCGCAGTCCGTGCCCCCAGGGGAATTCCAGTACATCCAACGGCGCACAGTAGTACTCAACGTGGCATTGGGCACAGGTAAACGTCCGCATTTCTTGGCGCGAGGCCAAGGCATTTGGATCGTAGTCCGTCGCTCGATCGCCGCTGCGCCACTTGGCAATGCTAGGCAGGTGCGGGACATCGCCGTCGCTCTTGGCCAGGGCCGCGATACCCTTGATGAAACCCGGTCGACTGATCCGCAGCTTGATGGTCTTGGGATCGTGGCAGTCGATGCAGCTCACGGGATGCGCTTCCGTCAGTTGGAAGTGCCCTTCCGGAATGTCCTCCCGCTTGAAACCTTCGATCGGAGCGGCCTCGAACAGTTCCTTGCCTTCACCCAGTGGCGTTCCATCGGGCACATGAGTCAATTTCTCTAACACTGTATGGTACGGCTCTTGACTCAGAACTTCAAAACCCTTGATCACGGCCTCCATGTTGAATTCTTTGGCCAGTGTCTCATCGTCGGAGGGCAGCCCCATCGCTTCCAACCCTGCTTTGCGATACAGGACCACCGGCGAGGCGTGGCAATGCAAACAGGCGCCGGCTTGTTTGCGCTGATGAATACGTTCGGTAACCATTTGGTCGTACAACATGTAAGCGTGGCCACGAGCGTGTCGATAATCCAAGCTGAACGCGTAACCTTGGTACAATCGCTTCAACCATGGTGATTCTTCTAGTTTGCTGTCGGGAAGCGCTGCGGACCCGCCATAGAATTGATCGCCCGCCGTGCTCTTGTATTGGTCGAACTGATGAGGAAAATTCAGCCCCCAGGGAGCTGGGTCCGTGCTCACTTCCGATAGCTCGACCACTCGAGGGAAGGCCTGTTTTGCGTCCTGCTTGTGTTCGAACATCGTCACCAAAACATAGGCCACGATGGCGGTGCCAATCACAGCAGCCAAGAACACCAACACCAACGAGATCGTTGATCCTTGACGATTCCGGGTCAATTTCATCATCTTTTTCCTTCGAAGACCGATTTGTTTCGTCTGTTGGGTTAACTACTTGTGGGCGTGCCCAACCGAATCATGACAACGGACACAACTCAGCATTTCGCCGCCGTTTTCGTGTGGCAACATGTTGTGAACAAAGTCGCCATGGCAATACAGGCACGCATTTTGCGTCACCAATCGATTGCGCGGCTTGATTTGTATGGGCTCGTGAAATTGCCCCGTCGTAAACACCAGCGAATGCAGAAACCCGTTGTCGGCTTTCGTAAACCACTTGCCCAGGAAATCGTGGGGCACATGGCAATCGTTGCATGTGGCAACTCGATGGTGACTGGAATGCGACCACGAATCCAAATGCCCCTGCATCACGTGGCAGTTCGCACACGACGCGGGATTGTCCGACAAGTACGACGCGCCACCGCCATAGTTGAAAGTGAACACACCCAGTCCCGAAAAGCAGCCCAAGGCAACGACCGTCCAGGTCGACAGACGCCGCCAGAAACGAGACTTCGGCTTGGTTGTGGGTGTGATTTCAGTCGTCATAGGTCTCGTCGTTGAACTAGTCTCGTCGCCCCGTTGATCCTGTCGTCCCAAACAAATAGTCCAAGTGCCGCTCGATCAGTGACCGGAGTCTTCCGGAATTGGGATCTGCAAAATCGGGATCGCAATCTTGACGGCCAGAGTATAAACCATCAGACCTGCTGCCCAAATGCCCAGAGTGATTTGACACTCGGCCAAGGTGGGAGTGTATTCGACCAACTCGTGCAAAGTGCTGGGAACAAACCCTGGCACAATCAAGCCCATGCCCTTCTCGATCCAAACACCCACAAAGGCACAAACGCCCGCAACGACAAACCAAGCCGGTTTCCGCGTCGCCCAAGGATGCAACAACATGATCGCGGCCAACACGTTGAGCCCTACGGCGGACCACATCCACGGGACCAAGGCGGTCTTCCCGTGTAGGCCAAAAAACAAATATTTCGCGTGCGAGCTATGGTCGCTACCCGTGTAGAATTCGGTGAACAACTCGGAGACCATCATCAACAGATTGACCAAAATAGCAACGCGAATGATCTGAACCAAAGTCCTCATCGGAGCCACCGGGATTCGCAAACCCGCGACTTGCCGCACAATCAACATGGTCAACACCAAGAAGACTGGCCCGGAAACAAACGCTGACGTTAGAAACCGAGGCGCCAACAGCGCCGAATTCCAAAACGGTCTCCCACCCAACCCTTGATACAAAAACGCCGTGACGGTGTGGATCGAGATTGCCCACGCAATCGACAAGAGGACAAACGGCAAGTACCAAACGGGATTGGGCCGGCGTCCCAAGAACCGAGTGTACAACAAATAACCACAGATATGCAGGTTAAGCAACAAATAGCCATTGAGCACAATCACATCCCACGTCAACATCGACATTGGCCAGTTGAAGCGGCCCAGACCAGGAATAATGTGCCAGAACCGATCAGGTCGCCCCAAGTCGACCGCAATAAACAACGTGCAGATAATGATCGCGGCCACCGCCAATAATTCGCCCAAGATCACCACGTCGTGCATCGAGCGGTCTTTGTACAGATACGCCGGGATCACCATCATGACGCCGCCCGCCGCCAATCCGACACCAAAGGTAAAATTTGCGATGTACAAACCCCAACTAACGTGGTCCGAAAGTCCCGTGACTCCCATCCCCAAGGCATACTGCTTCGCCCAAGCGTTCACACCCACCAGCGCCAAAGCGGTTAACGTTGTCATCCAACCGTAGAACAAGGCCGAACCATCGGTCGCCGCTATCAAGGCTCGCCACAGGAACCGGGGATATCCGGACCAGAATTGCAGAGTCGTCAGTGGTGTTTGAGTGGAACCCGTTGTCATTGTTGTCGCCATGAGTCTGCGTCCGTGTTTGTCCCGGCTCCGAGGCATGTTAATCAAAGAAGTAAAACATCATTGGCTTGGTCCCCAACTCTTCTTTAATCGTGAAGCAACGCTTGTTGGCCAAGACCCAGCGAACCGTTGAATTTGGGTCCAGTAAATTGCCGAAGATCCGCGCACCTGTTGGACAGGCCTCCAAACACGCGGGTAGTTTCCCGACTCGCGTTCGGTGCAAACAAAAGTGACACTTTTCCACGACACCGACCGGTCGAATTCGGTTGGATAAATATCCTTGATCCGGATTCACTTCTTCTGCTGGAATTTCGGCTGGCTTCCAATTGAACCGCCGAGCGTGGTAGGGGCAGGCAGCCATGCAGTAGCGACAGCCGATGCACCAGTTGTAATCAACGACCACGATCCCGTCCTTTTCTTGCCACGTGGCTTCGACCGGACAGACACTCACGCATGGCGGATTGTCGCACTGAAAACACTGCATCGGTAAGTAATATTTGTCCTTTTGCGGGACGGCATGATCGAAGTGGGTCGTCCCCAGACCAAAGTTGGTCGAACCCGCCGCCATTTCAAAAACACGAATATAAGATTGTTCGGTCGCACGGTCGTGGTTGTTCTCCTTGTGGCAAGCTTCCATGCACTTGCCGTTGCCATTGCACAGGCTCAAGTTGATCGCATATCCGTATCGCACTCCTTCAAGTGCCGGGAAGTCGCCAATCTCAACCGTGGCTCCATACTTTTCTTTGGCTTCTTGCTCCAACCGCTCGAAAATCGTTTGCTTATCGGCGTCGGTGAGCTCTTTGAAATGTTGTTGCAAAAACTCCTCGACCGAAAGCTGCGCCGTCTTTTCGATCATGGGAGCGGTGGCCAAGCCCAAGGCTCCTAACCCAGCTGCTGCGGCGACGCCCTTAACAGCTGTCCGCCGCGACATCTGACCGACAACCGGCAAGTCGCGCGGGGCGTTTCGTCCCGTCGGCGGGTCTTCGTGTGAGTTTCGGGATTGGATCATTTCAGACTTCCTTGGGAGTGCCGGTCACTCGTGATTCATGTGGTTGGCGTTGCGGTCGTCGGCGACACGACACCGATGTTCTCAGTGTGCATCAGGCTCGCTGGAACGCTGATCCAGCGGCTTGAATGTCGGCTTCATATGGGGAAATTGCGGCGAGTGGGGGTCGTGGCAGTCGATGCAGTTCTTCCGAGTCTGCGGCCCACGCGTCCGATCCCAATAGCCGTTCATGCCACCATGTGAGCCGTTTTCATAGTCGCGATTCTGTTTCGAGTGACATTGGGCACACAGCTGTTGTCCATCCCGGTACGACAACTCGGTTCCGTCGGCTATTCGCAGCAAGTTGTAGTTGCTCGCATTGTGACAAGTCAAACAGCTGAGAAATCCATCAGCGGGACCGTGGCTATACTTCAGACCTTGGTGAAACTCCGTCAAACCGTCCGCCGAATGACGCGCAGGATTCGACGGCAGATTGCTATGGCAACTGCTGCACGAAACAGTCACCAATTGCCCATGCACGTCCAACCGGTCGGTCACCACTCGCGGCGTCTCAAGCGGCCGAACGACAACTGGGTGCCGGTCGGCATTCGAAGCCGTCCCCTCAATCGCTGGCAGTTGCGAAATCTGCTGCAAGGACAAGCCTTTTGTCGCGGTCGGTGTCGAAGCGGGTGTGGGCAGTTGGTCGCGACAACCATTTGCAACCGTCACCACACCGAACAACACTAGCAACAACATCCCACGCACGACTCGACTCCGTCTGATTTTGACTCGACCCACACCGCGATTCCAAGCTCGCGTCGCGTCGACTAGTGCAAACGTCATACCAGCCGTCGCACTCCAACACGCATGCGTATTTCACGGCCTGAAGCGTGACATCGCGTGCGAATACGCCCAGGGGGGTGGGCTTCATCGCACAAAACTTGGTTGAAAGTCAGCTCGGTTGGTTCCATACGTGGGTAGTAGTGAACAACGACGGTCGACTCAAGCCGCTATTGGGCTAGGCGGCGCTCCTCGCACGGTTCCGATCACTAAAAAAAACAGTTCATTACTCGTGGGTACGATAATTGCAGCAGGAATTGCGGAGGGCACCGAATAAGGCTTTGACAAACCTGAGAGTTCGTCGCGGTATCAATTTAGCGAGCGCTGGTGTACCGGCTTCAG
>JAUXWY010000011.1 GCA_030681235.1 Pirellulaceae bacterium | reverse complement strand
AGGCATCGAAACTCATTGCGGATTTTTCGACTTTCAAAATCCGAGAGCCCGAAGTGGTATCGGTTTAGCCGGCGCTGGTGTACCGGCTTTAGCCGGCGCTGGTGTACCGGCTTTAGCCGGCGCTGGTGTACCGGCTTTAGCCGGCGGGGCGCTGAAAAAATCTCTTTTCGCTCCCCCGCCGGCTAAAGCCGGTACACCAACGCTTGCTAAACGGACTTTCGATGAACACTGGTGTCGTCTTGCTTCGCCAGACAGTCGTTCGTCGCCGTCGCAGCGGATTATAGGTCAAAACACCGGAACCTATCCAGCGAGATTTCTGCTAGCACGCCGCGAGAAGCCCTCATCTTGTTGATTCGATTCATCGTTCCATTTGGCGAATGCCGAAGATTCCCCCAGAGTACCGCTACGCGCTAGTTCGGCCAGGAGTATTTGGGCGTGGTCCACCGCAGCGAAAAAAAACATCAAGACAACCTGAAGCGGCAACGCAAGCTAGCAGATAAGACCCGCCGGGCGAGGGGTTCGGGCGCGAGCGCGCCTTCGTCGAACGAAATCGTCAAGTTGGCGTCCAGCGGCCAAACCGAGCAAGCGTTGGTGGCTGCTCGGAAGTTGACCCAACAAACGCCGACGGCGTGGCAGGCTTGGAATCTATTGGCCACGATTCAAGATCACTTGCGACGACACGAGGAAGCCGAGGCTAGTTTCCGGGAGGTCACGCGACTGGCGCCGGACCGTTCGGAAGGATGGCATGGCTTGGGCCGAGTGCTTTGCAGTCGCCATTCGACGGGTGACGCGCTCACTTGTCTCCATCGGGCCTCGGAGATCGTCGGCGACGACGTCGCCATTTTGCGGGACCTCGCGCGAACTTTCTTGGTTGCCGGTAACGTTGAGGCGGCGTACGACACCATCCAACATGCCAAGGAACTATCCCCTCTTTGTCCAGAAGTCTGGAACATGGTCGGGATGGTGGCCCAGCAGAAAGAAGAGATCGAGGAAGCGGCGATCGCGTTCTGTCGCGCGGCCGAGCTGAAACCGACCCTGGTCGACGCCTGGGCCAACTTGGGCGAGTGTCTCCGCGTCTTGGGCGATTTGGAACAGGCGCAACAGATGTTGAATCGCGCCCTAGAGTTGGACCCGCAGCACGCCAACGCGTTGGGCTTTGCCGGTATGCTGGCGACCATGCAAGGTCAACGCCCGCGTGCGATCGAGTTGCTGCGGGCCGCGTTGGCGAAGAATCCGCGATATCGCTTGTTCCGCTTGCAGTTGGCACGGACGTTGGCGGCGAGTGGCGAAGTCGAAGAGTCGCTAGAAAACTTGCGTCTCTTGGAGGAGCGATTCGGGGACCAGCCCGATATCATGTTCGAGCGGGCGGGGATTCATGCGCTGCTATGCCAAGGGGAACAAAGTCGCCCGCTGTTGGACAAGATCCTGCATCGCGAGCCCGACAATGTGTTGGCGCGAGTTCGCCGTGCCTTGATGATCCCGCAAATTGCCCGCGATGTGCAGGAGATCGCGGAAACGCGGCGGCAGATTGAAACGGCCCTGGACGAATGTTTGGCTTCCGACCTGCCGTCGTTGCCAATGCCCTTGGACGACTTTGCGAACACGCATTTCTATTTGTCGTATCACGGCCGCAACAATGTCGACATCAACCGCAAGCTGTCGAGTCTCTATCGCAAACTGATTCCGGCGGCCAACTTTGTCAATCCGCAACTGGCCGACTTACGGCGCTTGGAGCATCCGGGTTCCAAGATCCGTTTGGCATTTGTATCGAAGAACTTTAGCAATCACACGATTGGTCGGCTCAATATTGGTTTGGTACAAGGATTGGATCGGCGGCGGTTCGAGGTCACCACCTGTGTGTTTCCGGGAACAGCGGACGCCTTTCAAGCCAAGTTTCAACAAGCGAGTGATCACTTTTTGGTCTTGCCGGGCGAGCCAAGTTCGGCAGCTCAAGTACTGGCCGACCATCAGCCGGATGTGATCTTTTATACCGACTTGGGCATGGATCCGACGACGTACCAAATGGCCCACAATCGTTTGGCTCCGATCCAGTTTACTGCTTGGGGACACCCGATCACGACGGGGATCACGACGGTCGATTATTTTGTGTCCAGCGAGGGCATGGACCAAGAATCATCCCAAGCGCACTACAGTGAAAAGTTGGTGGTTCTACGAAACCTGTTGTTGAATTACGCGCGGCCTGCGTTGCTTTCTGAGCAGATCGACAAATCCACATTGGGACTGCCGAACAACATTCGACTCTATTTGTGTCCACAGACGATTTTCAAGCTCCACCCCGAATTTGATGCGATCTTGGGCTCGATCCTGCGGGCCGACCCCAGCGGTTTGGTGATGATGATCAAGTTGGGGCAGGAGACTTGGCGTCAGAAACTGTTGGCTCGGTTTGCCAAGACCCTGCCGGATGTGCAGGATCGGATTCTGTGGATGGATCGCATGAGCGCGATGAAGTACCAGCATCTATTTCGATTGGGCGATGTGGCTTTGGATCCCTATCGATTCGGTTCCGGGAACACCTGTTTGGAGGCTTTGGCCATGGGAACTCCCTTGGTCACATGTCCCGATCCCTTCATGCGAACACGGATGGCGGTGGCTTGCTACGAACGGATGGGAGTCATCGGTGCGGTGGCCGATAGTCCCGAGCAATACGTCGAGCGAGCCACGCAGATTGCCATGAACCCGGACTATCGCCGTCACCTGTCTCAAGAAATTCGCGAACGAGCCGCCGTCTTGTTCGACAACATCAACGCGGTTCGCGAACTGGAAGGTTGGATCGAATCCGCAGTGGTCCATCATGCACAACAATAGGTTTTCTTCGATGCACACGCCCAATCGTTCCGTCGCTCAGATTTCCCCCTGCCCGGCATGTGGCCATCAATTGGCCGTGGCATTTCTCGATCCGTTTCGGCAACCCCTGGCGACCATCGCCTGGCCCCGCAGCGAGGAACAAGCCAAGGCCATGCAGCAACTGCCACACTCTTTTGTGCGCTGTACCGATTGTGGACATGTTTACAATCGCGACTTTTGTTATGAAAACGTGCCGTACGATGAGAAGCCGAACCTGATGTTCAATCGCGGCGCGATTTGGACCAACCACTTGATCCAAACGGCCGATCTGTTGTCGGGTTATTTGCCGGACGGCGGCACCGCGATCGAGATTGGCTGCGGCGAAGGACACTTGCTGCGGCATATGGCCGCGAAACGTCGCGGGTGCCGGTTCCTAGGATTCGATCCAAGCGGAGCATTTTCGACCGAGGGATTGTTTCAAGGCCGCAACGAGTTGTTCTTGCCCGAAAAGCACCTGGAGCAGTATCAGCCCGATCTGCTGATTTGTCGCCATGTGATCGAACATCTGCTCAATCCGTTGGGCTTCCTCCAGGCCATTCAGTTTTATGCTTCGCGGTTCAATCTGCGCACTCGGATCTATCTCGAAACCCCTTGCGTCGATCGCGCCATCGAACACGGTCGGGTCGTGGACTTTTATTATGAACATTATTCGCACTTCACCACTCCGTCGTTTACAAAAATGATCCAGCGGACATCGCACGAAATTGAATTGTTGACACACAACTACAATCGCGAAGTCGTCAGCGGAATCTTCCGGGTCGGTAGCCAACATCCTTGGCTTGAAATTGATAATCAGGCCGCGGATTTCCGGATGCAAGCTCAAGTCAGTTCGGAGGTCCTGGCCATCCAGTTGGAACAAATGCTCGGCCAGAGAAAACGGATTGCCATTTGGGGCGGGACCGGCAAAGCCGCCGTCTTCATCAATCGCTATCGTTTGGATGCCGAGCGTTTTCCAATCGTTGTCGATTCCGATCCGGCCAAAGTGGATACCTTTGTGCCGGGCCAGGGGCAACGCATCCTGTTCCGTGATTACTTGTTGGAGAATCAGGTCGACGTGATCATTATTCCGATGGCTTGGCGGGCCCAGGATGTGCTACTGGAGATGCAGGACGTTGGTATCCGCTGCGAGCAAGTCTTGGTGGAACACCAAGGCACCTTGGTCGACTTCCACCGCGACCACCACCCGTATGCCGCTGCTGATCAAATCCCGCGTTTGTCGGTCCCTGCACCGCATTACAACCCGCAGCGCGCGTCCTATTGGTCCGAGGCCTCTCAGATCGCTGGACACAAATAGCTCAAAACGATAAGCTGGGCCGAGGGCACAAGCTTTGCAGGTGTTTTTCTGCGGACCAGGTTATTTCGGGAAGGTTCAAGCATGGCAACTCTTATGGCAAGCGGCATTCGTGAAAGTATTACTGAGTGTATTGGCTCGACACCGTTGGTCCGATTGCAGCGAGTGACTGCCGGCTGTGTCGCGGATGTCGTCGCCAAAGTCGAAAACATGAACCCCTTGTGGAGCGTCAAAGACCGCATCGGTCGGGCAATGATCGACGCGGCCGAACGAGACGGCTTGATCAAGTCCGATACGGTGATCATCGAACCGACCAGCGGCAACACGGGTATTGCGTTGGCATATGTCTGTGCCGCGCGCGGGTACAAACTCAAAGTCTGTATGCCAGAAAGCATGACCGTCGAGCGACGACGGTTGCTCAAAGCCTTGGGCGCGGAATTGGTCCTGACTCCAGCTGCCGAAGGCATGCCTGGCGCTGTCCGCCGGGCAACGGAATTGGCCGAACAGAACCCGAATTATTTCATGCCGCAACAGTTCAACAATCCCGCCAATCCTGAGATTCATCGCCGTACCACGGCGGAGGAAATTTGGCGGGACTGCGATGGTCAGATTGATTTGTTTGTCGCTGGGGTCGGCACCGGCGGCACGATCACGGGCGTTTCGGAGGTACTGAAGAAGCGAAAGCCAAGCCTCAAATCCTACGCGGTCGAACCTGCCAATAGCCCGGTCATCACGCAGAAACTCAACGGACAGCCCATTCAACCGGGTCGCCATACCATCCAAGGAATTGGAGCCGGTTTTGTTCCCGGCGTGTTGAACTTGGACATCATTGATCAAGTGATTCAAGTCAAAGACGAAGACGCGGTCCAAACGGCCAGAGACTTGGCCACTAAAGAAGGCCTGTTCTGTGGTGTGTCGTGTGGAGCTGCCGCGTGGGCCGCGCTACAACTGGCGAAACTAGAAGAAAATCGCGGCAAGATGATCGTCGTCGTTCTTCCCGACCTTGGCGAACGTTACCTCTCGACCCAACTGTTCCCGGAATAACCGATCTGGGCACCTCGCGCTGAATCTGCTAAGACGCCAACGAGCCCAAGTTCGTGTCTGTGTGGCCACGTTCTCTGACGGCGAGCAATTGTGTCTTCATAGGTTGGGACGTCCCCCATGCGCTGGCTTGCTGTCGTCTGCCGGCAAACGACAGGGAATGCGGCGTTAGTTTTATCGCTGGGCCTGCTTGCTAGCAGCAACGGATGCTCCACACTGTTTTCGTCGGCCGCTTGGAAATCGACCGTGGGCCAAAACCTGATGTGGGGCAATCGGGAAGAGCGGATCAGCGCCAGTCGTCAGATCTCGCGCAATGGCAGTGAATGGGCGGGCCGGGGAGCTGCCTCGCAAGCGATCGAATCCTTTCAAGAAGCGATTCGAATCTGGCCGTCGGACATTCGCAATTACTTGGAACTGGCCAATCAATACACCGGTCAAAGCGAACACGCGGCGGCCACAACGACGCTGCGGCAAGGCCTGAAGTACGACCAAAACAATGTGGACCTGCGGCTGCGATTGGCTCACAGTTTGTCCGCGCAGGGCTTCGGCGACGCGGCGCTGGAGCAATTGGAGCAAGTCCTGCGAACCGACCGGCAATTGGCGGCGGCCTGGTTGCTTCGCGCGAAGATTCATCATGCACAAGGACGGTACGACGAGGCCTTGGCCGATGCCTATCAAGCCGAATCGCGTCAACCGGCGAGCGAGGAATTGCTCGAGCTCCTGTGCCAGATCTATTTTTGCCAAGGTCGCCCAAACCGAGCGTGGAGCATCGTCCAGCGGCTTAATGCGATTTATCCCAATGGGCAACGTCCGTCGCGGGTCGTGGTTTTGGAAGCCGAAGCGCTCTACCAGATGAATCGCAAGCGCGACGCGATTCAAACGCTACAGCAGTGGTATCACGCCGGAGGAGATCAAGACCCCAAGTGCTGTGTGATGTTGGCTCAACTGCATCAAGAGATCACGGCCGAGACAACTCCAACCGCCGGTGAAGGGCCGTTCGACTGGAATCCTCTGGCGACCCGGATCGCAACCACCGAACATCCGGGCTGGGGTCAAGGTTCGGATGATCAGCAAACACCGTTGGCAACCCTTTACCCCATGACCGAACGTCCCAAGTTTCGTCCACTGGCTCGCGATCAAGTGGGTCGCTGGGAACTTCTGCGCTAGAACCGACCGGCCCGAGCGACCACCGCGACCGCCACTCGCTTGGCTCCCGCCTGGCGGCACAATCGCGCCGCCACGTTGGCGGTCGCTCCGGTTGTCAAAACATCATCGATCAGGATGACTTGCTTCTGCCGCAATCCAGCAGCGGCCGGCCCCAACTTCATGGTGTTTTGGACGTTGATCAATCGGGCCGCAGCGGCCAGCGTCCCTTGTTTGCTCGCATAACGATCCGCCACCAGGGCCCGATTGAAAATAGGTAAGGGCAGGACCGTCGCGATGCCTTCGGCAATCTTTTCGGCTTGATTAAAGCCACGAGTAAATCGTCGGCGCCAATGGAGAGGCAACGGCACCAGAACTTGATAGTCGGTCCACCATTCACACGCCAGCAATCGTTCGCCCAAGAGCTTGCCCGCTTGAAACGCGTCGGCACTATGATGGGTCCGTTTGAGGCGATAGACGTGCTCCCGCCACCGACCTTCATAGCTGGCAACCGCGATGCTTCGATCAAAGGCCCATTTCTTGCGTCGGCAATCCGGACATCCCTTCAGGGTCTGAATGCGTGTGACCATTGGCACGCCCTGCTCCGCGTCGACACGAAATGGCAAGCGTATGCCGCAACGAAAACAGGTGCCCTCCAAAGGCGTCGTGACTTGAGTCCGGCAAGGCTCGCAATACAAAGGCATTTGAAAGGGCTGGTCGAGTGCCTGGTCACAGAGCAGACAATGGCACGGAAAAAGCAAGTCGGCCATTTCCGCAACCGCCAACGTCGGCGCCTGTCGCCAAAATTTTCCGTCGAACATCTTCGCCTCCCACCTACTCGTATGCTCCCGTTCGAATCAGCAAGTTCTAAAATATTACACCGCCGATTGGGCTGCCGACAGAGTCCATCGGGCCTCTGGTCGGCAGATGCAAAGCCAATTTAGCGAACACTGGTGTAGGCTGAAGCTGGTACACCAGCGCGATCGCGAAATTGCCCTGGCACTGGCGAAATCTTTAGCGGAGTTGGTCTTCTGCGGCGCTGACTCGATAGTAGACCGGTTGAACCAGCATCGGATCAAGCGATTCCGGGCTAATGACCAGCACCGTTTCCCAGGCGAGTCGCGCCATGGCGGCCACGGCTTCGGCGGGCGTTGGCAGCGGAGCCCGAAAAACCATCGTGTTGGCTCCGGTGGAATCTACCTGGCTCTCGAAGGGGAAATCTCCGACGAGGATTTGCCGAGAGTTCCCAGTCTTTTCCACAATTCGTTCGAGCCCTCCTTTAGTAGCGCCAAGCCGCGTGCCGCGAATCGTCCGCCACAGCTTGGCGGTGGCAACGTCTTCCGACAACACGGTCAAGGACGGTTCGGGTTGGCCACAGGCCCAATCGTTCAAGCGGGATTCATCCGAAAGTTGGTTCGAGCCTCCTTGGGTCCGGAACCGATTGTATTCGGTCAACCGTTGCTGGACCATCAACAGGTCTAGCGAGTCCGCTCCATCGGCAATCAACTCGACATCTTTTTGGTAGCTCTGGCTGCGATAGGCGGCCTTGGCGGCTCGTCCGACCCAGCAATGCGATTCCTGGGGCGGTGCTCCGGTCGGCCCCGTAGCGGTCGACGAGTTCTGCCGACGGCAGGCATCACGTCCCGCCAAAAGCAATACATCTAGAGAATTGACTCCGATCAGCGGCAAATGGCCGGCGTAGGCGATCGATTTGGCGACGGTCAGGCCGATGCGGAGGCTGGTGAACGATCCGGGCCCGTAGGTCACGGCGATCGTTTTCGTATTGCCCAGCGTTTCGCTGGCTTGTTGATAGAGCAGATGGATTGTCGGAACCAAACTGACGGCGGTCCGAACCTGGGGCGGTGTTTGTGCGACTGCGACAATTCGATTGCCGGAAACCAGACCGACCGTCGCGTGTTGGTCGCAGCAATCGATGGTCAATAGGAGCGGATTTGGCGAGGCCATGGATTCTTTATTGGACAGGAGCCGGGTTGGGATCGGAAGCGACCGATTGTGGCGATCGAACCGGAATTGTTCAATGGATTGTGAGTGCCTTGGATTGCAAGGAGTGGTACAAAACGTAAACTAACGACCGGGTATGAGTTTGCGGCATTCGAAGATTTGCGGCTGGTCAAACGGGAATGGGACCTGGTGAAACGAGCAATCATTAGTGACATCCACGGGAATTTCGAGGCGTTGACGGTGGTCATGGCCGAC
Organism: Pirellulaceae bacterium; assembly: GCA_030681235.1. Taxonomy (GTDB): domain Bacteria; phylum Planctomycetota; class Planctomycetia; order Pirellulales; family Pirellulaceae; genus M30B19. The sequence continues at coordinate 38,257 of JAUXWY010000011.1, read as the reverse complement.
ATTGCGGCCCGCGGCGTCGAGAGTATCTTTTGTCTGGGGGACATCATTGGCTATGGCCCCAACCCAGTCGATTGTCTGGATACGGTCCGCAAGAAGTGCCAGCGGACGATTTTGGGGAATCATGATCAAGCCGCGTTGTTTGATCCGGACGGCTTCAACCCGCTGGCGTTGCAGGCGATTTATTGGACGAGGGCGCAGATCGAAAATGGGTCGGGTTCGGATGACGACTTTGACCAACGGTGGGGGTTCTTGGGTGACCTCCCCCTGCGATTTCTCGACGGCGAGTACTTGTTTGTTCACGGCTCGCCTCGTGAACCCACGAACGAATATGTTTTTCCGGAAGACTCGTACGACGACCGGAAGATGACCGCTCTATTCGGTAGGATTGAGCGATACTGCTTTCAAGGACATACACACATACCCGGAATATTCTTCGAAGACCGGACGTTCATGTCCCCTGAGGAGGCGGACCAGACCGATTCGGATGACACGCGATTGGGTCGACCCAGGACTTACACGATTCGCTTGCCCGATTCACGGGCAATGATCAATGTTGGTAGCGTGGGACAGCCGCGGGACGGCAATCCACGATCCTGTTACGTGATCTTGGATACTGACGATCGCACGGTGACGTACGTGCGTTTGGAATATGATGTGCAAAAGACTCGTCAGAAGATTTATGCGATCGAAGACCTCGACAATATGTTGGGGGATCGGTTGTTGACGGGCCGATAGTTCGCAAACAGGTGCCGGAAGTGTCCAAGACAGCGATCCTAAGTGACATTCACGGCAACTTGGAAGCGCTCGAAGCGGTGCTGCATGATGCCTCTGAGAAAAATGTGACTCGGTTTTGGTGTTTGGGCGACGTTGTGGGCTATGGGCCCAACCCCAACGAGTGTCTGGACCTCGTATGCCAAAGCTTTGAGTTTTGTGTGTTGGGCAATCACGAAAACGGCGTGTTGTTCCCGACCGAAGGATTCAGCTCGCAGGCCGAGCGGTCGATGGAGTGGACTCGGGGACAGGTTTTGAACAGCGCGCCGGAACATCGCGCTCCGCGGTGGGCATTTCTCAATCAACTTCCTCGAGTGGTTCACCGCGATGGACTGATGTTTGTCCACGGTTCGCCGGTCGGTCCCATGTCCGACTATGTTTTTCCGGAAGACGTGGGCAATCGACGACGCTTGGAGCGGATGTTTTGCCTGGTGTCCCGCATTTGCTTCCAGGGGCACACGCATATTCCGGGCGTCTTTACCCCAGACGGTCGATTTTTGTCGCCCGCCGACTTGCCGGATGGATTCGGATCGGGTGAACATAAACTCATGGTCAATGTCGGCAGTGTTGGCCAACCCAGAGACGGGGATGAGCGAGCCAGCTACTTGATTGTCGACGACGATTGGTTCGAATTTCAACGTGTGGGATACAACTTGGATGCAACGATCGAAAAAGTCACGGCAATTCCCGAGCTAGGTCCGGTACTAGCGAATCGTCTGCGACTAGCCAAATGAAAGAGAATTCGGGTCACGCCCTTCGGCGGATCGGTGAGCAATTACACAAAGAAATATAAAGGAAATACACGTGCAGATTTTTTGGTTGGGATGTTGGTGTTTGTGGGTTGGCGCCTTCGGCGGTCCAAACGAAGAAAAGGGTAAAGTGACGGTGACGACAACGGCGGTTCAAGACGATGCTTCGGATGATCCGTTTCTCTGGCTCGAGGACGTGGCGGGAGACGCGGCCTTGGACTGGGTTCGCGGAAAAAACGCTTTGACGCAATCCCATTTCGAGTCGGACCCATCGTTTCAGGCTTTGCAAAGTGATTTGTTGGCGATTCTGGATTCCAGCGCCAGAATTCCGATGGTGTCGAAACGGGGCGAATACTACTACAACTTTTGGCGCGATAAGAAAAACGTTCGCGGGATTTGGCGCCGCACCACCTTGGATCAGTATCGCAAGGCGGAACCACAGTGGGAAGTTTTGTTGGACTTGGATGAAATTGCGGATCAGGAACACGAAAACTGGGTTTGGAAAGGCGCGTCGCTGCTGCGTCCTGACTATCGACGTTGCTTGATCACGTTGTCGCGTGGAGGTGCAGACGCTTCGATTGTTCGCGAGTTCGACATGACCACGCGGCAGTTTGTTGCCGACGGATTTCAACTGCCGGAATCCAAAGGTGGCATGACTTGGATCGACCAAGACCACGTTTACGTGGCCACGGACTTTGGCCCGGGTTCGATGACCACTTCGGGCTACCCTCGGATCGCAAAGCGTTGGAAACGCGGCACGCCTCTCGAGCAAGCCGAAGTGATCTACGAAGGCCAACCCGAAGACATGTCGGTATCAGCCAGTTTCGATGATTCGCCCGGCTTCGAACGGCATTTCGTCAGCCGAGCCATTCGTTTCTATTACGACGAGCTCTTTTTGGTGACCGATGCTGGACTGGTCAAGGTCGACGCACCCAACTCGGCGAACAAGTCCGTTCACCGCGAATTCTTCTATGTGGAGCTTCGGGAGCCCTGGCAAGTCGGCGGTCTGACCTATGCTGCTGGAAGTTTGCTGGCGATTCCCTTCGAACGCTTCATGCAAGGCAGCACAGACTTTGCGGTTCTGTTCACGCCGACGGAAAACTCGTCGCTGGCAGGATTTAGCCCAACCAAGGACCACGTGATCCTGAACGTCTTGGAAGACGTTAAAAATAAGCTGTTTGTGTTGACGCCGGGTCAAAAAGGTTGGTCCAAACAACCTTTGCAAGGTGCGCCAGCGATCGGGACGGTGTCCGCAGGCCCGGTCGACTCGGACGAATCGAATGCCTACTTCATGACGGTCAATGATTACCTGACGCCCACGACGCTGGCGCTGGGCGAAATCGGCGCCGACCCCGAACGCTTGAAGAGCCTACCGGCGATGTACAACGCGGACGGCTTGGAGGTGACACAGCATTTCGCGGTCAGTCAAGACGGAACGAAAGTACCCTATTTTCAAGTGTCGCGCCAAGGTTTGGAATTGAACGGCCAACATCCCACTCTGTTGTATGGCTACGGCGGTTTCGAGATCTCGTTGACGCCGAGCTACAATCCGGTGGTCGGCCGAGCTTGGACAAGTCAGGGGGGAGTCTACGTGGTGGCGAACATTCGCGGCGGTGGCGAATATGGACCTCGCTGGCATCAAGCGGCTTTGAAAGAGAACCGCCTGCGAGCCTACGAGGACTTTGCGGCGGTCGCGGAGGACTTGGTACGCCGCAGAGTTACCAAACCAGAGAAATTGGGGATTCAAGGCGGATCCAACGGCGGGCTTTTGGTCGGCAACATGGTCGCCCTGTATCCCAAGCTGTTCGAAGCGGCGGTTTGCCAAGTGCCGTTGCTGGACATGCGGCGTTATCATCAACTGCTGGCCGGGGCGTCGTGGATGGCCGAATACGGCAACCCGGACGACCCGAAGCAATGGTCGTATATTCAGAAGTTTTCTCCCTATCAGAATATTCGGCCGGACGTCAAATATCCCGAAGTGTTGTTCACGACATCGACAAGGGACGATCGAGTCCACCCGGGACATGCGCGAAAAATGTTCGCCCGCATGGAGCAGCAGGGGCATGCCGTTCGGTACTTCGAAAACATCGAAGGTGGGCACGGAGGAGCGGCCAACAACGGCCAAACCGCCTACATGCAAGCCTTGGCGTTTCGGTTCCTGAGTGAGAAGCTCGTTGGCTCTGCTCGGTAACAAGACTGCTTCATTGCTTGCTGGCAGGCGGGGTCGGTTTTATAGTGGTTTAGCTGCGGGGGCCTCCCGGTAACGGGGTGGCCCTCGTCTTTTCGGGTCGGTTTTGTGAGATATTTGGAGATACGTGCGGAATGGCAAGTGCGACTTCTACGGCTCCTGCGGGCGCCAAGCTGGTTCAGACCAACGTCGATTACGACCCGAACATCGTGATTGAAACGCAAAACCTGACCAAAATCTACTCGGACTTTTGGGGACGATCCAAGGTCCGCGCTCTCAAAGGGCTGGATTTGGAAATTCGCAAAGGCGAAGTTTTCGGGTTGCTGGGTCCAAACGGCTCGGGTAAATCGACCACGATCAAGCTATTGTTGGGGTTGCTGTTTCCATCGAGCGGTCGCGCCACGATCTTTGGAAAACCCACCACCGACGTATCAAAGAACGAGCGAATTGGGTACCTGCCGGAAGAGTCGTACCTGTACCGCTTCTTGACCGCCGAAGAAACATTGGATTTTTACGGTCGATTGTTTGACATGCCCAGTGAAGTGCGGCGCGAGCGTGCGGCCAAACTTATCGAAAAGGTTGGCCTGAAATGGGCCCGGCGACGCCCGCTACGAGAGTACTCCAAAGGCATGACGCGGCGAATTGGCTTGGCGCAAGCGCTGATCAATGATCCGGACTTGGTCCTGCTGGACGAACCCACGAGCGGTCTGGATCCGCTGGGAACCCGGGAAATGAAGGACTTGATCATCGAACTCAAGGAACAAGGCAAGACAGTCGTGATGTGCAGTCACTTGCTGGCCGACGTCCAAGACGTTTGTGATCGAATCGCGATTCTGTACCAAGGCGAACTGAAAGAATTGGGACGGGTCGATGAACTTTTGGAAGTGACCAATCAGCAGCAGATTCGGGTTGAGGGGTTAACCAAAGATGCTCAGGCCAAGATCTCCGAGATCCTGGCCCAAAGCGGCGGAAAAATGCTGGATGTGTCCAGTCCGAAAAACACGTTGGAAAATTTGTTCTTGGACATCATTCGCGAAAGCCAAACTCGCCCGGGCGCCCGGGGAATTATTGGCAGTGGCGACGACAACGGCACGCGGTAAGACTGCGGCAATCCGGGACCTTGGGGAACCGCAACCAGGCACGGCCTGGGGCGACCCATTAGAAAGATCTGATAGGTAGATACGAAATGGTTGTCGAAGAATTTCGCTCGGTATCCGATTGGCTGTTGACGGACGGTGCGTTGTTGACGTTTGTCTTCGTCACGGTCATCTGTGCGGTATCTGGACTGCTGCTGGGGTTTATCGTTTCTAGTTTTCGCCACGGTCCCAGCGAGGCATTTTTTGCGGTCTCGCAAACGGTCTTTCAAGCGGTTCCGGATTTGGTCGGAATGAGATTTCGCCGAGTTTGGGCGATCGCCCGGTTGGCCATCAAAGAAAACTTCCGCTTGTTTGTGGTGACTTTGGCCATCTTTGTCGCGGCGCTGGCCGTGGCGGGTTGGTTCATTGGCGGCGGAGGAAAAAACCCAGAACGTAGCTATGTAGCCTTCCTGTTCTTCGCGGCCCAGATCTTGGTTTCCATTTTTGCGGTTTTGGTCAGTGCCTTCAGCCTGCCAAACGACATCCTGTCGAAGACGATCTATACGGTGGTCACGAAGCCAGTTCGAGCAAGTGAAATTGTCGTAGGACGATTTGTTGGGTTTGCCGTCATTGGGACAGTTCTCTTGGCGATTGTGGGCGGGTTGAGTTACGTTTTTATGGTTCGTGGGATTGATCACACGCACGAACTGAGTGAAGAGATTACCGTTGATAAATGGTTGCCGATCGTGGATGGATTTACGCCCGATGGACGCCGCCCTTTTGATCCGAGAGCCGTTTTTGAATCGTCGGTCTTCACGACTCGTAACAATGATCACGTTCATCGTTTGGCAATTGTGCAGCTTCCGGATGGAGCGTTTGACGTCGTCGCCGATGAAACGGCCGGACACACCCATTCCGTCAAAGTTGTGGAATCGGATCCTGTAACACAACACCCGAAAATGGTTCGTTTTGGCCCGCCGCAGGGAAACCTTCGGGCTCGGCTGCCGATCTACTCGTCTCCGCGTGGTGACTTGGCAGCGTTATCGCTAACCGACGAAAAAGGAACCGATACGCAGGGTGTCAACGTGGGGGAAGTGTGGGACTATCACAAGTACATTCAAGGCGGCACCCAAAGCACCGCCACTTTTCGGTTTTCTGGGTTGACGGCCGCGAAGTTTTCGAACGCCGACCAAGTCAATTTGGACCTGAATTTGGCGGTGTTTCGCACCCACATCGGCGATGTACGCCGCCGAATCGAGGCGGAAATTGAACTGCGAAATGTTGTGGACGTCGCCGATACCGCCACGGCTCAAGTCAAGTCGGTCAAAATCCCGTTCGAAACGGAAGAATTCAAGGTTCAAACTTTGACGATTTCTCGCAAGCAGAAGAACGGCACGATCCGAGCGGTCGGGCAACCGGATCGAACCAATCAAGAACTGGACTTTTTTGAAGACCTCGCCCCAAACGGCGAACTTGACCTGATCGTGCGTTGTATCGATCAGAAGCAGTATTTGGGTGTGGCTCGGGCCAGCGTCTATTTCCACGCCGGCGACACGTCATTCGGTTGGAATTACATCCGAGGATTCTTGGGGATCTGGGCTCAAATGCTTGCTATCATTGCGCTGAGTATTGCGCTGAGCACGTTTCTCAAAGGTCCCGTCGTGTTGATAAGTGCCGTGGGCGTGGTTGTCTTCGGCTATTCCGCAAACTTCATTGTGTTTGTGGCGAATTCGGTTTTGAGCACAGATAGGTTGGCCAACATGTGGGGTGGTGGCCCTGCGGAAGCCCTCTATCGGTTGGTCACGCAAATGAATTTGCAACATCCCTTGCCGCCGGGATTGGGCACGCAGATGCTGACGTTTGTGGACAAACAATTGTTGTTGCCGGGCTTGAAGAGTCTGTCGTTTGCAGTGCCTCGATTCGAGAACTTCAACTTGGCGAACTACTTGGCATACGGCTACACCATTGACAATCATCTGCTGATGATCAATTTGCTGACGGCGTTTACGTTCGCCGCGGGCATGATGGTTATCGGTTACTTCTGCTTCAAGACCAGGGAGATTGCAGCCGCATGAACTTTGCACCTTCTCATTACCGCAAGGCGATCTACGGTATTTTGGCAGCAATTCTGTTGGTGCCAATTTCCTTTTTGGCTCGACCCAATCAGATCAATAAGAATCCGAATCAAGCCGGTGAAGCTACCGGCGGCACGATTTCTCAGCTGCGGTCCAAACACAATTTGTCACAGGCGAGTCTGAGCAGTATTGATCCAACCAGCGAAGTGATGAAGTTGGCGTCGATGGGACTCCATGGAATCGCGGTCAATGTGTTGTGGAATCAAGCCAACGCGTACCAGGAAAAGAAAGCGTTCGACAAGGTTTCAGGAACGGTCGACACTCTGGTACTTTTGCAACCCAATTTTATCTCGGTGTGGGAATTCCAAGGTCACAATCTGTCGTACAACATTTCACGCGAGTTTGATGACTATCAAGATCGGTATTTTTGGGTCAAAGAAGGGCTGAACTTCTTTACCAAGGGCATCGCCTACAATCGACGTGATCACCGAATCTATGACAACCTAGGCTTGCACACCGGAATCAAGTTCGGTGTTTCTGACGAAAAGAGACAGTTTCGCCAGATGCTGCGCAAGGACCGAGAGTATGTGGATGCCCTTGTTAGCAAGTTTATCAATCCCGAATTGTTCGATCGTCCAGAGGCGGGTGGGTTCGATTCTTGGATGTTGTCGTATTGGTGGTACGACAAGTCCTACGAAATGCGAGAGAACCTGGGCGTCCCCAAACGAACCAGCGATTTGATGTATTGGGTCAAAGGCCCACAACAATTGCGTCAATATGCGGAAAACCTATCAGTCGATTTCCGCCCGGGCGAAGCCACCCGCCGAGCGTGGCGAACGGCTTTTGAAGCTTGGACGGATCGCGATCCGGTAAACGGCCGACAAGGGTTTGGCAAGCGGGATATCACCACGAGTTTTGGGACCGTTATTCGTCTTGAAGATCTGGAGCGTCAAAGAGAGTTTCAGCGATCGATCGCTCGGCGAATGGATGAGTTGGCGCCCGGCGTCCGGCAACAAATCACTCAAGAAAAAATATCCCGCCTCAGTCCGTTGGATCAACAGATCCTCAACATGCCGCAAGAGGAGCGACAGTACAAAGAAATGACCGAGATGAACCGAATCGAGCTGGATATCCGTGTCTATGAGGATGAGGTGAGGGCTCGAGCTCCGGCGGAAAACAAAGTGAAAGCTGACAATTTGTTGCGTGAACTTGCCGATGGAGAATTTCTCGTCAGTCAGATGGACAGCTATCGCTATACCGTCAACTACAACTACTGGCGAGACTTTACCGACATGGAGTCCACGGTCCCCGGTGTGTTGGCTCGTCAAGCTTCGTACGAAGCGACGGAGCTAGTTCGACAGGGAATTCTGGAAACCTATGAAGAAGAAGTGACCGACGAAAATGGCGCGGTTACGAAGGTCAAACGGGACGGTGCGATTGATGCCCTGTGGCGATACTTCCAACACACGAGCGATGCGTTGCAGCCCTATCCGGGTCTTCATGATGGGGAAAGCACTCTGATCGAAGACTTGATGCAAGACTTCACCAGGTTCGGCGCCCACTTGAGGGACGTCGGGCGGGAATGGCCAGACGATTTTCCGATGCAGTGGTTCATTGACGAACGCGTCCGCCGCTACGGTCGGGCCAACATCAAGAACCTGATGACAACCCAAGACATCGAAGCCCGCAAACGCGAAGCAGGCCTGCTAGATCAGACGGATCAGTCAGATCAGTCAGATCAGTCAGATCAGACGGATCAGTCAGATCAGACGGATCAGTCAGATCAGACGGATCAGACGGATCCGGGTTAGCCTTCCCGAAGACAGGGCCATCTATTATGATGGGGGCAGCCGTTGGAAGGTAAGCGAATGGCTAGCGGCTTCATTGGAAATGAAGTGCCCCGTAAGGGGTTGCGGGTTCGATTCCCGTGCCTTCCGCTCTTGATTGCGCTGCGTTCTGCTTGTTTGGCGGGCTGTTGATCGCGTTACCGAAGTCGATCCAGTATTTCAGGCAATGCGGCGAGCATCTGATCGACATCTTCGAGCGTGTTGTACAAATAAAAGCTGGCTCTTAGGCTGTTGGCCAAGCCTAAACTCTGGTGCAGAGGCATCGCACAATGGTGTCCCGCCCGGGTGGCAAACCCTCGGAAGTCTAGAAATCTAGCCAAGTCTTGCGAATTGACGCCTTCCACGACGAAGGACACCATTCCTACTCGGTCGCCTGAGGTTGGCCCCAAGATCCGCAGGCCGGCAATCGCGGACAGGCCTTGCAAGCATCGCTTAGCCAATTGTCGTTCATGTCGGTCGATTTGTTCCAATCCAAGCTTGTTCAAATAGTCGACTGCCGCGCTCAAGCCGACTGCCTCGACAATCGGCGGCGTACCGGCCTCAAACTTGGCTGGCAAGGCTGCGGGTTGAAAGCCCGTTTGTTCCACAGTTTCAATCATGCTGCCGCCGCCCAAGAATGGAGGCATCGTATCGAGCAACTCTTCCCGTCCAAACAAAACACCAATGCCGGTTGGACCCAACATTTTGTGCCCACTGAACACTAGAAAATCACATTCCAGGTCGGTCACTTGGATCGGCAGGTGCGGCACGGCCTGAGCCGCGTCCACCAACACAACCGCTCCGACCGCGTGGCTCCATCGGCACAATTGTTGGATCGGATTGATCACGCCCAACACGTTTGAGACCATCGTGATGGCCACTAATCGAGTCCGTGAATTCAGGCATGCTTGAAACTGTTCCAAGTCCAGCCGACCGTCGTCCTGGAGTCCCACCCATCGCAGTACGAGTCCCTGCCTGGCCGCCAATTGTTGCCACGGAACGATGTTGCTGTGGTGCTCCATCACACTCAACACGATCTCATCACCAGCTTGTAGAAGAGCACCAAAGCTGTGGGCCACTAGATTGATGGCAGCCGTCGAACCGCTCGTAAAGATGATTTCATGAGCATGGCGGGTACCCAACAACTGCTGGACTTGCTGCCGCGCGTGTTCGTAACGAACCGTCATGCGTTCGCTCAGCGTGTGGATTCCCCGATGCACATTCGAATAGTCTTGCCGATAACACTCGCTCATCGCCTCAATGACGGCCGCGGGACGTTGCGTGGACGCCGCGTTATCCAGATAGATCAGCGGTCGATTGCGATGGACCATCTGCTGCAGAACCGGAAAGTCACGCCGAATGACGTCCGGATCAAACGTGGCCTGGGATTCCGTCAACATGGTTTACCTAGTTTTGATGAGGCTCGGCCGAGAAGTGACGCGGCGATTTGGGCTCTGGCCCGTTTGACCACGCGACGTTTGACAATCGGGCCAGCGCCAGCAGCAGCGCCTGGGTGCCATTTTTTTCCCATCCAGCCGCCGCCGTCGCCAAGTACAATTGCTCGGCCAACGCCAGTCCCGGAAGCACCAGTCCCATGCGCCGTGACTCGGCCAAGGCAATGCCAAGGTCCTTGAGCAGATGCTCCACGAAGAAACCGGGCCGAAAATCCCCCGATAACATGCGGGGCGTCAGGTTCGATAGCGACCAACTGCCCGCCGCGCCAGCCGAAACGCTTTTCAAGACAATCTCCAAGTCCAACCCCGCGCGATAGCCGTACAATAGAGCCTCACAAATGCCCACCATTCCCGACGCGATCAAGATTTGATTCACCATTTTGGTATGTTGCCCGCTTCCGGCCGGTCCCTGATGCTGGATCGTTCGTCCCATCAACGACAAAAGCGGTAAAGAGGCCTGCAGGACATCTGCGTGACCACCCACCATGATGGAGAGGGCCGCCGACCTGGCCCCCACATCGCCACCCGAAACGGGTGCATCCAATGCCGAACAGCCTTGCCCCGTCGCCCGAGCCGCGATCTGTCGCGCCAATTCTGGTTCGCTGGTGGTCATGTCGATCACGATCCCACCTGGCTTCAAGCCCGCCAAAACGCCCTCGTCCCCCAGGATCGTTTCGTGAACATCACATGGATAGCCAACCATCGTGAGCACGATATCGCTTCGTTCCGCGATAGCCCGTGGTCCCGCTGCCCACTGCGCACCAGCACCCAATAACGCCTCGGCCTTGGACGGTGTACGATTGTAGACGGTCACCGCATAACCACCGTCCAGCAGATGGCGACACATGCTCTGTCCCATCACGCCCGTACCAATCCAACCCACACGCGTCGTTTGCGGCGCAGCGACGCCTAATTTTGAAGTGCCTGCGGTCGAGTTGGCCGAGTTGCTCATTCGTTATTTCGCAATGTTCGAAAGCTTGAGCCGAAACAGCACCCAATCCGCCAAGGATTCGATCGCCGTTGGCAACAGCGTAAATCGGGGCGGTGTCAATGTCAAAGACGCCTCGGTCACCACAACCTCAACACCGAGGTCTGTTTGGTAGATCGGGTCGGTGCCCAATTCTTCTCGCCACACCTCGATCTTGGGAGCGGTGGCGGCCAAATTCCCTTCGACAATCACCAAATCGCAGTCGACATACAACGGAGCAATCTCATGGTATCGATCCTCCGAATCCGCCGCACCGATCACCGGCAAGAACACGGCACTCAGCTGATGCGAGAGAACTCCCACCCGGACCGATCCGGCTTGCCGATGTTGCCAAGAGTCTTTTCCCGGCGAATCCAGTTCGTGCTGATGATGCGTGTGTTTGATTGTGCCCACTCGCCAGCCGCGTTGGGTCAAATGTTGCACCAATTCGGTTACCAGCCGGGTTTTGCCATGGTTCTTTCGGCCAATGACATGAACTCGTTTCACGGATAGGACCTCGATTTACGAATTGAAGGACACGTTCTTACACCCGCATTATATCCAGCCGAAACCGGACGCCGCTAACTCACCAAAGTCGCTAAGTAATGCTGAACAACCATCGCTGCATCACGGCCTTCGCGCATGGCCCAAACCACCAAGCTTTGCCCACGGCGGCAATCGCCCACCGAAAACACCCCAGGAACATTCGTCGCAAATTCTCCCAAAGTCGCTTGAATGTTGCCACGACGATCCAGTGTCAGTCCCAATTGCTCGGCGATGGCCGCATCGGGACCCACAAATCCCAATGCTAAGAATACCAGATCTGCGGGCAGAATTCGCTCACTGCCTTCCACTGCGGAAAACGGAGCGCCCGGTGATGGCCGTGTCCAATCGACTTGTTGGACTCGCAGCCCGGTCAGTTGTCCGCGTTCGTTGCCCAAAAATGCCAATGTTTGCACTCCAAATTGTCGCGGATCATTGCCGAAAATCGCGGCCGCTTCTTCGTGGCCGTAGTCGACGCGAAAGATGCGCGGCCACTGCGGCCAAGGGTTGTTGGCCGCACGTTCGGTCGGAGGCTGCGGTACGATTTCCAAGTTGACCAAATTGCGGCAACCATGTCGTACCGATGTCCCCAAGCAATCGTTGCCGGTATCGCCACCACCGATCACCACCACTTGTTTGTCGCGAGGATCAATAAACTTTTGGTCCGCAAACTGTGAATTCAACAGACTCTGGGTGTTCCCAACCAAATACTCCATGGCAAAATGGACGCCGTGCAAATCTCGGCCCGGTATCTTGAGGTCCATTGGCCGAGTCGAACCGATCGCCAAAACCACGGCGTCGTAATCGGCTCGCAATTGATTGGCCGTTACATCCTTGCCAACTTCCACGCCGGTCACAAAACGCACACCTTCCGCTGCCAATTGATCCACACGCCGTTGCACAATTTGCTTGTCCAACTTCATGTTGGGGATACCGTACATCAGCAGGCCACCCACTCGATCGTCGCGTTCGAAGACGGTGACCTCGTGACCCAAACGCCGCAACCCTTGAGCACACGCCAATCCTGCTGGACCGGCACCCACGACCGCCACTTTTTGTCCCGTAGAGTTCTGCGGCGGTTGGGCTGTCACCCAACCTTCATCCCACGCTCGGTCGATGATTTCGCATTCGATGGACTTGATTGTAACCGGCGGTTCATTCACTCCCAAACAACACGAGCCCTCGCAGGGCGCGGGACAGACTCGTCCCGTAAATTCTGGAAACGGATTCGTTTGGTCCAAGCGATCGTAGGCCGCCGCCCATGAATCCCGATAGACCAAGTCGTTCCACTCGGGAATCAAATTGTTGAGCGGGCAACCGGCCGCCATGTTGGCAATCATGCCTCCGGTGTGGCAAAAGGGAATGCCACAATTCATGCAACGCGCTCCCTGCTGTTGCAGGACATTCAAGGCCAAGCGATTTTCGAATTCGGCAAAATCCTGCACGCGCTGCTGGGGGCCGCGTTTCTTCGCCGTCTGCCGAGCAAACTCCATAAAACCCGTAGGTTTTCCCATACCCTAATATCCTTTGTTTCGAGGCTGTCCGAACTACCGGACAGGTTCCAAGTGTTGGCGGGTGGCAATGCCTTGTTGCATCGCCTTGAGATAATCGACCGGCATCACGCGGCGGAACGCCCCTAAGACGTGCGGCCATTGGTCCAAGATTCGCGAAGCCACTTCCGAACCCGTGTACATTTGATGACGACGAATCAGTTCACACAACTCGGCGATATCCTCTTCCGAACGAACCTCTTCGATTTGGACCGTTTCAAAGTTGCAGTTCTTGATTAGTTGGTCGGTTGGATCGTAAACAAAGGCCATGCCGCCCGACATCCCGGCCGCAAAGTTGCGACCGGTCGAACCCAACACAACGACCCGCCCGCCCGTCATGTATTCGCAGCCGTGATCGCCAACGCCTTCCACGACCGCTATCGCACCGCTATTGCGAACCGCAAAGCGTTCTGCAGCAATTCCACGAAAGAAAGCCATCCCGCTCGTGGCGCCAAACAAGGCGACGTTGCCGATGAGAATATTCTCCTCGGCCACCAAAGGCGATTCGGTGGGAGGATAGATGATCAAGCGTCCACCACACAGGCCTTTGCCCACGTAGTCGTTGGCATCTCCTTCGACTTCCAACGTCACGCCCCGAGTCACCCAAGCACCAAAACTCTGGCCGGCCGATCCGTAGAACTTGATGTGTAGTGTCCCATCCGGCATGCCCAAGTCGTTGTAGCGTTTCGTCAACTCATGCGACAGCAAAGCGCCGGTCGTGCGATCCGTATTGTGGATCGGCAATTCGAATCGCGTCTTGCGATATTGCAAGATGGCATTTTTGCCCATCTCCTGCAAACGCACATCCAAAACCGTTTCCAAATCATGCTGTTGGCTTTCCGAGTGACAGACGTTCAAATCCAAATCGCTGCCATGCCCCAGGACGGCCGACATGTCCAGCGACTTGGCCTTCCAGTGATCGATGCTTGAGTCCCACTCCAACAAGTCGCTGCGCCCGACCATTTCGTCGATCGAGCGGAATCCCAGCTCGGCCATCCATTTTCGAGCTTCTTCGGCGACCATGAAGAAGTAGTTGATGACGTGTTCGGGTTGACCCGCAAACTTCGCGCGGAGCTTCGGATCCTGCGTCGCGATCCCCACCGGACAGGTGTTCAAATGACACTTGCGCATCATCAAGCAACCGAGCACGATCAACGGTGCGGTCGCAAAGCCAAACTCTTCGGCTCCCAACAGCGTGGCGATGATCAAGTCCCGTCCCGTCTTTAATTGTCCATCCGTCTGCAACCGGATGCGGCTCCTCAAGCCGTTGGCCACCAGCGCTTGGTGCGTCTCGGCCAAGCCCAGCTCCCAAGGCAGGCCCGCGTACTTGATGCTCGTCAAGGGCGAAGCGCCCGTCCCGCCATCGGCACCGGCAATCAAGATATTGTCGGCCTTGGCTTTGGCCACGCCCGACGCGATCGTGCCCACGCCAACTTCAGATACCAACTTCACGCTGACGCGAGCCGCCGGATTCGTATTTTTCAGATCGAAGATCAACTGAGCCAGATCTTCAATCGAATAAATGTCATGGTGCGGAGGCGGACTGATCAAGCCGACGCCGGGCGTGCTGTGCCGAGTCGCCGCGATGGTCGTGTTGACCTTGTGGCCCGGCAACTCGCCACCTTCACCGGGCTTCGCGCCTTGAGCAATCTTGATCTGTAACTCGTCGGCATTGGTCAAGTAATACGCCGTGACTCCAAATCGACCGCTGGCCACTTGTTTGATCGCCGAGCGACGTGAATCGCCACCCGATAACGGCAGGAAGCGTCGCGGGTCTTCCCCACCTTCGCCGGTGTTGCTCTTGCCGCCCATGCGATTCATGGCCACCGCCAAACTCTCGTGCGCTTCCGCCGAGATCGAACCGAAGCTCATCGCACCCGTGCAGATTCGACGAACAATCGCTTGCGCCGATTCAACTTCTTCGAGCGGAATCGAAGTGCGCTGTTCGGCGCGAATACGGAGCAAGCCCCTTAAATGGCACGCCCGATTGGTTTCCTGATTGACCCGTTCGGCAAACCGCCAATAGGCTTCGTGATCATTGCTTTGGGCCGCCTGTTGCAAGTCGGCAATATTGAATGGATTCCACGCGTGTTGCTCACCGTCGCTGCGCCAATGGTAGTCGCCCAGATTGGGCAACCGCCCCGCAGACGCCGGCGAACGAGTGCCGTAAGCGAATTGGTGCCACAGGGCCGCCTCGGTCGCCAAGACATCAAAGCCCACTCCGGAAATCCGACTCGCGGAACCGGTAAAGGCCCGAGTCATGACTTCGGGACTCAACCCCAACGCCTCGAAAATCTGAGCGCCCTTGTAGCTCGGCAAAGTCGAAATGCCCATCTTCGCCATGACCTTCAGCATGCCTTTGCCAATCGCGTCGCGAAAGGCGGACACCACTCCGCTGGGAGACTTCACCGGCAGCGAGCCGACTTCGTAAGCCGCCGACAACGCCTGGTAAGCCAAGTAGGGATAAATCGCATCCGCTCCGTAGCCGACCAACAGGCAAAAGTGATGCACTTCACGAGCTTCGCCGCTCTCCACGATCAGTCCGACTCGATTTCGCAATTGGCGCTTGATCAAGTGCTGATGCACGGCTCCCAAGGCCAACAACGAGCTGACGGCCACTCGTTGCGGTCCCGCAGCTCGATCGCTGAGCAACAAGAACGACACGCCTTGCAACACCGCATGCTCGGCTTCGTGGCACAATCGATCCAAACACCGTTCCAACGCCGTGCCTGCGGCGCGATTTGCTTGGGGGCGTTCTGCGACCAAGTTCGCGGTTTGCTCGGCGGATGTTGTGTAGGTCGCATCCAACGCCTGCAATCGCCAAGGCCTTGAACCGTCGCCCGTCGATTGACTGCGGACTTCAATCTGACGCAATGCGGCGAATTCTGCCGGGGACAAAATCGGATGAGGAACGCGCAGCCGCCGGGCATGTTCCGGCGATACCGCCAACAAGTTGTGCTCCGGACCAATATGAGCCTCCAACGACATGACGATCTCTTCGCGGATCGAATCGATTGGTGGATTGGTAACTTGAGCAAACAGCTGTCGGAAGTAATCGTACAACAAACGGGGCTTGTTGCTCAAACACGCCAGGGCCGCGTCGTTGCCCATCGATCCGATCGGATCTTTGTGTTGTTCAATCAGTGGGATCAGGACCATTTCGACCGACTCGCGAGTGTACCCCGCCGCCGTCATTCGCTGAGTCAACTCGGTCGCCGGATAGACGGGCGAATCGAGTAATGCGTCGCGGCGCTCTCCCCCCGTTTCGTCGCCCTCGGTGATCGATTCGTGTTCCGCCGCCAAATCAGCGATGCACAAACGTTGCGTTCTTAACCATTCGCCGTACGGTCGTCCTGCGGCAAGTTCGGCTTTGAGTTGTTGATCATCGATGATCAGGCCCTTTTCGAAGTCCACCAAGAACATTCTTCCTGGTTGCAATCGACCTTTGCGAACGACGTGCCGTGGCAAGACATCGACCACGCCGACTTCGCTGGCCATGATCACTCGATCGTCGGCGGTGATCCAGTACCGGCTGGGACGCAGGCCATTGCGATCCAAAACGGCCCCAATATAACGGCCATCGGTAAAGCTGATGCTGGCGGGTCCATCCCACGGTTCTTGAATGAGTGAATGGAAGTCATAAAACTCGCGTCGAGCGGCGGCCATTTGCGTATGATTCTGCCAAGCCTCAGGAATCATCATCATCACGGCTTCGGGCAGCGATCGTTGTGTCATCATCTGCAACTCCAGGGCATTATCAAACGCACCGGAGTCGCTGACGTCTGGTTCGACGATCGGGAACAACGACGACAGTCGTTCCCCAAACTGCGAACAATGCATCAAGCTTTCACGCGAACGCAGCCAGTTCTTATTGCCTTGGACGGTATTGATTTCGCCGTTATGACACATCCAACGCAACGGCTGGGCTCGGTCCCAACTGGGCAATGTGTTCGTCGAAAACCGCGAATGAACCATCGCCAAATGACTGCGAAACCGCGGATCAACCAAGTCCGAGTAGAAAATCGGCAACTGCCGGGTCGTTAACATGCCCGTGTAGACGACCACCTTCGTTGATAACGAACACAGATAGAAGCTCTTACCCGGAGCCGCACCAGCTTCGTTGAGCCGATGGGCGGCTCGCTTCCGCAGCGTGTACAACCGCCGCTCCAATTCAGCCTGTTCCAAAGTCTCGTGACGCGCGGCCACAAAACACTGGAAGATCGTGGGCATGGCCTCTCGCGCCGTCAGCCCTAAGTCCGCTGCGTCCGGGCAGATAGGAACCGGCCGCCAACACAAGACTCGCAAACCCAGTTCTTCTGCATAACGCTCGAAGACCTGCGAACAATACTGGCGAGTTGGATCATGGGTCGGAAAGAAAACCGTCCCACAACCGTATTGGTCGGCTGGCGGCAATTCGACTTGGAGTTCTTCCCACAGCTTGGCTCGATAAAACTCATGCGGCTTGGCGGTTAAAATCCCAGCCCCATCGCCGGTATTGGTCTCGCAGCCACAACCACCACGATGGTCCATGCGATGCAACATCGTCAAGGCATCTTTGACGATCTCGTGCGATCGCTGGCCCTTGATATGAGCGATGAACCCGACGCCGCAATTTTCGTGTTCCCACTGCGGATCGTAAAACTCTGGAACTGGTTTCCCCCGATACACATGACCACTCATTCGACACAAACCGTCCGGTTAATTTGACGCGAGCTACATCCCTGGGCCGCCGCTGCCGCACAGCTGCCGTTTCTTCGATCCAAGGGCGCAGCCGTACCCTGCAGCTCGGGCCGCCGGTATTGCCGCACCCTCGGATGTCAAAACCCATGAGATTAAGGTGCAGAATTCATGAAGTCAACGATTTTGTTGCACCGGAGCATGACGTTTGATAGACTGCGGGCAAGCGCCTGGTCGGTTAGGGAACAATGGGAACCACTCGGGGCAAATAGGGCAAATTCGAGCGACACAAGCCTGGAAAAATACCCTCAACTATTTTGTCTCGATACATGAACTTTGTTCCTACGCTAGAATCAAATGTGGCAATGGCCGCTAACTTCGTTCTTGGACACAGGCCCACCGAATGAATTCGAACACTGTCTGGATTGGGCCCTCGGGAGAGTGAAATAGCCGCGCATGATTTATCTGCTTCTCTGTTACGTCCTGTTGCCGCCGCACGCGATCCCCGCAACTGGACATTTAGGACAAGCTTTTGCAGCGAGCGCTTTCTTGGGGTTTTGGTACGCCCCGTGGGTCCTGAGCCATTATCGGCTTCGACAACGGTTAGTTGAGGTATGGGGCTGGCCACGGTTCAATATCGTCGACCTGTTGTCGCTGTCGGTTTGGATTGGAATCATTTTCGCGTTGGCGCAAAACGCGTGGAAATTTCACCCGTCTCGATACTACGATTATGCCGGACAACCAGCAGTCGTGTTTGCCACGGTGGTGGTGTTGCTTTTTTGTTTGTATCTGTGGTGTCGCGCCACGTGGCTGTTGCAACAGTGTGGCGTGTGGCATCCACTGCGCCGGATGGTATTCCTGTTGTTTGTGTTACCTGCCGTACTTCTGGGCAATGTCGACGCGGCGATGTCGCTGGCCTTCGTTCTAGCCACGATCGTCGGCATGTTGTACGGCGCACCAATGATTGAGACTGTACAAATCGCCGCCGGTTTCTTGTTCGAACTCGTCCTGCTGACTACCATGATCAACGGTGCAATGCGCTACGTGTTGGGTGAAAATGGACGCGAGGTCGAGCCCGAGCCGACTGCTGAACCCGAACCTACAGTGAATGAAAGTAAATCGCCATGACCAATCCGCTTGCTCCGTTTCTTCGCAGCGTTTTGTTGCCTTGCTTCGGAGCCTTGCGTTGGAGCAGCGTTGTCGTGAACGTCGTGGCGGCCCAACAAGCCGTGACGCGGATCGCTCCTCCTGAAGTGAAAACTTCGGCCGAGATCTCGATCGCGATCAACCCCGTCAATGTGAACAACATGATTGCGGGTAGCCTGGTTCGCGGTGACGGACTCTCGGGTTCGAACATGACCTATGTCTCGCACGATGGTGGCAAGACTTGGACCCCGGCGGCGGTGCCCAACGTCGACCAACGCACGCAGGGCGACGATGTGGTGTTGTTCAATGCCAATGGGCAATGTGTCCACGCATTCATTTCCTTTCAGGGCCTCTGGGAGGACCGCCCGACCGTTGCGGCGAACGGCATTGGACTCACGACCAGTGACGACGGCGGCGTGACCTGGAGCGATCGAACGATGATCGTCGACCATCTCAACACCAAAACTCCTTTCGAGGACAAGCCGTGGTTGGTCTTCGATCGCCATCGCCGTTCGCCGCACGTTGGCAACCTGTATGCGTCCTGGACTCGGTTCGATGTTTACGGCAGCGACGACTCTGCGGACAAGTCGCATATCATGTTTTCGCGCAGCTCGGACGGCGGCAAAACGTTTGCACCGCCGATTCGCATCTCCGACACGCCGGGCGATTGTGTGGATGATGATGGGACTTTGGAGGGTGCGGTGCCCGCCGTGGGACCGGACGGCTCGGTCTACGTTGTCTGGGGCGGGCCGCGAGGCTTGGAGTTTGATAAATCGGCCGATGGGGGCATCACGTTTGGTACGGACCGGGTCCTGTGCGAAACGCCCGGCGGTTGGGCTTCGAACGTTGAAGGAATCTCACGACACAACGGCATGCCGGTCACGATCGTGGATGCCTCGCGCGGGCCTTCGCGCGGGACGATCTACGTGAACTGGATCGACGAACGCAACGGCGATAAAGATGTGTTCTTGATTTCGTCGACCGACGGCGGCTCCACTTGGACGGCGCCTCGACAAGTCAATGATTCGTCAACCGACAACGGACGCGATCAGTTCTTCACTTGGTTGGCCGTGGACCCGGCGGATGGATCAGTAAACATCGTCTACTACGACCGAGCTGCCACCGCAGGCACTCGCACTCGGTTGACGCTCGCCCGAAGTTTGGACGGCCAAGAATTCTCGTACTTCCCCGTGGATACTCCCGAGTTCGATTGCCGATCAGAAGTCTTCTTTGGAGATTACATCGGAATTGATGCCTTGCAAGGTCGTGTCGCGATAGGGTTCATGCACTTTCCGGAGAGCGAGAATCAACTCAGTGACGTGCAAGTCGCGTCAGCAGTACTCGATTTTGAGCCCGGTACGCAGCAGATGATTCCACACGGTTCGCGGTTTGTCGGGCCCGAGCTCATGACGGTCCAACACATCTTGGTGGGCTTCCAAGGTTCTGTTCCCGGAAAAGAAATTTCTCGTACCAAGGAACAGTCTCAGGAACTGGCCCAAAAACTTCTGGAGCGCGCCCGCGATGGCGAGGATTTTGCGATGCTTGTTCAGGAGTTCACGAACGATCAGTCGCCGGGTATCTATGCCATGTCGAATCTTGTGGTCTCTCCTGGCTCTAATGCGGAAACTCCAAGTCCGACGACCCCACGGGAAGAGACGGAACAAGTTTATCCCCGCGCGGGAATGGTCCGTGCTTTTGGCGATGTCAGTTTCTCGTTGGAGCCGGGCCAGATTGGCATGACCGAATACCACTCGACCTACAGCCCATACGGCTGGCACATCATCAAACGGTTGAAGTAATCTCGTCCGAGGGATTTGTCCCGAAGTAAGTTCCGGATTTCGATCTGTCGGTACAAAGGCAATTTAGCGAGTGCTGGTGTACCGGCTTCAGCCGGCGGGAGGTGTGAAAACGCTCTTTTCAGCTGCCCGCCGGCTGAAGCCGGTACACCAGCGCTCGCTAAACCGATATCGCTATTGGCATGCGTGCACTGTCAAAAGTCTTGGCGAATTTCGCTACGTTTTTACTTGCAGCGGGTTGGAGGAATCATGTTGCTAGCACGGCTGAGACTGCTAAAGCCTTGTTTTGCAGAATATCTGTCGAAACTCGGGCCGACGAACCTGTCGTAGCGGCGGTGCGGGATTCGCCAATTCGAATCAACTTTGGCATCCCGAGTAGCCGAAAGTTGACTTGGAAAAGATATTCGCCACTCTTCATCGCCGGGGAGAGCTGGGGAAAAGGTCCGTCGCTTCGCAGGCCGCATTAGGTCGACGAAGGACCAGGTGCAGCAATGGAATGCTGCAATAACGAAGGTCATTGAATGCCTCGATTGACAATCATCGTTCCCTTGATGGATCAAGTGGACGCGTTCGAAATGACGCTGGCCAGTGTCTTGCGGTACGCTGGATCTCAGGTCGAAGTCCTGGCTGCCATCGCCGGCGACTACCAGGATCAATACGGTATTCTGGACGAAATCAGCTCGGTTTTCGTCGATTGTCGCTCCACCACTGTACTGAGCAGAGCGGCTTTAGCTGCCGGCGCCGCTACGTCAACTTGGATCTATTGGTTGGCTCCCGGTATCGAAATGACGCAGGACGCCTTAGAGGGTGCGTTGAAGTCGGTCCAGCAGCGTGACTTAGGCATGGCCAGCCCGCGCGTTGCGGCTCGAACCGCAAGCACCGACGTGTCGAATTCGGCACCAGAAAATCCTGCTGGTTGCTGTCTTGCTAGCAGCGTCGTACTCACGGATCGCTTCCATCCGGTATGCCTGGAAGAGTTGATCGGGGAGGAATGGTCGGCGGCGGACCTGTCCCCGCAGTTGAATGCCGTTGGCCCGACTCTCTGGGCAGGCTTGGTGCAACGGCGGCTCCTCGCACAGTGGGCATCCACCGACGGACCACGTCTGCCGAGCGGCTACGTGGAGGTTTCGCTGGGACTTTTTGTCCAACAAAACGGCTGGTCGCATGAATGGGTCGCCGGCGATTTGTTGGCCAACGAAGTCATAGCGGCGGAAATTGAGGCGGGTTATCGGCCTTGTGGCCGTTCGTCGAATCGAATTATCGGGTTGGCGACCGCAACTTCGCGGCGTTCCGTCTACTGGACTGCCGTTCGAGCAGGATTGTCCGAGGCGGCTCGTGGTTGTCTGTCCCCGAAGCTTTGGCGAGTTGCTTGGGAGCGACTGACCAGCTTGAGTTTGGTTCGCCGCCGGAACGCCGGAACGCTTCCACTCCCGAGCTCGGACGTCACGAGCGGTGAAAACGAGCACCATTCACATCCGCTTGGCCCGCAAAATGAATCGCAACGACACGCCAACCGCCGCAAGTCCGTCCGCTCGGCCGCTTAGGATCTGTCTCGATAGAACTTCTCGACAATCGGCCGCATTTTCCTACGGCACGCCAACGATTTCACCAGTTTTCTGTAACTTCTTCTTGAATTATTGCGAGAAAGTTCCTCCGAATCCGGATAAAATAGGTAGCTCGCCGATTGGTTACCGAAATCAGGTGGTGTTCGGCGAATGACCGTGGGTTGGTGCGGTAACTCTCCGCCTGGTTAGAAGCCCAGCGGGTCGGGTGATTGCGCGAAACTCAGAATTTGCTTTGGGGTTAGAGATCCGCCCCCCGGAAGGATATCGAATGTTATCGTCTGATGTTGAAGCCTCCTCCATCTCCGCCACAGTTCGGTCCAGTAGCCGTGCCGTTTGGCTGTTTCGACTGGGGTGCGTGCTTCGATTCGCGGTTTGGTTGATCTTGGCGGGAGCCAGTCTCTCAGTTGTTGCCAAGGTTGACGCCCAGTCGAAGGCCTCGACCTCGCTGACCACGGGTTCAACTGGTTCATTGGACGAATGGCGGAAACGCGAGGCGGCGGTGCAACAAGTGGTAGAAGATGTCACGGATGCCGTCGTGGCCATCACCGACGGGGAAAGCTTCGGCAGCGGCGTGATTGTGAGTCCCGACGGTCTGGTTCTGACGGCTGGCCACGTGATAATCTCGCGGGCCACCGAGTTCACGATCCTTCTACCCAACGGTCGAACGGCAACGGCCAAACCGCTCGGCAAGAACTTGAATCAGGATGCGGGGATGTTGCAAATAAAAGAAGCGGGACCTTGGCCTCATGTCGAATTGGGCGACGCGAGTCGTTTGCGACGAGGCGAATGGGTTGTGGCTTTGGGCCATTCGGGGGGGCACGATTTGGGGCGGCGGCCGCCGGTGCGCATCGGTCGAATCATTCAAATGGAGCGGGAAGCCGTGACCAGCGATTGCCCAATCATCGGAGGTGATTCGGGGGGACCGCTCTTTACGTTGGAGGGGCAGGTCGTCGGCATCCATTCCTCGATTGGTGAATCGATTGCCGAGAATCGCCATGTCTCGATCCAGTCGTTTCTGCGCGACTGGGATCGTTTGAAGAGCGGCGAGTCCTGGGGCCATTTGCCGGGAACTCGGCCACCGGATTCGGAAGAGGGGGGTGCTGCTCGACGTCCGCCACGAGTCCGGCCGCAGCCGGAATCCGCTCCAACGGGCCCTTCGGTCGGCTCAGCGGTCCTCGGTGTCGAAATGGACTCGCAGGATACGCAACCGATCCTAAAGATTATCAAACCGAACTCGGCTGCCGCCCGAGTCGGGTTGCGAGTTGGCGATATTGTCGAGTCCTTTAATGGAATCGCCATCACGTCCCCCCAGTCATTGGTCGAACAAATTGGCAGCAAACGGGCGGGAGATTCTGTTAAAGTGGTCGTCCGACGTGGAACCGAGAGAATAGAGTATCAGATCATCTTGGGGCAATTGGAAACCAAGTAAGATGGCGGAAACGGATCGGTGTGTGGTGAAGGAGAATCAACAGATGATGTGGGTCGCAAATGCTGGAGACACGGCTTGTTCCAACCGCCAAGTCGGGGGACGCGCGTGGATGGCGATTTTCGTCTGGCTGTGCGTTTCGTTTGATGGGTCCAATCCATCGTTCACAACGGCCCAGGATGTTGTAACAACATCACCCGCGTTGGCCGCGGCAGAGCCATCGCTTGACGATGCACAAGACACGCCGGAAATCTTGCAACGCTTGCAGGACAATCGCGGGCGTCGAAGCCAACAAGAGTTGAATGCCATCCGCGAACGCCGAATCGGCACGTACGAACGCGAGAATTCGTCCGTGCTCCGCGAACTGCATCCGATTGTTTCCGGAGTTCGTGCCTCGACGTTTGAAGTGATCAACCCGACTTATTGGGTCTCGGTTGGAACGGTCTTGACCAGTGACGGATACGCCATCACCAAAGCCAGCGAATTGGAACAAGATCAGCCCCTCAAAGCCCGATTCGGACGCGACAAGACAGTATCGGCAACGATCGTCAAAATTGATACGGAGAATGATCTCGCGTTGTTGAAACTGGAAGAAGGGACTTACCAGCCCATTCATCTTCATGCGGCCGAGCCACAACCAGGACAATTGCTGCTTTCGGTTGGTGTGCGGGAGCCCATCATGACGTTGGGGGTTTGCAGTTGCGAAGCTCGCAGTCTGCTCGAACGCAATCGTGGGCAAATTGGCGTCGTCCCAGAAGAAGCGCCGGGCGGAATTGCGATTTATAGAGTCCAGAATGCCGCCTACCGAGCTGGGCTGCGCGACGGCGACGTCATCATGTCGATTCAAGGGCGCGAAGTGAAAAAGGTTCCCGAGTTTGTCAGCCTGATTCGCAAGTATCGAGCCGGAGACGAGTTGATCGTCAAAACAAAGCGGGGTGATTCGGTCTTGGATTTTACCGTGAAGTTGGGGAATTCGCGGAACATGTCGGTTGACGCGCCCCGCTACGAAGCCATGAACCTGTTGGGCAGCATCAACAGCCAGCGAAGCGGTTCCTTTCCGTGGGCCATGCAACACGATTCCCCGTTGCTTCCCGAACAGTGTGGCGGCCCCTTGGTCAACCTGTCGGGCGATGTCGTGGGCGTCAACATCGCTCGAGCCGGGCGCACGGCGAGTTATGCACTTACAGGCGAACACTTGGCTGAGGTTCTGCGGCAACTGGAAATCCCCGGCTGGCCTTCGGCTGTCAAGTAAAGTCCATGGTCAAGTGCTTCGTTCGCCAGCGTGGTTTTTGCGGGTCCTAAGTCACGTACTGGTGAACGCGGCGAGCAAACCTAGTCGTTCGCGAAAAGGCGAGAACCATCATGCTGACCGTTCCTCGACGAGAATTCTTGACCCGCATTAGTTCGGGCAGTTTGGTGGCCGGTTTGTTGGCCAAGCTTCCATCACCCGCCAACTTTCTTGACGGCCGCGAAGCGTGGCGAACCAAGGACGTACGATTCAACGATGAAATTGAACCTTGGGTTCGGGTGTTGGAAGAGACGCCCCACGAGCAAATTATCGGCGTAATGGCCCAGCATGTGGCCAGCGGCCGGATCGGTTATCGACAGTTTTTGGCGGCACTCTTCTTGGCGGGAATTCGTAACGTTCAGCCGCGCCCAGCAGTCGGGTTCAAGTTCCACGCGGTACTCGTCGTGAACTCCGCGCATTTGGCGAGCATCGACGCGCCAGAGACCGAGAAATGGCTGCCGTTGCTGTGGGCTGTCGACAGCTTCAAGAGATCACAGGCTCGCGATGTGGAAGAAGGCAATTGGACCATGGCAGCGGTGGACGAGTCTCGTCTGCCATCACCGAACGGTTGCCTGACCGAATTTCGAACGGCGATGGACGCCTGGGACGAAGAACGAGCCGATGTCGCGACGGCCGCATTGGCCCGAGTCCACACTTCCGACGAAATCTTCGAGCTCTTCGCGGAGTACGCTGCCCGAGACTTCCGCAGTATCGGACATAAAGCGATTTATCTCGCCAACTCGTATCGCACACTCGAGACCATTGGTTGGCACCATGCCGAACCCGTGTTGCGCAGCCTTAGCTACGCGCTGCTCAATCATGTCGGCGAGCCGAATCCCGCGACGAGCGATCTTGCGCCGGACCGAGATGGTCGTGGCAATTGGCAATTGGCGCGACAGTTGCGTGACGACTGGATGGCGGGTTCTCCCGATGAAGGAGCAACGGTCGAATTGATCGAGTGTTTGCGTCAAGGCACAGCGACGGACGCCAGCGACCTCGTCTTTCGGCAATTGCAACGCGGCGCGGCAACCGCGTCGATTTATAATGCGATGTTCGTGTTCGCCAGCGAGCTAACGATGCGACAGCCGGGAATCGTTCCGTTACATGCGGTGACAACAACCAATGCCATGAATTACATCTTTCGCAAAGTTCGCAATCCGCTTACTCGGGCATTTGTCTTGCTGCAAAATGCGGCGTTCCTGTCGCACTTCTTGTCCGAGGCTCGTCAACGTGGCGTTCTGGCCGAACGGACGGTCGATCAGTTGGTTATGGGAGATAATCCAGCGAACCCGCAGGACTTGCCCCAGGAGATATTTTCCGAGCTAGGTCGAGATGCTTCCGCGGCGGCACAGCAAACGTACGCCTATTTGCAACACGGCCATCCGATTTACCCGTTGATCCGACAAGCTCGAGCGCTGATCTTTCTCAAGGGCGACGACTCGCACGACTATAAATACAGTTCGGCAGTGCTAGAAGATTACTTCAATATTGGAGCAACGTGGCGCGATCGATACTTTTCTGCGGCGCTGTTCAAGATGCGTCATGCTGGTGAAGGGACAACAGGACTGATCCAGCGGATCCAACAGGCGCTTGGGTAGAAATTCTGCCACCGTTCGCGGCTTCGGCCCATCGCGGCGATCGGCACAAGACCATACGCGCCCGACATCGTATTATTCGTCGGCTTCTTTGATTCGTTGCGATCTTAAGACTTAAGACAGTACAACGATTAGAAGCAGACGACGAATAGGAATATTAATAGGGCGGCCGCCAGCTAATCCCTTACAAGCGTTCAAAATAGTTTTTGAGTCGAGTGACGAATTCATCGGTCGACGACTTGGTCAGCGATTGAAATTCTCGTTGTCGACGTGGTGGATCCGCTTCAACAAAAGCCGCCCGTTCGTTACAGGTTTTTAAGTACTCCACAAAGGCGTGGGGAGCGTGCTCCATCCAGTAAAACGTCATGGCCCATGAAACCGCATAGGCTTGTGTCGCGTCCGTTTGAAACAGCGTGTCCTCGTCTATTAGCTGAGTCAACGTCCGAGTGAAGTCGGGACGTTTCGCATATTCCAGGAACAGTCGGAGCTGATCAGGGTTCACGCGGTCCGCGACGGTTTTCGATCGGCGATGGTCAGCCATGCCGGGTGTTTCAAACGCCGAGGCCATGCCTTCGGAGACCCACAGCGGCGGTGCGGCCGTCCGTTTATGCAAGCCGGTATTAAAAGCCACTTGATGGAAGGCCTCGTGGAACACCGTCGCAAGTTCCAGCGAACCCTGCTGATCTTGCGAGTTGCGATCGGAATCGTACATCAAGACGCGGTTGGAACTCAGGCTGTAATAGGCCAGAAAGTTATTGCCAATTCGGTCCTGTTGTTTGGCCGCGTATGCCACCATCGCCTGTCGACTGGGCAGCACGATCGCGACCAGCGGAAACTGCGGATGCCGCATGGGTATCTGCCGGGCCGAGCAGTAGGTTTGCGCGTTGCCGAAAAACTGTTGCATCGAGCGAGCCCAATCCCGCTGGCAGTTCGTGGGTTGTACCACCACAAATTGAGGCGACGCCCGCACGGAGAACTCCGGACCGAACTCCTTTTGCAGTTCCATCTGAAGCTGCGCAGCTGGGAACGGTTGCAATTTGCCTTCTATTTCGTGGAATTCGGTTTGAGCCGACCAGGGAACGTAACGCAATGCACCACGGTCCGACAAAAGCACTAACTGGACGTCATCCCAAGCCAGCACGCGGCCAACGATCGGCTCCGCAGCGGCTAGCAGACGAACGACTTGATTGATCTTGAGTTCCCGCCCGTAACCGGCAACCGGCAACTGACCGGCGCCGACTAACGCTGCCGAATCCTCAAGCCCACTGTTGAGTCCGCCCGCTGGCAACGATTTAAGCCTTTCCACGAGTTGGCCGCGGTCCAAAAATTTCGACAACAAGGCTGACCAATCGCCGGTGACCAGGTTTCCCGGCCCACGAATTTGTTGGAGGATGACCGTGCTGGCCACACAGGACGAGCAAAACATCAGCAGAAACATGTAATATCGTGCCATTTTCGTCGATCCAAGTGCAGGCGTAAACCGGATTCCTCAGTCAGTTGGGTCGGCAAGCCTAGCTTGCAGGAGCCCCGTGCGCATCACTCAGGATCTGTCTTGTTGATTCGCATTGGAACGAGCATTGGTTTATGATGATTGTGTCGAATGCCCTAGCGGGCTGCTCGCGCCGCAAAAACAAACGATGACAGGAGAACCGGATGGCCGCAGTTCAAACTATCAACAATTGGATGAAGAGACTCGCCCATAACGCACCGCTAACGAGCGGTGCCGCTTGGCTGTTGAGTTCGATTGCGGGCGTTGGTTGGGTTGCTGAATTGACTTCGAACAACTTGGTTGTTGCCGCGTGCCTCCAGGAGCCCGAGGAAGGCGAACCACCAGCCACGATTGATCCCGAACTGCAACGCCGTGTCCGCCTGTTGTTGCGGCAACTGAATGCCGATGAACTGGCGCAGCGAGATCAAGCCGAGCGCGACTTATTGGCCATCGGAACCAAAGTGCTGGATTACTTACCGCCCGAGCTCGAAGGCCAATCCGCCGAGCTGAAAGAGCGACTGAAGCGTGTCCGAATCGCACTGGAGATAATGACCGCCGAAGAAGTCACCAAACCCATGTCGTTGAACCTCAAGGGCGAATTTGATCTGCCCCAGTTATTGGAGAGCGTTCGCCAACAAACCAACAACGTGACCCTGGCGGCTATTCCGGATCAGAAGCGTCTCAGCGTGGACTGGGAAGGCGTTTCCTACTGGGCAGCAATGGACGAGGTCATGGATCGATTGGAATTGACTTTTGACAACGATCGAACCCGGGGCGTTATTTTGACTCCTGCCGTTGAGCGAGCCTCGCGACGCACTTGGGCCAGTTACCATGGTGCGTTTCGAGTCAGTCCGACTCGTTTGCAATACGCTCGGGATTTGACCAGCTCCCTGCCGGCACAGTTGCAGTTTTCGTTGCAATTGGAATGGGAGCCAAAGTTACGAGTGATTCGGTTGGATTTGCCATTGGACGGCGTCGAAATTCTCAACCCATCTGACCCCACCATCAAACAAGCGGTCGGCGCCGAGGGTGAAAAAGTGGGATTTGGTGTGACCAACGAACGATCCGGGGCCCGGGCTAACTTCGCTTGGCCCAATTTGGATGCTTGGGAGACGAAAACCGTTGATCTACAGGGCAAGTTCAATCTGTTGGTGGCAGGCCGCGAGGAGACGTTTCGCTTTGAGAACTTGAAAACGGCACTCGAAAAAAAGCAACTCATTGAAAAGTCCGGCATCAAGGTGCAATTGGAAGAGGTGAGCTACGACGAGCATCTGATGTTGCTCAAGCTAGGAATTCAATTCTCCGATGCCAAGCAAAGCTTGGAATCTCATTTCGGCTGGATCTATCAAAACCAAATTGAAATTCGCGATCGTGATGGGCAAACGCACGGCTACCTGACAATCGAGTCGGGCGGCAGACGCGATCAGGGCCTGGCGCTTGTCTATATATTTGATCGGTTCGAGGACCTGGATGGTCTTCAGTTGATCTATCGGAGTCCGGGAATCTTGATCGAAACCGAGGTTCCGTTTCGCCTGAACGGCATTCCGCTGCGGTGATGCGGTGAGGTTCGGTGACTGGTTTTGGAATGCCCAAAAAATAGAAGACAACGAATGAGTTTTTGCAGTTGGACGATCGTGGGAAGGCACTGGGTTTGTCTGTTCCTATGGGTTGTGATGGGCACCGGATCCCATCAGGACGATAAGCCCGCAACCGTCCGACAAGAACCCGCAGCCGACAAGAGTCTTGCTTTTGTGCAAGGTCGCTCGATCGGAATGTCCGAAGTGCGATTCTTGTTGAGCCAAATTCGGGCCACGACGACCGGGCAACGCGAGGCATTGGATCAATGGCTAAATCAAGCTCCCCCCGACAAGCAGCCAGCTCCCCCCGAGATTCCGAGCGACGTCGTGTTGGCGGCCGTAGATCAATGGATCGAACGTTTGGTGGTCTTGGCTTTTTTGGAACGCGAACAAATGGCCGTGCCCCGCGCGAAGGTCGAAGCGGATTTGCGGGCTTGGGACGAAAGGTTGCAAGAGTTAGGAACCAGCTTGGAGATCTATCGAAAGTCGTCCGGCATCAGCCACGAGAGTTTATTTCAGTTTCGCCAATGGGAACTGAGTTGGCAAAACTACTTGGATCGACGTGTCACCGACGAGTCGTTGCAGAAATTCTTTCAGCAGTTCCCGTCCGAATTTGATGGCACTAAAAAACGAGTCGCGCATATTGTGGTCGTGGTTCCACCGGTCGATTCAAGAGACCCCAACGCGGTGACTGAACAGTCGAAGTTGCAGATGGCGGCTCGAGGAAAACTGGCTGAAATTCGCCAGCAGATCATTGACGGTTCGCTGACATTCGCGCAGGCCGCAGCACAATTTTCGCAGGGTACCACGGCCGACGGAGGCGGTGATTTGGGCTGGGTCGTCCGCGAAGGTCCGTTGGCGGAAGTGGTTTCGCAAACGGTCTTTCGGTTGCCACTGGGTGAGATCAGCCAACCGATCGTCTCGCCGCACGGGGTTCATCTCTTGACGGTTTTGGAGGAAACGCCCGGTTCGCGGACCTATTCTGAAGTGGTCGAACAAGTGAAACGGGCGGCGATCCAACAACTTTGGGAAAAGATCCTCGCTAACGAAAGTGGCAATTTAAGCATCGAACGCCGGCCGGGTTCGTAGATTGCTGCGGCGGCGGGCCGTTGGGTCGGCTGTTCGGCCCAATTTCCGGCCAGATTCCGCAAATTGTTTAGGCGAAAATGTCACGCCTACGCATTTTTTCGGGGAACTGCCGCATTTTGCGACCTAGATTGTCTGGACCGTCTCGCGATTGCGGCTAAGATATCTTCGACTACAAAAGTGAAGCTCCAGTCGCTGAAAGGACAGCCGCTGGGGTGCGGTGGTTGGTGGACATGAGACGCACCATTCACTCGGGAACTTACGGTTCGGCAACCGTTTGTAGCAGGCGGTTTATGAGCGAAATCGTTAGTAGCGTCTCAAACACTGGAAAGGCAGGAAATCCAAGGCCCATGTCTGCACAAATTTCGCAGGAGCCTGAAAAGTCTCCCGAGACGAAAGACCGAATGGTCTTGTTCTGCGAGTCATGCTATCGCTACGACAAGCATATCGCCATAAAGGTCCCGACGGTTTTCAAAGTCGTGGTGGTCTTACTGACTTTGGGGTTGGCCTTGATTTTTTGGCCAAAACGCTGTAGTTGCTGTGGCTCGATCCGGTTCTAAATCTCCGGTTCTAAATCATTGAACCCCGAGACCTCCGACCATGACCAACGCGTATCAGAATGAATGCTGCCGCTACGTGGATATGTGGGCTGTACCGAGCCTCCATCCCAGCAATATCAACTTGCTGCAACGTCTCAAAGGCGCCGATTCTTCGCATTTTACCAAGGGCATGGAAGTGGTCGGGACCATTTCCGAGCTTGCCGGCCAGGAGGGCTGGGTCCAGACGCACTTGATCGGCGTTCGTTCCGATGCCTGGAAACCATCACCCACAGAGGTCAGCCGAACGCTGAAGGCGATCAAAAAACGACGCCGCGAGTGGCTCAAACAAGGAATTCGCGCGTCGGGTACCTTGAATGCAGGTCAAAGCGAACGCTTGGACGAACGATTGTCCGGCGACGAAATTTGGAACCTCAGCGAGACCGACGTTGAATCTCGGCGATTGGTGCTCAAGTTGTTCAAAAATACTGGGCAAACCACGCGTTGGTGCGGCACCATCGAGGAAGTGACCAGCGCCGAGATCCACAACAGCATCGGCAGTCGTCGCAGCTTGGTGACGCTATTGGTCATGCTGCCGCAAACACAATGCGTCACCACGATCCAAGAAAACCATCGCACGTTTCGTTATCCGTCAATGTTCAGTTTCAGTTACTTCGATGGTCAGCGAATGTGGTATGTCCGCTTGCAACAACGCTGGATTTCTTTGGGCCCCGACTTTGATGTATTTGTCGATGGCACTTGGATTGGTCTGGTAGACGGCAAATTGATGTGTTTTGCTTCCGACAGCTACATCGATCTACAGAATCATGAACTGCTTAACGATACCCAGTTTATTGATCTGTTAACGCTCTTTACGGCTTCCGTTGGCTACCATCGCGCGATTCGCTCCAGCATCCGACGGAGAGTGAACGACACGCTGCGTGGCCACGCCCAGAAGCACGTCATCGCTGCCGAGGAGATCCGACTACGTCACAACGGTCGATCGGCAGCCTGATCGTCGTCAGCCGATCACAGGAATTCGCTGAGAATTCTGTTGGAACGGATAGTTTGCAAAGGCAATTTAGCGAGCGCTGGTGTACCGGCTTCAGCCGGCGGGTAGCTGAAAAGAGCGTTTTCGCACCGCCCGCCGGCTGAAGCCGGTACACCAGCGCTTGCTAAACCGATACCGTTACGAGTTCTTGGGTCTTCCAAAGCCGGACTCGTCCAAATCGGGACGTCAATTCGCGGCAATTCCTAAGTAAACCAAGATCATTCCGCGCTCCAACGGAATTCTCAGCGAATTCCGCAACTAGGTCTGCGAGACATCCCGGCCGATCGGTTCATCAATTCGAATTCGCAAGTGGTGCGTTTCGTAGTTGCCATCCGTGAACATCGGCAGACGTGAATGCAACGGTGGCACCGATTTGGGCGGGGTCAGGCGATGACTGACGGGACCGTCCGCCGCAGAACTGACCCGGTCGAATGTGATTCGTGCATCCGGCCGACTCTGTATTTCGATGACTTCCATATCCGCAACCTTGGAAGTTTCGTTTTGAGTCTTGGGAGCCCGTTTCGCCCCTTTTTGGTTCAGCTCACTTCGCGCGACTCTCACATGGTCCGGGGCAGAGATTCCAATCCGAACCGTGTTCCCCTTTACCGCTAAAATCGTAATCGTGATGTCGTCACCGATCTGAATCGATTGCTCCAACTTTCTTGTCAGCACTAACATTGAAACACTCCTTTGTGGGAAAGCTCTCTCGACGGCCCGTTCTCCTACGCTGCTCATTTTTGGCAGTCCGTTCCAGGCGCAGACCTTGTCATGCAAGTCAGAGACCAAACCGGTAGTTAGTCGCTGCACAGCACCGAATTATGAGCGAAAACCCTGCTATTGACGTCATTTTCAAGCCTTTTCTCGCTCGGCATGCTAGCAGTGCCATCACCGGTTCCAACGAAATGGTCTTCCAAGACCCGCCCGAGTTCCCAACTTTGCCGGTAAGTTATTCATTTGCAATGCAATTGCAACAAAATCGTGACATAGGCGGGTTCCGTGCTTATAAGTGGTATTTGGATTGGCTATGATTGTGTGGGAAGTGGGTTGACTATTTTTCACGGCTATAGGGAAATTAAATGAAGAACATTCATCAAGTTGGGCTGTTGCTGGCCATGTTATTTGCGATGTCCGGACTGACGGGCTGTGACAATACAACCAAGCCCAAAGACGCCAACAAGACAAGCGGGACCGGCTCGAGTCACGAACACGGCCACGAACACGGCCACGAACACGGCGATGACGATCATGCCCACGAAATGGGACCTAAAGGTGGGCACGTCATCAAGTTCGATGGCGGCAAAGGCTGGGCGGAATGGGTCCATAAAGACAACGAAGACAAGGTGATCGTTTATTTGTTGTCGGACGATCGCAAGGAATTGAAGGGCCAGAAAATCACGAAAGCCTATTTTGTTGCCACCAGCGGCGACCAACGCAAGGAATTCGAGTTGACAGCGACCGACGCCAACGCTGAAGGTGTTGCCAGCACATTCGAGCGCATTGACAAGGCGCTGTTAGCCGCGACTCAAATTGGCACCGAGTTGATCCTGGAAACGGCGGAAGGCCAACTGAAAGTCAAGATCGAAGCGCATCACCACTAAGTATCGCGCGGCCTGAAACGTGACCGAGGGGCGACCGCCTGGATCTCCTCGGTCACATCTCCGGGTCTAGACGAAAGCGTTGTTGCTACGGTTCGGGGCATGACGACCGTGTAGTTACCTGTCTTATCCTGACCTATGCTACCGTTCTTATCCTGGTAAACGCCTTGCTCCGTGGTGGCCATGTTCGTACGAAACAATCCGGTCCTGCATCGTGAATTGATGATCAACCTGCGGACGGACCGTTCGTTCTTGATGTTATTGCTCTTCCAGATGGTGTTGGCAG
This sequence comes from Pirellulaceae bacterium, assembly GCA_030681235.1. Taxonomy (GTDB): domain Bacteria; phylum Planctomycetota; class Planctomycetia; order Pirellulales; family Pirellulaceae; genus M30B19. Next base: position 3,945 of record JAUXWY010000011.1, on the reverse strand, counting down.
GAGTGATCTATTTTGCTTGGCCCATGGAAACGCGATTGGATTTGAGTGAGAAATCCCAGGCCAATCGCGAGTTGGTGGATTTTTTCTTTCTGGGGCAATTCGTGATTGCCGCCTTGTTGGCTCCCAGTTTTGCGGCGGGGTCGATCTGTGGCGAGAAAGAGCGGTTGACCTACGAGATGCTCTTGGCCAGCCCGTTATCGACGGCCGCGGTCACTTGGGGCAAGTGGATGGCATCCGTCACGCATTTGTTGTTGATGATGGTGGCTTCGTTGCCAATCGTGATGCTTTGTATGCCGTTGGGTGGAGTCTCGCCACTGGAAGTGATGGGCGGTTACTTCGGCATGACGGTCTGTTTGCTCGTGTTTTCGATGATTAGTTTGACTTGCAGTAGTATTTTCTCACGGACCAGTTCCGCGCTGGTCACCAGCTACATCGTGATCTTGCCGCTGTTGTTGTTAGCCGCCGCGTTTTGGTTTGGGTTTCGCAACTTGGCCACATTTCGCTTGCAGTTTGTGCTTGGTCTCTTGCCGGTTTTGGCGATTCCCTTGTGCTTGGGGTTGTTTCACTTTGTTGCCAATCGGATGTTGTATCCGCCCGATATCGGGAGCGAAGGCAAAGAAGTTCTGGATCAGGAAATCGAAAAGCAAGAGGTCGTGGGGCTGTACATCGATCGCAATGCTTGGCCGGATCGCTGGTTCGCGCCCGCCAAACGCTCCACTTTGATGGAAGACCACATCAATCCTGTTTACGACAAAGAAATGCGTTCGGAGATCCTGAGCCAAGGAACTCTGATGATGCGCGTCTTGATCCAAGTGGGCTTTGTCCTCAGCGTGTTGTTGCTGCCGACGCTATATTTTGCAACCGAGTACGCATTTATTTTTCCGTGCTACATTGTATTGTTCAACATCTTATTGGGACCTGTATTTTCGGCAGGTGCGATCACCAGCGAACGGGAACGCCAGACGCTGGACTTGTTATTGACCACCACTTTAAGTCCGTGGACCATTGTGCTCGGCAAAATGATGGCGGGCTTTCGCGTCTCGACGGTGCTGACGCTGTTGATGGCCTGGCCGTTGGTGTTGGGGATTGTTTTGAACTTCCAGCAGTTCTATATGGTCTTGCCATCGGTCGGCGGGTTTGTGGTCTTGATTCTGCTGACTTGTGTTTCGACCACGGTTTTGGGAATGTTCTGTTCGTCCGTGTGTCGCAAGACTTCCCACGCGATTGTGTTGACTTATTCATTGGTTCTGTTGTTGTATTTTGCGCCGCCGGCGATGGAGTTTTTCTTCCGGTTCTTCCTGCCTTCGTCCACGACGCCCGCGGTCGTGGAATTTGCCAGTCTGTTTTCGCCGTTTTCGGCGGCGGCCCGGTTGCCCGCGGTCAACAATCACTTGAACCAATTGACGATTCCCGGTCGGGGGCCGATCATGGCGACGGAGATGGCGGGCTATTACTGGCATTTTGGCGGATATGTCCTCGTGACAGTCGTCGGATTGGCGATTGTCATGGGGGTACTGATCGCGAGATTCAACCGGCGTTGGTTGGTTAGTTTTGGGGAAGGTTAGATTCGGAAAGCGAAACGTCATGTTTGGAAAACTTGGTGACTTGGCCAATCTCATGAAACAAGCGGGCGCGATGCAGGCTCGGGCCGGAGCCATTCGCGACGAGCTGAAGGCCCAAATCGTCGAAGGCTCGGCGGGTGGCGATATGGTTCGTGTCGAGGCCGATGGCAGCGGGGAGATCCGCAACGTGATCATCGATCCTGAAGTCTTCGCCGAAGGGGACCGTGGCTTCATCGAAACACTGATCGCTCAAGCTGTGAATGATGCCTTGGACAAAGGCAAAGCCCTCCATCGCGGAAAGATCGAAGAGATGACTGGCGGGCTGTCGTTGCCTGGTATGGACAAGATGATGGAACAGTTTTTTGGACGGTAGAATGTCGCTCAACCGTTGGAGTCGAAAACTTCATCGCTGGGGTGCAGTATTGGCGGCGGTTCCCCTGCTGTTGGTGATCGTGACGGGAATTCTGCTGCAAGTAAAAAAAGAAGTTCCGTGGGTGCAACCACCTACGATGAAGGGGGCCCCAGGTGCGGCCGCTTTGGACTGGGACGCCATCTTGTCGGCAACTAAAAAAGTTCCCGAAGCGAACGTCGCAACTTGGGCCGATATCGACCGAATGGACGTGCGTCCCGACCGCAGCTTGATCAAAATCCAGTGCCGCAATCGATGGGAAGTTCAATTGGATTGGACCACGGGCGAAGTCTTGCACTCGGCGTTGCGTCGCAGCGATTGGATCGAGATGTTGCATGACGGTTCGCTGCTTGGCGAATTCAGCAAGTACTACATTTTCTTGCCCAGCGGTTTGATATTGTTCGGATTGTGGGTGACGGGGGCCTATCTGTGGTACTTGCCCATCCATGTCCGACGGAAAAAAAGGCGAGCCAAGCGAAGGCGCGTCGTCCAAGACAACGACCCGCCACGTAGCGAAACTCGCCAAGAGTTTCGGCCCACCACGTAGACCCACCACGTAGACCCACCACGTAGCGCAGCGCCATTACAGCACGCGGCAGATCAGGCACTTGAGGTACTGGGTTTCCGGGCAAGACATCAGAACCGGATGGTCGGGACTGGCACCGGTGTGGTCGAGAACTTGAAGTTCCCGTCCGGCTTTGCGTCCGGCCAACATCACGGCTTGCCAAAACTCTTCCAGCAAAACCCGGCCCGAGCAGCTGCAACTCATGAGCAATCCTCCGGGGGCCACGACGTCCAGCGCCAAGCGATTCAATCGCATGTAAGCTTGGAGCGCATGACTGACGTCCTGTTGGCGCCCGGCAAACTTGGGCGGATCCAAAACGATCGTCTCGAACTTTCTGCCTTCCGACTTCAAGTGTGCCAAAAAGTCGAAGCAGTCGGCTTTCACAAAATCGATTCCGGTCACTTGATTGAGTGCGGCATGTCGTTCGGCTTGTTCGAGAGCCGACATGGACGAATCGACTGCCGTGATCGAAGTAGTTCGCCCCATCTTTGCAGCCGCTAACGAGAATCCTCCTGTATAGCAACAGATGTCCAACATTTGACCGGTGGCCAAGCGTCCCAAAGTCGCGCGATTGTCGCGCTGATCCAAATAAAAGCCAGTCTTTTGACCGCCGACGGGATCCACTTGAAAGCGAATTCCATTCTCCAAGAATTCGATGGGTGTCGTGGGCAATTCGCCGACAAGCACTTCTTGGAACTCCGTCATGTTTTCTTGACGCAAAATGTTGGCATCGGTTCGGACCAGGATGCGGCGAATGGGGACGGCTTGAAAATGGTCGCGGAACCACTCGGCGAAAATTTGCCAGCGTTGATAAATGGCACGGGCTGTCAGTGAGAGGACCAATGTGTCGGCGTATTGGTCCACGATCAGTCCACTCAACTGATCGGCTTCGCTGAATACCAAGCGGCAGGCTCCGTCGGGATGGAGCAAGTTCAGTTGTTGTCGCAAGGCGACGGCTCGCGACAAGCGTTGATGCCAAAAAGCTGGGTCCAAAGCTTGATTGGCATGGCGACTGTATACTCGCACCGCCAATTGGCTGTCCGGATTGTAGAGTCCGCGACCACAACCCGTGCCTTCCCGATCCAGGATGACGACTTCATCACCACTTTGCAACTCCGCACCAACGGACGCGATCGAATTGCGACGCAACCACGGATGGCCGGCCAACACGGCTTGCCGCCCTGGCGGCCGCACAACAACTTGTTTCTCTTGAGATGGCGAAGCAGAGACAGCGGAGGTTTCGGGCGAGGTCATGGAGAAGACTGGGGGTTGGAAGGGCTGTGTGTTGGAAGGGCTGTGTGTTGGAAGGGTTGGGTGCGGGAAGGGTGTGCAATTTAGGAGAACAGTTTGGTAGTTGGAACAAATCCTGTTTAGCGAGCGCTGGTGTACCGGCTTTAGCCGGCCGGGAG
>JAUXWY010000009.1 GCA_030681235.1 Pirellulaceae bacterium | reverse complement strand
ATATCCAGCAACGCCGGGAAGACGACCCGGTGATCGATTGCCGAGACGCCTGGGATCGCTTGAATCCTCGGTATCACGTCCTCGGGGATTCGCACCGCATTGCCAAAGATGTCGGCAAACCGATACTTTTGATAGTAGTTGGTTTGGCTCGTCTGCAAACTGTTCAGCGCGTAAAGGGCCATGGTATACATGGCGATGCCCGACGCCATGACCATGCCAATCGCAATGGCTTGCGTGGCGAGCTGCGACAAATCGCGGCGCAGTTTGCGATCCAAGATGGTCATGGCTCACCAATGCATTTCTCGCGGGCGAAGCCGCACGGCGTTTTTTTCAACCTCGGCGATCTTCCCGTCGGACATTTTGATCACTCGGTCGGCCATGCCCGCAATCACCGCATTGTGGGTAATAACCACCGTGGTCGTGCCCAACTCTCGATTGACTTGTTCGATCGCTTCGAGAACCAAAACACCTGTGGAAAGATCCAAGGCCCCGGTCGGTTCATCACACAAGAGGATGGCCGGGCGTTTGGCGATGGCTCGCGCGATGGCGACTCGCTGTTGCTCACCACCCGAAAGTTGTGCCGGGAAGTGATCGCGGCGCGGCTCCAATGCGACCATCTTTAAAGCCTCTAGCGGCGACATCGAGCGCGGAACCAACTCGGTCACTAACGCGACATTTTCTAGCGCCGTGAGGCTCGGGACAAGATTGTAGAACTGGAAAATGAATCCCACGTGATCCCGTCGAAACTGAGTCAATTGCCGTTGGCTCCAAGTCGTCAGTTCTTGGTCGCGGTAGAAGACTTTTCCGGACGTCGGTTGGTCCAAGCCACCCAGGATATTAAGGAGCGTCGATTTACCACTGCCCGACGGACCCAGGAGCACCACAAATTCGCCGGGAAACAGCTCGATGTCTACGCCTTTCAAAGCGCGAACGACCACATCTCCCATGTGGTAGTCTTTGGTAATCTGCCGAGTGGAAAACACCGGTTGTGAAGTCACACAATGGGTCTCGAATCAAGTGATGATGTCACGAATCAATCGACCATGGACATCGGTCAATCGAAAGTAGCGGCCTTGATATTTGTAGGTGAGCCGCGTGTGTTCGATACCCAATAAGTGCAACATCGTCGCATGCAGGTCGTGAATGTGCACGGGATTCTGGACGACATTGTAGCCGTACTCGTCCGTCTCGCCGTAGGTAATGCCACCGCGGACGCCGCCGCCCGCCATCCAAATGGAAAAGCACCGCGGATGATGGTCTCGACCATAGTCGTTGCCGGTCAATTTTCCTTGGCAATAATTGGTCCGGCCAAATTCTCCGCCCCAGACGACCAACGTATCTTCCAGCATGCCGTGTTGCTTTAGGTCTTTGAGCAACGCGGCACTGGGTTGGTCGGTCTCTTGGCACAAGCCACGAATTCCGCCCGGCAGTCCGCCGTGATGGTCCCAATCTTGATGGAATAGCTGGATGAATTTCACACCGCGTTGGGCCAATCGCCGAGCCAATAAACAATTGGAGGCGTAACTGCCCTTGTCCGTGACACTGGGGCCGTACATGTCCAAAACGTGTTGAGGTTCCGACGAAAAATCCGTAACCTCCGGGATGGAACTTTGCATGCGAAACGCTAATTCGTGCTGTTCGATCCGAGTCTCCAAGTCTTGCCAGCCGGTTTGTTCGACTTCGGCGGCTTGCAGTTGTCCGAGCGCATCCAGCATCGCGCGCCGACTCGTGGCGTCGATTCCTGCAGGCAGATTCAAATACAGTAGTGGATCGGCGCCGCTGCGAAACAAAACGCCGTCATGCCGAGCCGGCAAAAAACCGCTGCCCCACAACCGCGCCGACAAAGGTTGCCCGCCTTTGTTCTTGGTCACCATAACAACGTAGGCGGGAAGGTTGGCGTTTTCACTGCCCAGCCCGTAGTCCAACCACGCTCCCATGCTCGGACGCCCCGGAAGTTGACTGCCGGTCTGAAAAAAAGTCACGCCCGGCCCGTGATTGATCGATTCGGTGTACATCGAACGGATGACGCACAGATCGTCAGCCATCGCGGCGGTGTGCGGCAAGAGGTTGCTGATCCAAGTCCCATTTTGACCGTACTGCGAAAAATCGAAGGCCGAGCCAACCAACGGCAAGCTGCTTTGATTGCCGCTCATGCCCGTCAGTCGTTGTTGACCACGCACCGAATCCGGCAATTGTTCGCCTTGCCGCTGTTTAAGCAACGGCTTGTGATCGAACAGTTCCAACTGGGATGGGGCCCCGGATTGGAATAGAAATATGACTCGTTTGGCTTTTGCCGGATGGTGCAACGAAGTCAACACGCCCGGAGTCTTGGGCGGGATGTTTTGTTCCTGGTCGGTAGGATTGTCCTGATCGGCGTGAGACTGGGGCACGCTCAAACAATCGGCCAATCCCATGGCTCCCAAACCATAACCAAAGCGAGCCAGAAAGTTTCTGCGCAACATGATTGTGTTCCTTGGATGGCAATTTGCTCGACTATCTGCGTGTGGTCCATTGATCCAACCCCATCAACGTATTGGCGACCACGGCCAACGCACCGATCGGAGCCGGTGGCAATTCGGTCGGGATTCGATAGTGTCCGATGTTCAAGTAGGCCTGCAAGCTCTCGGGCGATTCTTCAAACCGACTTCGTTGATCGTGATACAAATGGGTCAGCGTTTCCAATTCGCGAGGACTGGGGTTGCGCGACAACATTTGTTGGACCATTTCGGTGATCGCCGATTCGATTTCGACAGGTTGGTTGTTCCAGCATCGGACGGCCAGGGCACGTGAGGCCTCCACAAACTGTGGCGAGTTCAAGAACACCAACGACTGGGCTGGCGTCGTGGTGCGTTCGCGTTTGACTTGACAGACGTCGCGTTTGACGGCGTCCAGGGCGATCATCACCGGCGACGGCGACATGCGTTTCCAATACGTGTACAAACTGCGTCGATAAACCAACGAACCGCCATCGGTCGGCAAGGGAGCAAAAGCTTCCGCCAAATCGTACGGTTTGACCGGCGCGCCATCCAATTTCAGGTCCAACAGTCCGGCGACCGCCAAGGCTTGATCGCGAAGCGTTTCGGCGGGCCAACGATAGGATCCCGCGCGTGTCCACCAGCGATTCTCTGGATCGGCTTCCAAAGTTGTCGCGTCCACAACCACGGATTGTTGGTAGGTCGCCGACAACATCATCAGCCGCAACATTTGTTTGACATCCCATCCGGAATCGATCAATTGATCGGCCAGATAGTCCAGCAATGCCGGATGAGTTGGGCGTTGGCCCTGGTTGCCAAAATCCTCGGGGGTTCTCACCAAGCCCTCGCCAAATAACATTTGCCACCAGCGGTTCACGGCGACCCGGGCCGTCAATGGATTGCGACGATCGAAGGTCCAACGAGCCAACCCGTCGCGATTGTTCGGGAACTCGGTGGGCCAGGGGAAGATCATGTCGGGAACTCCGGGCGAAACTGCAAAGCTCGGAGTGTCGTAGTTGCCCCGTTCGCGAAAATACGACGGCTTCCGGTTCGGCAACTCGCGCATGACCATGATTTCTTGTCGTTGGTCTTGAAGATTGCCCAATTGTTCGCGCAGTTGTTCCAGTTTCTTAAGTTCCGCTGGAAACTCTGGCGAAAAGCGAAACGCCCAATCCTGTGCCACATCTTCTGTCGACGCGGCATCCGTCGTCCATGCGGCTAGTCTACTTTGAGTAATCTGTTCGGGAACGAAATCCACGCGGGCCAGCGACACGACTTCGAGG
>JAUXWY010000003.1 GCA_030681235.1 Pirellulaceae bacterium | reverse complement strand
CGCAAGAGTCCACGGAGCTCCCCGCGTGTTGCCCACCAACGTAGCCCAAAATCTGCGAGTTTTAAGCCAACATCGAAGAAAAAAAAGGCCGAACCATCTGGCGAGAAAGAAGATTCATCCTAAAGTAGGTGGCATTAGGCTAAAGCCGGTACACCAGCGTTTGCTAAACCGCGTCGGTTACGATGTCCGAATCTTTCAAGGTCGTACCGACGCTAGATGCTATGCCACGTTTGGTCTTTGCCGCTGGCCAAGACCGCGTCGCAGACCTTTTGGGTCTCCAAGGACTCGCGGAAAGTTGGCGATACGGGCTTGCCAGCCGCAATGCCGGCCAAGAAGTCTGCCACTTGGTGAATAAACGTATGTTCGTAACCGATTTGCAGACCCGGAACCCACCAATGTTTCATGTACGGCATGTCTCCGTCGGTCACATGCACGCTCCTCCAACCGCGAACCAGCGAATCATCGCGATGGTCGAAGTATTCCATTCGATGCAAGTCATGCAGATCCCACCGAATCGAGGCGTTTTCGCCGTTGATTTCGAACGTGTACAGAGCCTTGTGACCCCGCGCGTAACGTGTGGACTCGAACAAGCCCAACGAACCGTTTCCGAAGCGACACATGAACGCGCAAGCATCGTCGATCCCGACTTTTTCGACCTTGCCTGTCAGGTTGTGTTTTCGTTCTTTGATGAACGTCTCGGTCATTGCCGACACGGAATGAATGCTGCCGTTGAGCCACAGTGCTGTGTCGATGCAGTGGGCCAACAAGTCACCGGTCACGCCACTGCCCGCGGCCGCAGAGTCCAATCGCCACAACGCAGTTCCACCCTGGGGCAGATCGGCAGAAATTGTCCAATCTTGCAAGAACTGCGCTCGGTAATGAAAGATTCGTCCCAAGCGTCCTTCGTCGATCAATTGTTTGGCCAACGAGACCGCAGGAACTCGACGGTAGTTGTACCACACGGTATTGGCCACTCCGGCCTTTTCGACCGCTTGGCACATGCTCTCGCCTTCCACGGAGTTCATCGCCAAAGGCTTCTCGCACAGCACCATCTTTCCGGCTTCGGCTGCGGCGATCGCAATCTCTTTATGCAAATTGTTCGGAGTGCAAATGTCGATGGCATCGATGTCTTTTCGTTTGATCAACTCACGCCAATCACTTTCAATCGATTGGTAGCCCCATCGATCGGCAAAGGCCTGCGTCGCAGCTTGGTCACGGCCGCAAATGGCCTTTAGAACGGGGCGGTACTCCAAATCGAAAAAGTTATTGACACTCACATACGCATTCGAGTGAGTCCGACCCATAAATCCATGCCCAACCATTCCAATGTTTAACGGTTTCATCAACGTCCTCGCGCAGTTCTGATTTGGGTTTCGATTGACTTGTTCTTTAATGCGACCGCATCGCACCAACTTTTGCCGCGGTCCGCTGTCGGCGTGACCTCTCGAAAGTCCCGCACGATTTGACCGCAAGTATACGAGACCTCCCTCAAAACTCAACCAGCCCAAAACACCGTCCCGGGGCCGCAGAATCTGACACCCCCCACGCTGTAAAATGTTGTGAACACGCTAAGATGACGCGAAAGAGAGCACCGCGTGTGGGGGGACAATCCCGCGACTGTCGACATGCTCCAATTCCAGTCTCCTTGAACCGAGCATCGCGTGAATTTTGCCATCGATTGTCGAAATATGCGAAAGACCTACGCGGCAAAACCGCCGGTCGAGGCGGTTCGCGGTCTCGATCTGCAGGTTCACTACGGCGAATGTTTCGGGGTTTTAGGTCCAAACGGGGCCGGTAAGACAACGACGATCGAAATTATCGAGGGACTGTTGCCTGCCACCAGTGGCGAGGTGTGGGTCCTTGGCAAACAATGGGGCCGGGATGATCGCGAGATTCGCCAGCGAATTGGCGTTTCATTGCAAGAGACCGTTTTGAGTGACGATCTCACCGTTGCCGAAACCGTCCGTTTGTTTCGTTCGTTCTATCGCCAGGCCCTAAGCGTTGAGCAAGCGTTGGCCGAAGTAAGTCTCCAAGAAAAAGCCAAGTCACGAGTCAATAAACTATCGGGCGGCCAAAAACAACGGCTGGCGGTTGCCTGCGCGATTGTTTCTGATCCAGAACTGTTGTTCTTGGACGAACCGACGACGGGATTGGACCCCACAAGTCGTCGCGAAGTGTGGGAGATCATTCGCCGACTTCGAGCGAACGGCCGTACCATCTTGTTGACGACGCACTACATGGACGAAGCGCAGCGATTGTGCGATCGAGTCGCGATTTTTGACGAGGGTCGCGTGATCGCGTTAGGAACGCCCGACCAATTGATTCGGTCGTTGGGCGGCGACCAAGTCGTGCGGTTTTCATTCGCCCTGAGGCTCGAACCAAATCGTCCACTGGAACCGCCGACGGACATCCTGAATGCCTTGCGAGCGTTGCCATCGGTTTCGTTGGTCGAAGTCGTCGAAGGCCAAGTGCTCCTGACGTGTCAACAATTGCCGGCAGTCGTGACGTCGTTGATTGAGTTATTGCGAAGCCACGATTTCGTGCTCAGCGATTTGAACACTCGGGAGGCAACTTTGGACGATGTCTTTATTCATCTGACTGGCAAGCGTTTGGAAAGTGATGGTGCCTGATGTCGAATCAAGCAACGGCACCCGAGACAAGTCGAAGTACAAAATCTTTCGGGACACGGTCGCCCGGTGCGAGTTCGGCGGTTAGCGATTGGCCGTTTGTGATTCTCATCCGGACTCGGTTGTTGGAGTTTTCCCGTCGTCCGGCCGCCGTGTTTTGGACCTACGTCTTTCCGCTCGTCATGATGTTCATCCTTGGTTCCGCGTTTCGTTCCCAGGGCGAGAGCGTCAGCCAAGTTGCGATTGTCGCGGGAAATCATGCCGCAATTCTTCTGGACAAGCTGAAGCCGAGCCCTGAGTTGGCCGTGACCATCGTCCAATCCGAAGAGGGGCTGCGAATGTTGCGTGCTGGACGTTTGGCTTTGTTGATGCGCGAATCGGCTAACACGGCTGCTACAAGTAGCGCCACTTCCGAGCGTTGGGAGTTTGTGTATGACCCGCAGCGGCCGGGTGGGCGTACGGCTGAACTCTTGGTGCAACAACAACTGCGAGTGTCTGCGGGGGCCGATGATTCGCAAACGATCCCGCGCGTGCTCTACAGCGAGCCCGGCGGAAGATACATCGATTTCTTGGTTCCAGGCCTGATTGGCATGGTCCTGTTGGGAGGAGGATTGTGGGGCGTAGGTTATGCGATCGTCGACATGCGAATTCGCAAGCTATTGAAACGATACTTGGCGACTCCAATGCGCAAGAGCGACTTCCTCTTGGGTATCGTGTTCAGCCGATTGCTCTTTGTCGTGCCGCAAATCGCCGTCATCTTGCTGGCCAGCCACTTGACGTTTTCTGTTGCTGTCCATGGCTCGTGGTTTGACTTTTCCGTGGTCGTGTTGTTAGGCAGCTTGCAGTTCGCGGGTGTCGGCCTACTGATCGCCAGCCGAGCCAAGACCATTGAAACCATGTCCGGATTGATCAACTTGGTGATGCTGCCCATGTGGACACTAAGTGGCATCTTTTTTTCGTACGAAAACTTTCCGGAAATGCTGCATATTCCAATTCGAATCTTGCCATTGACTTCGTTGCTCGATGTGCTGCGTGGCATCATGTTGGACGGTCGACCCATGTGGGCGTTTCCACTGGAGATGACTTCGATCTTGCTCTGGACCGTCGGAACGTTTGTCATTGCCCTGTGGAATTTTCGGTGGACGGATTGACGTTAGCCGATTAGCCAACGAGCCAAGCTGAAGTACATCAGCAGCGTGACCATATCCGTTGCCGCTAAAGCGATGGGCCCCGCTGCGACTTGGGGTTCACGATTCAACCAACGCAGCAAATTGGGCATCGCCACACCAATGATGGCGGCCACCGTGATTCCTCCGAACATGCCGCCAAACAAACAGACGGGCACCAACCATTGCTGCAGCCAAAGAGCGGCCACGATCGAAACAACCGCCCCACACGACAAACCTAACAAAATTCCCGTCGCGCACTCCGACTGCAGTTTTCGGAGGATCGAACGCAACGTCGGTTGTCGACCGTGCAAAGCTTGCAACGCCAAACTGACCGACTGAATCGCCACGCTTTCCGCCAAGGCCAAAACAACCGGAATAAACAAAGCCAGCGCGACGACCTTTTGCAACTGGACTTCGAACATCCCGGTCAAAAATGCCGCCAGCAGTCCACCGACGATATTGGCCAGCAACCAAGGAAAACGATTTGAAAACGAAGTCCATGGATTGGCTTTGGAGGACTCCGTCAAATGGACGCCGATCAATTGAAACAAGTCATCGCTGGCTTGGCGGCGGTCCAAATCGGCTAACTCGTCCGTGTATAGATCCACGTCCACAACGCCGACGATTCGCGATGCCTCGTCGATGACTGGGATCGCCAACAAGCGTCGCTCGACAAAAACAGCGCATGCGTCTTTGACGGTGGCCGTGTTCGGAATGGTCACGACTTGGTCCACCATGATCTCGCGCAGCGGAGTCGAGACTTTTCCCAGCAACAATCGCCGAGTTGGCACGACCCCACATAGCCGACGCTCCGCATCAATGACATAGAAGTAAATGATTCGCCCGGAAGGAGGCTCGGCACGCAATGCTTCTAAAGCTTGTTGAATCGTTTGTTCCACAAACAGTATCGGATAGTCCGACCGCATCGTTACCGTGACCGGATCGTCTAAGCTCGGGATCGTACGGCGGACAGGTTGTATCAAATCAAGCGCGAGGTCTTCTGCAACGATCATCAGTACCTTACCGAGCTTTCACCTGAATTCTTCAGTCCCAACAGTTCATTCCGCACACGTACCAAGGCGGCAAGTTTTGCAGTCGCAATCTCCGCGCTGCTGATAGGATTGTCGGCGAATGTGGCAAAGCCGCAATCGGGGGTCAAGAACAGACGAGTCCCAAAAGCGTCAACCGCCGCAACCAATCGCGAACGGATTTCGTCGTCGGTTTCGATGCGCGTGTGTTTTTGATTGACCATTCCAAGTCCAATCCGCCGATTCGTCGGCAATGAAGTCAGCATTTGCCACTCCCCGGCTCGGGCAGTGCAGGCCTCCAAGAAGTAATTGCCGACGGGGACTTGTGTCAAGAAATCCAACAACGGTTCGTAGCTGCCCGCCAGTGCTTTGGTCTCATCGGGGGTCCAGTTCCCGCGGCAGATATGGATGCCAATTCGCTCCAACGGAAGTCCAGCGGTCAATTGTTGGAACAACTGCAGGGCAAACGCCAACTCCTCTCGCGGCGGCAAACGCTCGCCCAAAGCGCCACACATAAAAGATCGGCGTTCCGCCCGTGAGGCAAAGACAACTTCCGACAGCACCGGTTCGTCAAATTGCACCAACGACACGCCTTGATGAAGTAGATCGTGCAGCTCCTCTCGCAAAACGCGAACCACGTCCTGAGCCAACGACTCGCGCGAGGCATAGGCTCGGTCCGAGACGCACTCCAACCACATCGTACGAGTCAGAAGGTACGGACCCGGTAGGGCGACCTTGACTGGCAACGAGGTCTCGGCGGCGACGAATTGATATTCCGGAACCGCCAACGGCTTCGAACGACCGAGTGGACCAAATACGGCCGGATGTCGGACCTCGCTGGCCGGGACATCCAACGCCCGCAATTCTTGGGCAAAGGTCTCGGGGTCCGTCACATAGGGCAACAAGTCGGTCAATGGAATCAATTGGCAATTGTCCAACAGGGCCCCGACAAAACTCCCGTAGCTGTCGCGCCGTTGTTCGCCATCTGTCAGCACATCCACACCCGCGCGCCGTTGATACTCCAGCACCAACCGCACGGCATCATCGGCAGTGGCTTGAAACTCCGGGTCCGGCATTCGGCCTTGCAGGTGTTCGGCCAAGGCTCGCATCAACCAAGGAGGCCTGGGCCAACTTCCGATTCCCATCACCGCCAACTCCGGGACCGGCAAGCACGGACGCGGCTGCGGCAAAGACGGTGGGATCTGGACCGCGACGATCCGAGGCGACGATGGCTCATCCGCATTTGTATCCGGAAGGTGGGATCCCAATCTCGATTCGCCTTCGTTTGGTGCCGGGGCTGCAGGTTGCCATCGTCCCTTGGAGACCAGGTAGCGAGCCTCGATCCCGAGTTGCTGGACATGGACCAGATCGTTTCCTGTCATCCGGCACCAGGCCGGCAAGTCCTCGGATACGGAGCGCTCCCGCGAACGGATCTCTAAGAAATCACCGGGATGCAAAGGGTCGATATGTTTGCGGATCAACAGGAGTAGTCCATTGCCGCAGTCCAAATCGCCGCCATCAAAGGAAGCCGTCGGGCGAATTCCGGAAGTTACATCTCGATCCACAGGTCGCATCCGAATCTATGAGTGGCTGAAAAAAGCGTTTTCACTGCACCCGCCGGCTGAAGCCGGTACACCAGCGCTCGCTAAATCGCCTTTGTATCTGCAGAGCCAGCGAAATCCGGAACTTATTTCGGGACAAATCTTAAAACGACACACAAGGTGTGCCATCCGCCAGGAACTCCACCAGTTTCGCACCGCCCACGATCGTAACGCCGACCACCAATCGCTCTTCGGACAAGCCGCGTTTCTTGTAGCAAGGCGAGCAAACATAAACCAAACCTCCAGCCTCGATAAAGCTCTGCATCAATTCGGCCAACGGGGCGAAGCCTGGCTCGTGGATCTTCGCAGCGAAACCTTGTTCCGCCAAGCGAACCCCTTCCGTTGACAGAAACACCATCGTGTTCTTGTCCGAGCCCAATGCCGCGTTGGCGATCACAAATCCAACGGTGGCGCGGTCGGGATCGTCGGTTGATCGAGACAGGTTGACACAAAATTTTCCAGGCATTCTGAAGCTCCAGTTTTCAAGGGTCGGTGCGGCGGCGAATCCAATAGTTTGGATGCTGAGCACACACCAAAGTATGTCGAGTCATTTCGCACCATGCCGGTATATCGGCGATGGCACCCGTGTCCAAGGCGATCAGGAGCAACACTTGCGTCGGCTGCATTTTCCTCAGTCGGACATTGAGTTTCAAAATCAGTTCCCCGCACCCCATTTCGCCGGCGTCCCACTGATCGTCAGTATTCGGCAGCTGGTCTGGTTCGTGCACGAGATTGTTCCACTCCAACTTTCGTGTTCGTCACTTTGCCGGTTGATTGGAACTTGTGATCAAGGGATCCACAAGCCGAGTGCGAACAACACGACCGTAATGACGCCCAAGAAAACCATCATCCAGACCGCCGATCGGACGATATGGGCCAGGATAAAGGTGGGGCGCTCGTCGCGAGTTGCCCCATAGACAATCGACGCCGCCGCGACCAACGGCACAATATGCATGATTTGAGAAGTTAACAATTGCAACATGTTTTTAGTGAACTCCGGGAGATGTGTGTTGCGATTCGATCAAGTTCAGCCGTCGCCGTTTCGACGAGCGTCAGGCGTCGGGCTTTTTGTCGTCGTCGTCGTCGTCTTCGCTGCCCTCGAAGTACATGCCCGGCCCAGCCAAGGCGTCGTAGATCACCAACAAATTTAATAACCCCGCCACGAACGTGTACAACGTCGCGATATCAAAATTGTGCCCTAATTCGGCATGCCAGGCGGACAAAACGTCGGGCTCGGTGGTGGTGACCATGCCAAAAGGAGCGGCCATAAAGCCATCCGGAATCTTTCTCTTGCCCAACCGCGTCAATTCTGCAGGGTCCGTGATTCGGCTAAATGCCGTGTGGGTCCCGTCATTGGCAGGGTACCGATAATTCCGAATCCATAACGGGGCAACGTTTTCTTTCGCGTTGACGGCTTGAATGATCGCGGGAAAGGTTGGAGCCCCGACCATACATTGCACAACAAATTGCCACCGAACATCGTTGGTCTTCCACGATGCGTAGACGACACGACCGTCTCCAAGCCAAAAGCCCACAAAGTAAGTGGTCAAAATGGTCAATGAAAACACCAGCCCTTTGGTGTATCGACCTTGGTAAAAGTGCCCAGCTCCCGGCAGCAACCAAGCGTAAAATGCCGCCAGGTAGCGATTGCCCAACTCCACTCGCACCGTACCTTTAGGTGACTCGTAAAAGACCACGCCGGACTCCCAGTTGATTTGACCAAAGACCGCCCCTGCGACCCCGCCCCAGTCTAACGAACCATGCCTGATTCTCCTAGTGCTTTCTGATTTCCCGGCATTCGATAGAATTTGCGACCGAAACCGGTACGGAACCGGCAGCCCGTCCGACTCGCTACATTGCCGAAACCATGCCCGATCGTTTTTTTTCGCAATCTCCACTTCAGGTTGGGCAGGTGATTTCCCTGGACCCCCAGCAATCGCACCATCTTTTGCATGTCCTGCGGGCGGAAGTCGGGGACGAGGCCTGCTTGTTCGACGGAGGTCCCGACGAGTACCTCGCCCGGGTGCATGGCAAGGATCGCCGTTCCATTCGCTTGGAAGTGGTCGCTCGGATCGAACGACCCATCCCGGTCATGGACCGAGTGCTGGTCGCAGCACCGGTTCCCAAGGGTGATCGATTTCGCTACTTGATTGAGAAACTGACCGAATTGGGAGTGTCTGCTTATTGGCCACTTGTGACCAAACGGGCAGTCAATCCGCTGAGTCCCAGTCTGCAGCAAAAAGTCGAGCAATGGATCATTGAAGCCTGCAAACAGTGTGGTCGGAACCAGCCGTTGACGACGCTCGAACCACTGACTTTGACGAATTTTCTCGGCGTCACAAGCCGCGTGCCGGAGCGATACATTGCCTGTACACCCACCGATTTCGCACAGGTTGCGGGTGGGGCAATGCCCGAATCAACCACTTCTCCAGACCCGAACGAATTGGGTTCCTTGATGGACTCGACGGAGGCCAACTTCGACCGAGCCTTGCTGGTTGGTCCCGAGGGCGGCTTCACAGCGGACGAGATTGGGCAAATCCAACGCCATGGTTGGTCCCCGCAAGCATTGGGCCCACACGTTTTGCGGATTGAAACGGCGGCCGTCGCCGGAGCCGCCATGTTGCTGAATCCGCCATTCAAGCCCGTTAGGCAATCTTAAAGTCTTCTAGTAAACTTGTACCCGTTCAAGTCCCCTGATGGTAGATCCATGACAACACCTGCAACGACTTTGACCGATGCCGAAAAACGACTTTCGATCATCGTCCATCCGCACCCAACACTACGGCGCAAGAGCAAACCGATCCTTCGGGTCGACGATCAGTTGCGTGATTACATCGCGCAAATGCTCGAGTTGATGTACAGCTCGAAGGGTGTCGGCTTGGCGGCGAACCAAGTCAATCTGCCCCTCCAATTGTTCGTGGTCAACCCGACTGGGAAACAGGGCGAGGGTGAGGAGATGGTCTTTATCAACCCGGTCCTCAGTCGTCCCAAAGGCAGCGAGGCAGCCGAGGAAGGTTGCTTGAGTCTCCCAGGGGTCTTCGGTGAAGTTGTCCGAGCCGCCGAGATCGACGTGGAGGCATTCACGCATCTGGGCCAACGGATCAAGCTTCGTGCAACTGGCTATTTGGCTCGGATCTTGCAACACGAGTACGATCATTTGCAGGGCGTTATGTTTTTTGACCGAATGAGCGAAGCCAAACGCCTAGAAATCAACGACGAAATCGCTGAATTCGAAGACGATCACGATGTTCAGGCGACGCTTGGAAACGGTGTCTCGGATGATCAATGGCAGGCGTGGATTCAAAAAATAGAATCGCGATACTGCGTCAGTTAATCGATCGCTACTGTGAAGGATGCCTCTTATGTCGATGGACAAGATCTTGGAATTGATTCCGCATCGACCTCCAATGCTCTTGATCGACGAAATCCTCCAATTTGGGGAGCGGTCCGTTGTCTGTCAAAAGACCTTTCGAGCCGACGAATATTTCTTCCAGGGCCATTATCCTGGCTTCGCCTTGGTGCCGGGTATCATTCTCCTGGAATCTTGTTGCCAGGCGGGCGCTGTCCTCATTGCTCAAACACAACCCAACTCTGCGGGCAGTAAAGTGCCCGTTTTGACCCGTGTCGACAACGCGAAGTTCAAGCGGATGATCCGACCCGGCGACTGCGTGACTCTAGAAGCCGAAATTGTCGAAGTGATTTCGCAAGCGATCTATCTGAAGGGCAAGGTCAAATTGGACGGCAAAACTTCCGTAACCTTTGACTTTGCATGCTCGATGGCGCCTCGAACTATTTAGACTCGATCTGAAAGATAGCTCATGGACTTTCTGCAACTGGCTGACAAGACCATCGTGATCTTTGGAGTGGCCAACAAGAAGAGCGTGGCCTACGCTATCGGAAAAACTTTGGAAGAACACGGCGCTCGTGTCATCTACGTGGTGCGGTCCGCAGCTCGGTTGACAAGTCTGGAGAAGACTCTGGCCGGTCGAACGGTTTTGGTTTGTGATGTGGAAGACCAAGTCCAAATTGACGCGGTTGCGGAAAGCGTTCGGCAGCTGGCTCCAAAAATAGACGGATTGGTGCATTCGATCGCATTTGCCGATTATTCGGGCGGCATGCGCCCGTTTCATGAAACTGGGCGGGCTCAGTTTTTGCGAACCGTCGACGTGTCGTGCTTTAGCTTCATCGCGATTGCCAACGCCTTCAAAGATCTGCTGGCCCCGCAAGCATCTGTGGTAACGATCTCGATCTCGACGACGACGATGGCCAGCGAGAACTACGGGTTTATGGCTCCGATCAAAGCAGCATTGGACAGCAGTTTGGCGTTTTTGGTCAAGAGCTTCAGCGCCTTTTCGCAAGTCCGCTTCAATGCGGTTGCGGCAGGATTGCTCAAGACGAGTGCGTCGGCGGGCATTCCCGGCTACGTCGACTCGTACTTGTACGCCGAACAGGTCATCCCCCGAGGCGCGGCGGTCACGACCCAAGAAGCTGCCAACGTCGCGTGTTTCTTGCTTAGTCCACGTTCTTCCGGAATCAACGCGCAGAAACTGATTGTCGATGCCGCGATGAACATCAACTATTTCGATCAGCGAATTGTCGAGCGCGCGATCAAGTAACGCGATCCATCCAACACGCACCGCCGTCGCTGGCCAATTCCCCCGACGAAACACCTGATTATTCGTTGGAGAGAATCTTAACGACGCTTGAATCATTGGTTGAAGACGGGATCCCACACCCCGCAGGCTCGCCGCAAAACGCCGTCGTTCGACAGCGAATGATCGACTATCGATTCGATCAACGATCAGCGGCGGTTTTTGTTGCTAACTCTCGCGTCGGCGCCGATTTGCCTGGTGTGCTGGCGGCGAGTAGATCATGACGCAAAAGCCGTGCAGCAATAACAATGGCTCGACGTTATCGCAGTGGCAAAAATCGGCGTCCGCGGGCGTTGCGAGACGGCGGTTCGTTCATTGATTCTTGTTGGGAGCGTCCGACTTCTGCCGAATCATTCGGGTCGGGGACGTAAGACAAGAGAAATCGCAACCAGTAATCATCCAGGGTCTGCAAGGCCGCCCAAGTGTTTTGCTTGGTCTCCAACGAAAATGCCGCCAGCCCCAGGCGGTTGGAAAGCACGTTCTGATCGTTCGCGTCCAACCACCGATCAAAACATTGCACGGAATCGATCCAAAGATCGCCAGGTTTCATGAGATCAAAACCGATTCGAATACTCGCCAGACCTTCTTCCGGCAAGTCATCGAAGTGTACGGCAATCGGTTGCCAATCTGCCTTTTTCGCTTGACCATTGGATGACGAGCTAGCCCCGCGGTTTAGTGGGATCTCGCTAAAACGGTAGTACTTGAGGCCGTTCGAGCCTTGCCCGTCGACTGCCAACCGGATGGACTCGACCGGCCGTTCCGGATCCGTGCGAACCCATGCCGTCACACTTAATCTGCCCGTGGTTGGTAAGGGGATCGAATTACTGCGGAGCCAGACCACGCCTTCCGAGTTGCGAATGCGAAGGCTGTGAGCTCCATGATGAGCAACCGTTGAGTCGCGACCCATGGACTGACCGGTTTTGAGTTGACCGTGCACCCAATTGCTCGAATCGTTGCCTGTTGTTTTGGCAAAGTCTTCTTCGAAACTGGTATTCCGAATCGTTTCGATGGGTGTCGCGTTGCTCGCCGCTTGCCGCAAACGACGAAACAACGAGGCCTTCAGCCCAACCAGTCGCTCGCTCGCTTCTTCAGCCGATTCGGAGATATTGACCTGGTTGGCGATAATGGATGGACCTTCCAGAGCCGTCAAAGAATACGGCGCCAAAGTCAACGTCAATCGCGCCGACGGTTTCATGTTCCGACCATAACCAGCGGGTTGCAGTCGGTTGCCCGTGTCTTCCAAGCGGACGGATTCGACCCTTTGTCCGTTGGCGATATTCCTCCACTCCAACAATTCTTCCTGATTCGCTCCGGCGATATCCAACGTGCATGTCACTGGCCAGGCTGCTGCATTGACCGCATAAATCTGCGCTTTGCCATTTTTCGGCAGGGTCTGACGAATGGCGACCGGAGATGCCGCGTCTTGATAGACGGTTGTGAAAACTTGGTCGTGCAACTTGGAAAAGGCCAAGGCAAATGGATGTTCGCCAATGTGTTCGGTACGCGGCAAGCCTCCCGTTTGATTGGCAAGGCTGCGAACGTCTTGTCGCCGTAACGCCTCGGCCCAAGTTTGTTCACAGCCCACGGCGCTGCTGACCACGCTAAACGTCAACATCGACTGGCCGACATGGTCCGATGGCGTCTCGACCATGGCTTCGACGAATGCTTGCCGCAGCGATTGCTGTTTCATGAAACTCAGGCCAGATAGTTTCTCGAGGACTTGCCAAAACTCGGTCCCGTGAGACGCCACATTGGCCCGACGATTGGCGGCGATATCCGATATTTGAGTGGCAGTCTGCTGGACCATCAGGCGAAGTCCGCCCTCATTCGCGTGAAACGCCTCCAAATTCAATCCCAACTTCAACCAATGTTCCGACCAAGATGGACGACCACGCAGCGATGGGTACAAATTGTCCCGCAAGACGGGCTGCCGATGCAGACCTGTGACCACAAGGTGTAGTTCGAGTGCGGGCTGATTGATCGGTCGCGGCAATCCCTGTAGTTTGGCTTGGGCGTGTTGGAAGAACTTCTTCAGTTCGTTGGCGCGCCATTGCAGCCACCGGCTCGAGTGATTTTGCAACACCCACTGTTCCCGCACGGAAGCGGAGGCCTCATCCAGATTTCCCAGCTCGTTGGCGGGCCAAGCCAAAGCGTTTTCGCTCAAGAAGCGACGGACCGTCTCGGCATTGAGGCCGTCGGCTTCAGACCGAAACAGAAGCGGACTATCTGGGCCAAGCTCGATCGCAATTCCTCGCAGCGCCGCATGTCGATGGTAGCGGGCGGCGAACCGCTCGATGATCTCAAGCACCGCTTGTTGAACTGCTGCATCCAATGGGTTTGATGCGGAACTCGTTGCGGACCCATCTTTGGGCAAGGCAACAGAAAGATCGAGGACCGAAATCATGGACAGCTGTTGCCGGTCGAGTTTTCGCAGCACCAGCTCCACCACGTCCATTCGCGTGTGCGGTTGTGCCAACGAACCAAAGGAGCTGTTTTCGAAACGGGGTAATGTCTGAACCCCTTCCAGCGGAAAAAGTGTGCCACCTTGCTTGAGAACCGGCAACCAAACCGTATTGTATTTCTTGACGATCAAGAACTGGGCTAGGCGGTCGGTAGCGTCGTTATAACTCAACCAATCGTTCAACGGCGGCGAAGTGGCAGTGGGACTCGGTTTGCGCCCCGAAAAAATCGATGTCAACAACGGCGTATCCATGTAATAACCCACCGAACGCGAGGAACCTGCGGTTGACGTTGCTTCCTTTGCTTGGTTGACGTTAACTCGCAAAACGGTGATTGCACCGATTCGAATCGGCGCTTTTTTACCTCGATTCGTGAGACAAAGTAGCGTCGCCGGGTGCGAGTCGGACGGATTCACCCAATGAAGCGTTCGCCAATTAGTTTTGCGAACCGAGGGATTTCCGGCGCCGACCGTTTGCGGCAGGAGGGGGTCGGCGTGGGCCGCCCACACACTGCCGGTCGTCCAATGGGGAACGCGATTCCATTGATCCGTTTGGACCAAGTCCAGGCCCAACTGCGCGACGTTAGCGTCCATCAACTCTAGATCGATCCAGTACCAACCGGCGTCAAGAGTCGGGAACTCGATGACGCGCCATTGTTCGGTGCCCAGTTCCCAAAACGAGCTTCCTTCGATCTCCGTACTTCGGAGAGTTTCGCTGCTGCGAGTACTGTAAGTCCGTTCAGCCGTTCGTTGAAACGTCTGAAGCCGAGGTAACCAGGGGAGCCGTTGCGATTCAAATGGACGAAACGGCGAAACGCCCAATTGAGCAGGATTGATGATCAATGGTTCTATCACCGTAGAATCGTTCGCGGCCTCAGCGGGGTTTTCGAGTCCCGTAGGCTTCGGCTCGAGAGCGCGGTTCGAAGCCGACGGCCCGACGACCCATTGCATCTGCCGAGTCGCCACGATGGGATTGCCGACCACACTGCTGGGCAGAAACGTTGACAATGTTGTTCGGGCTGTGGATAAGTCGACCTGCAATTGGTAGACACCAAAGCGAGGCCCGGCTGTCAACTTGATGGTCGGCAACGCCGGGTATTCTCCGTTTGGTTCCGACGACAAATCGCCACGCTCCTCCCAAACGAGCTTGTTGCCTCCACTTAGTTCAGTGACTCGTGCGTGGTACTTCAGGGCTGTACCACGGGCGACTTTCAGATGGTTCGGAATAACGACAATGTCGAAGGCCTCACCAAGTTCTAAAATGTCTCGCTGCAACGAAGACTCGAAATGGAGCTGATCTTCACTTGGTCGTTCGATCCAGATTCCATGCCCACTGTTGGCCAGCGGCAGACTCCATGTAGCGTCGATCAACTGAGCGAATGGTACCGTTTGATAGAACGACCACTGAGGATTGTCAGGCGAGCGCAGTTGGATTTCGAGTTGCGCCTCGCGGTCGGCATGACATTCCACTTGAAAGCTGTTGTACGCCAACAACTCCGAATGGCGGATTGATAGCTCGTGAGCATCACCCTCGAGGCGAATCAAGCCAAGGGCGGCGGGTTCAATCGATAGGACACTCAGGTTCTGCCAACGTCCCGCCACTCGACTTTGGATGCGTATATGTCCTTCCCAACGCAAGGGTCGCTCACCGCCCAACGTAAACTTGAGGCGAACGGGGCGACCGGAAGGAGGGCCGTTGGGTACGGACGGTCGGTCCAAGGTTTCTGCTGGGTTGTCGGCGGAACGATTCGCCGGGAACGCAGTCAAAGAGATGTCTGAAGGAGCCCGAGATTCTTGGTCGGCGGGAGAAGTCGGGACGTCCTGGCGAGGCAAGGATGGCAGGGGTCGTAGGGAATTGTCCGGCCTTTCAATCGAGCCCTCTTGGGCCTGAACCAGGGTCGTCCACAGGACCGTCGCCCATAGACATAACAGACCCAACCACGGGACAAGCGTTTGTCGCTTCCCTGATAAAAGGGTCTTCTGTCTTGGACTTCCTTGTCCATTCATGAAACTGGCTCGCCGAGATACTTCCGCACGGAGTATATCAGTGCCCTGGTTCAGTCAAAATACCAAAAACCAAACGCCCTGTGACAAAACTATTACACAGTGCGTGCCCCGGTGATTTTGTCGCCATTAACAACCAATAACTGCCGATTTATTCGGCCTTAATGACGGTTATCGCACCATAGAATCAAATGCGTATTCTTTTTTGACAGACCGTTTTCGTCGATTTTGGACGTTTTTCCAAAGTCATTGTTTTTTTACGAACCGGCAGCTGGTCTCGTGCGTAGAACAGGTATCGACCGAGGCTAACCTCCTTCGTTGAGTGCGAGAGCAGCAATTGAGGGCTGGTTGGGTGGAAGAGACTGGTTTTGGGTACGTTTGTCGTTTCGGGGATTCTCGAGCGGCCTGCGTCCTCCGAGGAATCATCAAAGGTGCTGACCTGTTGGCACTGGAGGGATTCCGGGGGCAAAATCGGTGGCTCCCATCCAACCAGCCCGCTTCCGTTTATAGGCTGAGTTTTTGACCCGCTGCTCATTCTGAATTTCCTTAATCTTGAAAATGTCTGTTTAAAGACCACTCGGCAAGTGTCCTGGGTCACGGGCAGCCGTATGAGCAGCCTGAGTCAAGGCAGTTCGCGCCAACACGCTGCCTGCCTTGGTGATCTTGCCGTGGTAACACTTGCCTGCGGATTGATGCACGCTGGGAGTCAGTCCAAAGTAATTGGCCAGCTTCTCACTGTCGTGTCTTCCCAAGTCTCTTTGGCTAGCTGTTTCTCCAACAGATCGATCTCCTCCTCTTGCACGGCTCGTAGTAAACGCACGTCGCTATCGACCAACAAACGCCCTTGGGCATCCAGCGGGCATTGCTCTAGCCATTGCTGTCCTCGTGTATCCGTCAATTCCAAGGGACAATCCAGCAAGGCAGACGGTTTTATTCGCTGCTGAAAGTTGAATCTTGTCCGTCGCTGACGGTGCGACAGTTTGGTTAGGTTATTTTGCTTGATGTCGTTTTCCCTGGTGGCGGAATGCCGGTTTGAACTTGTTCTTGGTGCTTGGTTCGTCGTGCTTGGTTGGAGCTGCGCGGTTCTTGGTGCATGGTTCTTCGTTCTTTGTTGGCGCTCCGCAGTTTTTTTTATACTTGGCGTGCATAATTCGCCCGTGGCAGGCGGTTTTGATCACTGCTGATGAGTGGTTTGTGTTGGTCGCTTAGGGTGCGGCGGTTTGGTTATGTTTTTTTCCTGGTGGCGGGATTCCGGTTGCCGGAATGGTTTTGGTTCGTTCGTTGGATCGAGTTTTGTTGCTCTTCTTTCGTTTGGGATCGTATAAGATGTCGGGATTGAATTCGTAAATCTTCGGGTTGCGTAGTTCACCCGTCTTCAATCGCACGGCGATCATTTCAATCAAGTACCAATAGATGGCT
>JAUXWY010000521.1 GCA_030681235.1 Pirellulaceae bacterium | reverse complement strand
GGGGCGAACGAATCGGAGCCGCTCCGCCGACAGAGGCCGCGTTCGCCGCAGCCGTGACGCAGTCAACGTTGGCCGGTCGATCGGCCGAGTTGTTGACGTGGCCCGTTGCTGAGGCAGGTGTTGAACCAGCGCCCGGTGCGAAGGCCAGTCAAATCGCCCGAATCGTGATTGACGATCATGCGTGGTACATCAAGTTAGAAGGCGATCGAAAGGCGTTGAACGGATTCGCAGCCGAGTTCCAAGACTTTTTGGCCAATACAAAAAGCGCTGAGTAACACAAAGGCGATTGAGCGAGCGCTGGTGTACCGGCTTTAGCCGGCTTTATCCGGCGGGGGTTGTGAAAACGCTCTTTTCAGCTACGCGCCGGCTAAAGCCGGTACACCAGCGCTTGCTAAACCGATACTTCTATAAGTTCTTAGTGTTGGTAGCCGCCCAATGGAAGCGGTCGGTTGCCGTTCGGTGTTGTGATTTGCAACCCTAAATTGCTAGTCATTTCGCCGATCAGCGTCAACGAGCAACCCAAGTCCAACTCCCCGCTTTGCACGCGACGCAAAAGTTGGCCGGCCGATTCGGGTGCCATCGTCAGGAGTAATTCAAAGTCCTCGCCATCGTACAAGGCCTGTCTCAAGGCTTGAGATATCTTTGGTACATCTTGTTGGTCGAGCTCGGGCGTGTCAACGGTGGTGGACTGTACCAACATGATTGCCGCAGCGGAAACTGGAATTTGCTCGGCGAACAACAACGCGCCCACAAGACTCGCGTCGGCCACGTGCCCCAGGTCGCGTGCCAAACCATCGCTGATGTCGGTTGCCGCATGAACGTCGAACGAGCGGAGGATCAAATCAATCGCGTGACAACGTGGGGTAAATGCCCAGTGATGCTGTTGGATCGATCCGCCCAAGGAACCCGTCACCAAAATGGAATCGCCCGGACGAGCCCCACTGCGGAGCAAAGGCCGTGACTTGAGTAGTGTCCCATGGACGGCAACATTGACGACCAACCCGCCCGCCCAGCTGCACGTGTCGCCACCGACCAACGCAACCTGAAACTCATCCGCCAAGTCCAATAATCCGCGGGTCACGGACTGAGCTTGTTGAAAACCGGCATCGCGATTGACCAACAAAGATAGCAACGCCGTTTCTGGCTGGGCACCCATGGCTGCCATATCGCTCAAGTTGACTGCCAGGGCTTTCCGTCCGACGTGCTCCAGATCAGCCGGGTCGCGCAGGATGAAGTGTGTCCCCTCCGCCAATAGATCCGCACAACAAACGGTCTGCGGCGCAGTCTGGATAATCGCCGCGTCATCGCCAATCCCCAATGGAACCGGGGGGAACTGAACGGACCTGCGGCGACGCTCCACTTCAGCGGTCAACCACGCGATGTATTCGGACTCCATGGTCATCGTCCGTGATGAGGCAGTTAAGCTTGCACCGTGCGGTTGTGCAGAAACTTGCAGCTTGGGACAGTCATGGGTTGATGTGTCAAGTGTGGCATCCACAAGGCTCGCTTCACCAAGGTCGCCAATGCTTCCAGATCCAACGGCTTGTTAAGATGAAAGGAAGAAATGGGCATGCTTGTTTGGAGCAAACCACTATCCCACAAGAAGATGCAGGGCAAATCGA
The DNA here is from genome assembly GCA_030681235.1 of Pirellulaceae bacterium. Taxonomy (GTDB): domain Bacteria; phylum Planctomycetota; class Planctomycetia; order Pirellulales; family Pirellulaceae; genus M30B19. The sequence continues at coordinate 4,163 of JAUXWY010000521.1, read as the reverse complement.
CCAAGTGCGGTAATTCTCGCAAGCGCTCGAGCGTTTGTCGGCCCTGACTATCGTCAATCCAACCATCCACAATGACCAAGTCCAAGGCCAAATCCCGCGCCGCCCGAGCAGCTGCCAATGGCGTTCGCGCTCCATGCACCTCCAGTCCCTGGTGATGCAGAGTCGCCGACAGACCCATCAGTGTCAATGCATCCGGGTCGATCACCAAGACAATGGGTTGGATGTTGGTTGCCATGTTTAAGATCCCAATTCAATACCGACCGCCGCTCGTCATTGTAGTTTCGACCACGGAAAGGATCAAAACACGCAAGAACGCTAGCACTCGCAAGTTTTTTCTTGCTGGCATGGCTTACAACCGGCGTCATCGCGAAGATCCGACTTTTCCTCGCTCGCAATTTCTGCTATTCCCCGACCAACAGCGGACCACCCGACAGGATTTCTTTATGAAATGGCTCAGCATGATAGGTGAATGGCAGCGCAAGGGACGAGGCTTCTTGGTAGCTGGTTTGACGCTCATCGGAGGACTGTTCACGATCAGCGGATGTGGCTCGAGCAACCATACCGCCAAGAATGATACAGAACCCAACGACGGAACCCCAAGTCCCGCTTCGTCTGGCACCGATGCGATCCAGATAAGCGATCCAAGTCTGGCAACTCAAAACTCGCCAGCCCAAATCGCCACCGCCGACACAACCACGACCACACCTACGATCAGCGGCAGCGAGTGGTTGGAACAACAGGTTCGCCAAGCTGCCGAACTAAGACGAACCGGTCAATATGCAAATGAGGCCGAGCACTGGAAGAATGCCGTTCGAGTCTTGGAACAAACGATTGGCAGCGGCAATTGGATCACGGCCGGTGCGAGACTGAGTCGGCAAGTGGCGGTCAGACTGGCAGAACTAAACCCTCAGCAGATTGCCGAATGGAAACAATTCGAATCGTTGGAGAAGAAATTTCTCCAAAACCGCGATGAGATGTCGGAACTTCGCTACTCGGGACGAATCACACCAGCGCAATACGTCACGGCCTCTCAGGATCAATTGGACTTGTTGGACCGGCAAGCCAAGATCGTGCATACGCTGTTTGGCCAGCCCTCCCACTTGTTGGCCAATTTGGCTTACAACCAAGCGGAGACACTCATGAGTGTCGAACAGTGGGAGCCAGCCTTGATTGCTGCGGAGCGTTGTTTGTCTCAACGACAAGCCGTCATCCAAGTCCGTCATCCGGATACGGTCGCTGCGTTCAAGCTCATGGGACAAATTGCCCAGAAATTGAACAATGACTCGATCGCTGAAGATTGTTTGCTCAAAGCGACCCAAAGCGCCGAGCAAGTTTGGGGAACGAAAAACGTTGCCTATGCGACGTGCGCCAACGATCTCGGCGTGTTCTATTATGGCCTGGAATCCAAAAAGTCCGCCGAAGGTGTTCGGGATTATTCCAAACCCAATTATTGGTTGGAGCGAGGTCTACAGATCCGCCGTGAAGCGTTGGGCGATGGGCATCGGCTTGTAGCGCTCAGTCGCCGCAACTACGCTCTGTCCAAGATGGCCGAGGCCGCAACGAAACCGACGGATCGGCAGGCACTCGACTTGGCACTGGCCAATTCTTTGCTCAGCCAAGCGCTGCAGACATTGCGAAATCAGCAAGACGCAACGACCGTGTCGTTGCAATGGCAAGCGACAAGTGAAGCAGCGACTGTAAAGATGTTGCTGCACGAGTACTCGGAAGCCGAAGTTTTGTTGGCTGAAATCGCGGAAAAATGGCAAGCCGATCCACAACACGCCACCTTGCCTGTGAGCCCGGCCACGCTGTTCTATCGCTGGGGTTTGGCCAGTGCCAAACAGAAACTGCCGCACAAGCTGGTCGCCGCTGGGAAGTTGATGCAGCAGTCGGTTCGTTATGCCGAGGCCGACAAAGACGAAAAAACAGCAACGTCCGCCAAACAAGCTTTGGCACGGTTGCAAGAGATCGCACGGGATGGTCTAGGCGACGCAATTCCCGATCGAGCGGTAGTCGGCACTCCGGTTCAAACAAATCGATCCAGTGCTGAGCTGATAGCCCCCTCCACGCCGGTCCGGCTGGTATCCTTGCCACCGGTCGACGACCAAAATTAGTTTCCGTCCAATCCCTGCCGAAGACTTCGCGCCTTCAGTTTCTACGGCTCAACGACCGGAAACTTACGGCCAAACGATTTCGCAGAGCGGGTCCCAGGAAGAAATCATGTTGCGAAGTCGGAACACCCTCAATCTATTGCTTCGTTTGTGTGTCTTGCTCGTCGCGTCCACAACGCCGTCAGTAGCTCATTGCCATTCTCAAACTCCGCAGGACGTCCAAAGTCCCCGCCGCACAGACTTGCAGTATCAACCACCGACCGCACAATCTCGCCCCAGCATCCTGCAGCCGATCCACAACAACGCGCCGGAAAGCCCGCTTACCGAAACTAAGCCTCCATTGCCGGTCACGAGGCTGACGGTTTCAAATCCGGCCGGGCCTTTGCCCGTCAATGATCGGCAACTCCTGATGTCGCCGGGCCATTTGAACGACATTGCCTTCGTCGACGCTCAGACGGGAGTGGCGATTGGAAATCAAGGAGTCATTTGGCGAACGTCGGACGGCGGTCGACGTTGGAGTGCCGTTCGCACCGAATGGACCGGCGACCTCCATAGCCTGGTTTTCGCCGATGCCAAGAACGGTTGGATTGTCGGCGGTCGCGCGTTGCCGATTCGCGGACTTCACGAGGGCGTCGTTTTGCGAACCAAGGACGGCGGAGTCACGTGGCGACAACTATCCTCCACGTTATTGACGAAATTGACTCGCATTGGATACGACCACAAACATAAAAAACTATGGGCGGTGGGAGAACCCGACGGCCAGTTTCCTGCGGGATTGTACGAGAGCTTTGATCTGGGGCAAAACTGGAATGACGTCACGCCGAAATTAGACGCGAACAATTCCTCTCAGCCAGCGCGCGACGGAGGGTCGGCGATGGCGACGGTGTCAGCCGAGCCATCGAATTCGGCCGCCAACATCGGACTTTGTGTGGGCGAAGAGTGGATCGTGTCCAATCGACTCGGAATCTTTCGCTGCGTCGGCGATCGCGCGGCTCCTGTCACGATCTCGGCGGCTCCCAATACGGTACCGACCAATTCCCGAGAGCTGCGTTTTCAAGTAATTCGGACGCTTGGAAATCGTTTGGCAGCCCTGGGAAGCGATGGGAAACTCTATCTGTCCAGCAATCGCGGGCAAAAATGGGAACCGGCTGCGGCGTTGCCCGACGAAATCGACGCCACCAAGTTTCGTCTGCTGGCGACCTCGGGCGAATCGCTTTGGTTGGCGGCGCGCGTCGATCAACAGCTGTACCACTTCAACAATCAGACTCAGCAGTGGAGCTGCCAGACATTGCCGGCGGCCGCGCAACTCAACTCCATCTATTTTGCCGACGAACGATCGGGCTGGATCGTGGGTACCAACGGTCAGGTATGGAGCACCCAAGATGGTGGAACGAATTGGCAATGTCTGCATCGAACTCAATCGGGTATTGCCATCTTGCTACTCGCTGCGACTGCGGAAGACATTCCCCAAGAACTAGTGGCCCATTTGGCGGTGAACCAAGGGCTCCAGGTGGGCGTGTTATGCGGCCGTACAGAAATCTCGCGTGGCGTTTGTGAACAGGCTTTTTGGCAAAACGAAGTGGCGAGCCTCTTGGTCGATCCCCTTCCATTCGATCCACAACAACCGTCCGAGCAAACCGTCGTGCGAATCCGCAGGTATCTGGACTCGCTGCAACCGCGAGTGATTCTCGTTTGTCCGCCAACGGGATCTTTGAACCAATCATCGCGCCGCAACTCGCACCTCAAGTTCCAAGTTCAGGCGCCACTTTGGCTGGACGCTGCTCAACAACAACGGACAAGTGGCGTACCGTGTGTCGCCGTGATTGCGACCCTCTCGAACGGTAATGGCGAGACCAGCATTTCCAGTCAAGCCTTGGCCACCAATGTTGGTCAATTGCTCGATGACGTTGCTTGGCAAAGCAAAACGCTGATAGACACTTGGCGAGGCGACGACGCCCAGACCGGGGATCACCGCGTTCCAAAGACCTGGGGAATCCGACGACTGGCACTATTGGAGCCGGTTGACATGAGCTGGGTTCAGCCGCAAACCGG
>JAUXWY010000218.1 GCA_030681235.1 Pirellulaceae bacterium | reverse complement strand
GAAGAGTTGCGGATGGTGGGCTGGTTCTCGGTGGGTTGGGTGTATTGGTTAGCGTCAGGCCACGCGCCACAGAAACCCATCAAGCCATTCCCGAAAGTCTGTTGCCGAGCCTGCGGCGCACCGATGCGAGTGATCGCGATTTCGGATCATCCCATTCGACCAACGTTGTCCACACACTCCCGAGCGTACTTAGACAGTGGATAAGAAGATGAGCGATTCAAGAGCGATGCAAACGATACCAAATTCGATAGCAAAGGTTGCAGCAAAACAACGCAGCCCAAGCTCGCGCCCGGCGAAGCTACATCCAGATCGTCAAAAGAACGGCTCCGCCAACCTAACTACGAACTTCAATGAACGAATTAAAGAGTCGAATTCGACCGATCGGAATCAATCGAATCGAAATAAACACACTCGAAATTGGCAAACTGTGCGTCGAAGCGTGTTCGCAAGAGCAGAGCAACTCGGATGCCAAGAATTAAAAACCCATAGCCAAAACGGTTAGAGATCGTGATCCGAGGCAAACGTCCTCGGGCTTCTTGAACAATGGCCTTGACCTTCGGCTCCGCTCCTATCGTCGCTCCGCGAAGTCAAAGCCATATTGGTTATGCGGATTGTTGGAGATCATTATGACGCACTCGGACTACGTTGACCCCGAAGAACGCATAGCGGCGGCATTAGAGCGAATCGCAAGGGAGACTGGCAAGTCAGATAGTAAGTCGGATGGTTTGCTCAGTGCAATATTCGAGGCAGTTAGCAGGCAGGCGACGGCAGTAGAGCGGCAAGCTAGTGCAGCAGAAAAGCAGGCGGAGGCATCGGTAGCGGCCAATGCGGCCTATCGCATGAAGTGCGAGGCGGAAACTGCATTGATCGAGGAGGAACGAGCAAGGCGAAAGCGTTTTGATGAAGACGCTGCGTCCGCATAACTTGTTATTATCCTCACTCAGCGCGGGATAACTGGTTGATTTAGGGTACTTTCCCCGGTCAAAGTATAAGTATATTTTATTACTCGGTCAATAAGTGATTTTGGAGAAGTCACGCGCTGACTGTGGATATTCCCATATCAACGCGCTGGGAGATCGTGATGATGCTCGTTTGCTTAGACTCGCTTCGACTGGAACGAGCGTCAAATGCTCATTTTTCGACTGGCAACTGCCCCCACCATTCGGGGGGATCGCTTTGTTTGGAACGGTCCGTCGATCGACTCCCACTGCCATCATGTTTCCACGTACTGTCTGTTGTTTCATTTTTTGAGTGATTCGACTCTAGGTTGACGCTTTGCCGCGCGAGTACGCCTGCGGCTGACTGTTAAACAATCCCCCAATCCATCCCCAGAATCTGTGCCAAATGCTCGATAAATTCAAACAGTTCGTGGTCTCGGCTAAATTGGCGCCCTCCGATCAGGCTTGGTACCCAAAAAGACTGGAACAGTTTGCTGCCTTCACGGCCCAAAACACGGCTGAACCGCTGGATTGTTCGCGAAAAAATGTCGAAGCGTTTCTGCGACATTTGAAACAAGCCGGTCGGCCGACTTGGCAACGCCTGCAAACTCTGGAAGCGATCCAACAATATGCCGTCCACCTCCTGGCGAACAACGACCCGGAACTGGCCGACATGCAACAGAAGCTCATCGAACTCAAACGCCGCGAAGGTCGCGAATGCTCCCCGTTGGCAACCTCGGTCGATGACACTGAGCTCGATCCCACTCTACTCTATGCTCAAGATGTGAAATCGGGATCGTGGACGCGAGCGAATTCGAGTTGGATGTTAGATCTCCACTAGCCGTTTACAGCCGAACGCGGGCCGCCGCAAATTTGGCGGTTAGAGTTGTTTTTGCCGCCGAGTTGGAGGTCGCCAAATTTGCTTTGGCCACGCGGTTAACTCGCTCGGGTAGCTGTGGTAGGGGACGGTTGCTAGAAATTGCACCAGAGGCATTCGGTTTTGGTTTCTTTGACTTTGCCCGAGGCGGCTTTGTTGTCGATTTCGTAATCGTGCCGCTTCCAACCACACTGCTGTTGCCATTGGTCGTAGAGTTGGCTGGGGTAGCCGCTGAGCATGAATTTGCCTTCGACATTGGCAAGGACTTGCAAGAGCTCCCGATGTTGCTCGACGGTCATTTCGAAACGGTATTCGCCGGTCGTGGAACGCGTTTCATGCAGGTAGGGCGGATCACAATAAAACAGGGTCTTGGGTCCGTCTTGTTTTTTAATGACATCGCAGGCCTTTTGATTCAAGATGATCACGCCGCGCAGACGGCGGTGAACATCCGGTAGACCTTCGACCACACTGAGCCAGGCGGAGGCTTGTTCGCTGATGCGGGACCGCGTGCGATTGCGAGACAAAGTGGCGAAGTCGCGCATCAGTCCCTGGCGAGATTGCCGGGCCAAGATAAAAAACTGAACGGCGCGTTCGATCGACAGTTCGTTGGTGATCGACGGTTCATTCGATGAAGTTTCAAGATCGCCCGTGTCGTGCAATCGAGCATTGGAGGCAGCGGCGGCTTCGTCGAATTCGATTTCGCTGAATGGGGTCGCCTCGACCCGGCGCCGGAACGTTTCAAACGTCTCGGGAGATTGGAGGACTCGCCAAAAGTTGGTCAATTCGCCGTGGACATCGTTGACAACTTCGCTGCATCCTTGTTCGGCACCGGCAAGTCGCAGTTCGTTCGAGGCCCACCAGTCGCGGTTGGGGTCTCGTGCTAGGAAAACACTGCCTCCGCCGAAGTAGGGCTCGATGTAGTGCAGGTGCGGCGGCATCAGGCCAATGATCCAGTGCCGCAAGTAATACTTCCCTCCGTGCCATTTTAGCGGCTGGGTCAAGCTGACGGTCATAAGAAACTTTTCGAATTGGCTTTGGAATGGATCGGAACGCGGGACTTGAGGGTCGAGATTATGGCACGAATGGGCCAGAGTTAAAAGCCGTCGATTGTCGTCGGCTCGCGATGGGGCTTGTGTAAGGACCGGCATTGTCTTGGCTGATGGGGGGCGTTGGACTAAACTGTGGTTGGCTCGACGAGGCATCCAACCGCGTGGGAATTGGTTCCAAAATTGCTTGAGATGTCCCAGCCGTTATTTTGGGCCTTGCTCTTTTCGTGATTGGAGTTAGTAAATGAAGCGAGTTCATTGGTTGTGTGGATTGGTTTGGTGTCTCGTGTGTTCAGCTTCGTTGGTTGCCGACGAGGCCATTGAAGTGACGAGCCAAGGAGCGGTGGAAGTGGTTCCAGATATGATCTGGATTGAAGGTAGCCTGTCGGGCAGCGGCGACGTGACCGAGGCCAAAAAGATCTTGAGCGGACTGAAAGACGATATTCGCCAGGTCTTGGAGGATGCCACGTTCGCAAACGTCAAGCTCGAGTACACGAATCGAAGCGTGACGTCTGGGGCCAACAGCGCGATGGACATGCAACGGCAAATGATGCAAATGATGGGCGAGGGCGGAGCGCCGGCGGAAACCGAGGGGATGTTTACGTTGGCCGAAGATTTTCGCTTGGTGTTGAGCGGCTTGACGGAAGCGAATTTTCTCGCCGAATCAGAACGGATGTTGCAATTGGCCGAGGCTCTGAGCGACAAGCAAATCAAATTGGGCCGACCGACCAATCCGATGATGCCCTATTACAACGGTCAAAACATGGGCCAATTCATGCGAGTCGGTTTATCCGACCCAGATCGAGTGTGGAAGACGGCAAGTCAAGCGGCATTCGAAAATGCTCGGGCCAAAGCCGCGGCACTTGCCGAGATCTCGGGCGGCAAACTCGGGAGTGCGATTTCGCTTTCGGTCGATTCGAATGACGCAGGCGCCGAAGACGTGCAGTCGGGGGTGCAGGAGCTGATCGTGGCCCGATTCAGCGGCATCTCTTCTTCGGCACGGTCCGGGGTTTCGCAAACGAGTTTGGATCGCATTCCCGTAAAAGTAACCCTGCGTGTTCGATTTGCATTTGTCCCCGGTAACTAGCGTTGGTTGAGGCGTCATGGACCGTGGACGGTATTCGGCGTTTGCAGGTGGGGGGAGATTGCGGTATACTAGGGTCGGCTATTGCCGAACCCCACCTCCCTCCCGCCCCGAGCCTGCCATGCCTCCTATGGTCGTTCTATCACGACGGGCCGCACATTTCGTGGCCATTGCAAAGCATGCTTGGGCACGTTTTTGGTCCGGCGCGATGATCTGCCCGTTGGTGCGTGTGTTTGGTTCCGACTCCGAAACGCTCAGGATTTATCCCGAAATAAGTTCCGGATTTCGAGGGCTCTGCCGATTCAAAGGCAATTTAGCGAGCGCTGGTGTACCGGCTTCAGCCGGCGGGACTTGTTAAAATGCTCTTTTCAGCTACTCGCCGGCTAAAGCCGGTACACCAGCGCTCGCTAAACAGGTATCGCGACGGGTTCTCGGATTTTCAAAGTCGAACGCTCTCCCAAGTCGGGAGTTTAGTTCGGGACAATCGTTGAGACAGGGACTTGTCTGCGGCTTTGGGATGTTTTTGCTTTTGCTCACTGCTCAAGTTGCTCGCGGGCAAAGCGATGGTCATACGAAAGCCTGGGAGACATTAGGCACCTATTGCACCGATTGCCATTTGGGGGACTCGGCGGAAGGTGGAATCCGATTGGAGCTGTTCGATACGGCGCTGGGAGATCCGTTGAAGCGGGTGGGTCAAAACGTCGAGCTGATCGAAAAAATCGTCTTGGTTCTGAAAGAGCAGCAGATGCCGCCGGCGGACATGGATCAACCGTCGGCACAGGAACGCGTGGCGTTGTTGGAGTGGACGGAGGGGTTGCTGCGGGATTTTGATATTGGGAATACGAATCGGACGGGTCGCGTCACGGTTCGGCGGCTCAATCGAGCCGAGTACAACAACACGATCCGAGACTTGACGGGATTGGAATTGCGGCTGGCGAACGACTTTCCGTCGGACGATGTTGGGAACGGCTTTGATAACATCGGCGATGTGTTGACGTTGCCGCCGATCCTGATGGAAAAGTACCTCGGGTCCGCTCAGCGAGTGGCGGAGGAGGTCCTCAAAGATCCGGCGGCACGGGCACGAGTCTTTCCATTGCATGCAACGGACCCGCAAAACCTGGAAGAAGTCGCCGCGACGGCTTTTCAGAACGCCAATCGATTTGCGTCCCAAGCGTTTCGGCGCCCGATTACGGACGAAGAAGCGATGCGACTTCGTGCTCTGATGGTGCGAGCGTGGGAAGCTGATGTTTCGCCACCGGAAATCATGGGCACGGTCATCGGGGCCGTTTTGGCCTCACCGAATTTTTTGTATCGAGTCGAAGACGATGCGGGCACGGCGGCGGTGGATGGTATTCGACCATTAAACGACTTCGAGTTGGCGTCGCGACTTTCGTATTTTCTGTGGAGCAGCATGCCAGACCAAACGTTGTTTGATTTGGCTCAGCGCGGCGAGTTGCACACGGCGGAGCAGTTGGCGGCTCAGGTCGGTAGGATGTTGGCGGACCCCAAGGCTCAGGCGTTGGTGGACAACTTTGCGGGACAATGGTTGCAGCTGCGCGACTTGGACAACATGTCGCCGGACCCGGAGATGTTTCAGGGCTTTGACGACGAGCTTCGGCGGGCGATGCGACGAGAAACCGAGCTCGTGTTTTGGCGGATCGTTTCCGAGAATCGCAGCGTCTTGGAACTGCTGGATGCTGACTACACTTACGTGAACCACCGGTTGGCTCGGCATTATGGCCTGGACGGGTTTGTCAGCACATCGGACAAATCGGTCGACGATTGGAAACTGGTGCCGGCGGTCGGGATGCGGCGTGGTGTCATCATGCACTCGAGCATTCTGTTGCTGACTTCGAATCCAACTCGGACATCGCCGGTCAAACGCGGCAAGTGGATCCTGGACAATCTTCTGGCGGAACCTCCGCCGCCACCTCCGCCGAATGTGCCGGAATTGGGGGAAGGTCAGGAAGCCTTGGGCTCGTTGCGACAGCGGATGGAGCAACATCGGGCGGATCCAAACTGCGCCGTTTGCCACACCAAAATGGACGCGTTGGGATTTGGGCTCGAGAATTTTGACGTGGTTGGCGCCTGGCGAAACACGGACGGGGTCGAGAAGATCGACTCGACGGGCGAGTTACCGGGCGGCAAATCGTTTCAAAACCCAGTAGAATTAGTGAAGATTTTGACCGAAGACAAGAGTAAGGAGTTTGTCCGCTGCCTGGCGGCGAAGCTGCTGACTTACTCGTTGGGGCGAGGTTTGGGGGTGACCGATCGCGTTCACGTGCGTCGAGTCTCCGAACAAGTTCAAGCGGATCAAAATCGGTTCCAGACGATGATTCAGGCGATTGTGACCAGTCCACCGTTCATGTATCAGGAGGTGAATCAATGAGTAACTTGAAGTCCCAAAAATTGAGTCGGCGTACGGTGCTTCGCGGGCTAGGGTTGTCGTTGGCTCTGCCGTGGCTGGAAGGAACCAGCGGCGTGGTTCGCGGCAGTACGGCGATGACGACGTCGCAAGGGCCATTGAGAATGGCATTCATCTTCGTGCCAAACGGCGCGGACATGCAGAACTGGACTCCGGCTACGGAGGGTTATGGGTTCAAGCTGCCCTATATCATGCAGCCGTTGGCTCCGGTGCAAAACGACTTGATGGTATTGAGTGGTTTGGCGCACGACAAGGGCCGAGCGAATGGCGATGGGCCCGGCGATCATGCTCGCAGCGCGTCGGTATTTTTGACGGGCGCTCAACCGCGAAAGACGGACGGCGAGCAGATTCGGTCGGGGATGTCGGTCGATCAAGCTGCGGCGCAAGCTATGGGACATTACACTCGATTTTCGTCGTTGGAACTTGGGGTGGATGCCGGACGAAACGCCGGCAATTGTGATTCAGGTTACAGCTGTGCTTACTCTTCCAATATCTCGTGGTCGTCGGAGACGACGCCTGTGGGCAAGGAGATCAATCCGCGATTGGTCTTTGAACGATTGTTCGCCAGCGGCCCGCCGAAAGAAGTGGATCGCAGCGTTCAGCAGCGCGAGTTTCTCAAGAAGAGCGTCTTGGACTTTGTCGCGGAAGATGCGAAGCAGTTGCAAACGAGGTTGGGCCGGAACGATAATCGCAAGCTAGACGAGTATTTGACGGGCATCCGTGAAATCGAACGTCGATTAGGGACGTCGCCGGCAAATCAATCCATGGCGCATGAAGTCGACTACAAAATTCCTGGTGGGGTGCCGGGTTCGTACGTCGAACATCTCCGCTTGATGAGCGACATGATGGTGTTGGCGTTCCAAACGGACTCAACCCGAGTGGCGACGATGATGTTTGCCAACGCGGGCGACAACAAGAACTATCGCCAAATCGGCGTAAGAGACGGCCATCATGATCTGTCTCATCACGGTCGCAACGCAGAAAAGATGGAGAAAATTCGCAACATCAATCATTTCCATGTCGAACAGCTTAGCTATCTGTTGCAACGAATGAAGTCCATCCAAGAAGGCGACGCGACGTTGTTGGACAACTCGATGATCTGTTACGGGAGCGGGATTAGCGACGGTGATCGACACAATCACGACGATTTGCCTGTGCTTTTGGCCGGTGGTGGTTGTGGGACTCTGGATCCCGGTCGCCACATCCGCTTCGACGGCGAGACGCCGATGTGCAATTTGTTTCTGTCGATGTTGGATCGGATGGGGGCGAGTGTACCGTTTATCGGCGACAGCACCGGTCGCCTGCCGAATTTGACGGTCTGATTTCCCGGATCGCGCCGATCCAAATCGATCCCATGAGCCTACCCATGCGCTACCAACGAATGACGTCAGCAACGTGCTTTATCTTGTTGTGGAGTGTGGTTGCGAATCCCGCGTTTTCTCAGCGGGTCGCCGAGAAGTCGATCGAAGAATTGATTGTTCAATTGAGTGAAAAAGACGGGCAGGATCGACGCGATGCCGTTTACGAACTGGTGAGGCGGGGCGACACGTCGCGCGAGGTGATTGACGCTTATTTGGTCGCCTCGAACGACAAAGATGTGCAAGTTCGGATTCAAAGTTTGACCGGTTTGGCCCGAGCTGGGAGTGCCGCCGAGTCGGCGGTGTCCAGTTTGTTGAAGCGAATGGACGATCGAGACAATCAGGTTCGGCTGCGCGCGGCGGACGCTCTTGGCAAGATCGGCAGTGCGGCCATCGAGCCCTTGCTGGAGAAATGGCCCAGTGGGTCGATCGCTTTCAAAATCGCGTCGTGCCACGCGTTGAAGACCATGGGACCTTCGGCAAGTCCAGCGGTTCCAGTCTTGAGGGCCGCGATCGGGAGAGGCGATGCCGAGCCGGGGCGGGAACGTCCTGCCAATCGTTCGCGGCAACGAGAAGGCTCGCGAGAGAATCGCGGCGAGCCGACGCTGGCAGCCCATGCGGCGGCGGCTCTGGTGGCGATCGATCCGGAGAACGCGGAACTGTTGTTGGCGATCGCGGAAAATTTGGATGTTGAAACTCGAATGGTTGGGATCTCGGCCTTGGCGGCATTGTCAGATCCAAGTCCACGGGTCATCGACCGACTTAAATTGGCGGCCAACGATGAGGCTCCGCAGATTCGCGAGGTCGCTTTAATTCTCTTAGCAAAGGCCAATATCCCGATTGCAGAAAAAGAACCACTTTTGGAAGCAGCCCTGTTGGACTCGGCGAGCTCGGTTCGTTCGGCCGCCAATATTGGAATGCGCAGGGCTCGGTTGGGTGGCCGCGAGTTTGCCGAACGTTTGGCAATTCGGTTGCAAACGGCTGATCTGGCCAGTTCAGTTTCTCTCTTGGAAGCTTTGGCGGCTGTCGGGCCTGCGGCACGAGTTGGTTTGGATCGTATTTTGGATAGCGTTCAACGGTTTGGCGTAGAGGAGTTGGCAAACGTCGACGGCCAACAGTCACCGGCTGCGAACACGGAGTTGGCCGATAATGCGCCGTTGCCAGAAAACAAAATTCCGCGCGAGTTGGTGGTCTCTGTCTTTGCCAACATGGGTCCGGAGGCAGCGGTCGATCTTTTGACAGCCGTTAGTGGTCGTCCCGAATTGGAGCCAATCGTTTCCGAAGCATTGACTCGCATCGGACAACCTGCTGTCGAAGCGTTGTTGGTGGGGATGCTGGATTCCAATCCATCGATCCGAATGGCGTCCATTCGGGCGGTTGGATCCATGAAGACATTGACTGAAAAGAGTTTTGAGCAATTGATCGCGGCCAGCACGGATGCCAATGCAGAGATGCGAAAGACCTCCGTTGCGGCGTTGGCGAGTTTTGTCGAAGAGAACGATGGGGCCCGGCTCGCGATCGTGCGGGCCATTGCAGATGAATCTGCGATGGTACGCGCGGTGGCGATTGGAGCTTTGGGGGACGGAGGTTTCGCGCGGGAACAACGACGCGAAGGCTTCCGGCGCGGGTTGAATGACAACAGCGAGGAGGTTCGCATCGCGGCCCTGACGGCGATCTCCAAGACGGTCGGGCAAATGCAGCGACACGCGGAATCCATTTTAGAACTCGCATCAGCTCCAGAGAAGCGTGTGCGGTTGGCGGCGTTGAAGGCGATGGCGTTTGTGCCCAAAGAGGTTGTTGAGGCGGGACAGTTTGGATCGAAGGATCTTGTCAAGTTGGTTGTGAATCGCAGCCTGAAGGATGATAGTATTCCCGTTCGCATGACAGCGACTGGCTTGGTTCCGATATTCGAGCTGTATTCCGACGAGAACTCGGAAGCGTTGACGGAAAACCTCAGCGGCCCGAAGGAATTGGTCGTGGCCACGTTGGAAGTACTGCCGAAGTTTTCCGTTGAATCCGTGACCCTGGTCGAAAAGTTGCAGTCATTATTGGCGCATGAATCGTCCGAAGTTCGCATTGCCGCAGTGACCGCATTGACGACGGTTGATCGTGATCCAGGGCGTTTGACCGAGTCGCTGTTGCCTTTGCTCAATGATCCAGAGTGGGTTGTACGTCGGATTGCTGGCCCGGCGTTGGGGCGGCAAGGTTCGGTATCCGTATCCGCAGTACCAAAGTTATTCGAACTATTGGGACGACACGAGGACAAGGACTACGCGGGTGAAGCGTTGCGGCAAATCGATACCGCGCCGGAAGAAATGATGCCTTTATTGATCGAGCATATCGATTCGTCCGATCGACGGAAGGCCTTCTACGCGGTCGTGTTGCTCGGGAAGCTTGGCCCGGTCGCCGGCGCGGCCATTCCAAAATTGGAAGCGTTGTTGGCGTCCGATTCGCAGGGGGGCACTCCACTGGATGATTTCCGTAGAAATACAATCAAAGAAGCATTGGCGAAAATCAAGCCCGTCTCGGACCAATGATGGCCAGTAAAGAGTCTCTCGAATTAAGTTCGGGCAGCGAATTCGGATGGACTATGACCTTAGGAGTTAAGGGTTGCACACTTAAATGGGAACCTATCACCTGTCGCGGCGAACGTAGCGAATGCGGCCGTTGAGTTCGCCGCTGCGGCGGTAGCCCAATAAGTGAAACACTTGGCGTACCATGAACAGAGCCACATGAGGATTGACCAAGACTTGACGGGCATCGCCTCGGGGAACGTCGACACCGGGCAACCAGCCCAACCAACGTTCGCAGCGCCACTTTCGCAGCCAGCGAGAAAGCTGAAGCCAGACGCTTGGAATCTGCCGAATTAGGAAAAAACCATCGTCACCTTTGGATTGATACAGTGGCATGAACATCCGCCCGGTGAAGGGAGCTTTGACCACAGCGCCGTTTTGTTCTGCAACCCGTTGGCCAGCCTTTACAGGTTGAAAGCTCGAAAATCCTTGGTCCATGCGAAATTCGTCGTGTGGCTTCAAACCGTGGCGAAACAGGACTTCGTAAAAGCCCAACAGTTCCCCGGAATGCTCACGCAATGTTTCGCTGGCTTGTTCGACTCGTCTTCGACTTGATTTTGACAGACAGCCCGCAAATTGGAGGGCACACCACATCATTTCCCGATGCAGAACGATCGATTGAGGATCGTCATGTTGACCGGCTTCGTAGCCAAACGTGACGACTTCATATTCGTTCAAATAGCTCAGCAAGGTTCCGGGTAGGACTTCTTCCAGTCCCAGTACCGCAGGAACCGGAAAATTCCGGACGAAATCGCGGTTGCGGAGCGTGTCGTCGAGCGGCATGAATGGCGGTGATTGACTGGAGGTCGTGTGCAAATCCACGAAGTAACATGGCCCATTGGCTTCTGCCAAAATCTGCTTGATTTCGCGGTAGAGTTCGTCGCGTTCACGAGTCTCAATGACCAAGGGATCGCAGCGAAATGGGGGTTCCAATTTCGGGGGTCCGGAATCCTTCACGTCGTGAACCGAATTTGATGGGTTCTTCGCCGCTAGCCAGACTCGGTTCAAATCGCGGTCGATGAATCGCACGCCTTGTTGGAGCGCTGAAAGATTTCCAGCCAATCCGATGATGCGGCCCGCCAGCGGCACATTGGATGCTTGCAGTTCGTCCAACAAATCCAGGAAGGCAAAGATCCCGCTGGGTTCATTGCCGTGCATGCCAGCGACCACCACCACCGTTGGTCCGTTGGTTTGTCCATACGAGCCCAAACGACGTTGAACGGCTGCGTGTCGATTGGTCTGTCGGTGGCGAATATTGGTCTGCATCATGGAATTGTGGCCAAAAACTAGCCGGGGCGTCAATGGCAGCTCAGCGATTCAATGACTCGTTGGCTTGCTCCAAGCGCAAAATGTCGCGTTTCGTAATGATTCCGACCAGCTTGCCGTTCTTGACGACGGGAAGACTGCCGATTTTTCGCTCGATCATCAAAGATTTGGCTTCCTCCAACGTTTTATCCGAGGGGATACAGACGGGGTCGGCGACCATTCGATCATGGCACAGCGAATCGTATTCGACTCGTCCGGCTTCGGTTTGGAGGGCATCAAGACCTTTGAGATACTCCCATTCCAATTGCCGGAACTCAGGCAAGAAGTCACTGCGTGACAACAGACCGACGATTTGGCCATGGGTGTCCTCGACCGGGAGATGTTGAATGTTTCTCCACCACATAATTTGCAAGGCAAGTTCGAACAGGTCTTCTTGGCCGACGGTGATCAGATCCGTCGACATGACCGTGTCCACGCGTTGTTGCATCAAGTTCAGGCGATAGGGCTGTCGTTGCGGGCAAATCGTCCAATCGGCTACAGGCAGGCCTGACCGTTGTTTTTGCCAATACTCCCGCGTCAGAGAGACCTGTCGCTGATAGGATTCAGCCCGCGAATCCGTCGCGCGAAAGTATTGGCGTTGCCACTTGGAACCGGTCATTCGAGTGACCGCGCGATGTTCGATAATTGAAAGATACTTCGTAACATCTCCGCTATCGACACCGGATTCTAGCAAGCCCTGGCGTGCCATCGGCAAGAAATAATCCAAAATCAAACGGCGTGCATTTTGAGTTTGACCCATCCAACTCAATTCCACATCCATGCCGTGTTGTGCCGCTTTGAGAAAATTGTCCTTGGCTTCACGGAAATCCATTTTTTCCCAGATCCGCTTCATCGACGGTGGCATGCCTCGCATCAATCCCACCCAAAACGCCGCGTTCGCCATCTCATCCATGGTCGTTGGCCCCGCCGGCAGATAACGATTCTCGATCCGCAGATGGGCTTGTTGGCCGTCCGAGCCGAAGCACACTCGATTCCATTTCCAAATGGTTCCATTGTGCAACGCCAAAGCTCGCAGTTTTGGCACCACCCCACGGCGGAGCAATTCCAGACTGTCTTCCGGTTCACCGGTGATCAACAATGGATAGCGCGCAACATCTTCCTGAAAGATCTCCAGCAGGTTGTCGCGGATCCAACGATTTCCAAAATAAACGCGAGCTTGTCGCTGCCGCAACCCAGCGTCACGCGTTCGTGTGTCGACGCTTTGTTGAAACAATGCGATGCGAGTCTCCGACCACAATTCGCGGCCCATCAGCAATGGAGAGTTCGTTCCAATCGACAACACGATCCCGGATATCGCTTGAGCCCAATTGTAGGCATCGACAAACTGCTTGGGCTCGATTTGCAAGTGAACTTGAAAGCTCGTGTTGCAGGCTTCAAACAAAATGTTGTCGTGCTTCATCATCATGTCGTCGACTCCTTGAATCGACAGCTCGGTGTCGCCTCCACCGCGCAACTCGATGATGCGTTTTTCCATCAATCGATAGCGATCCAACGGAGTCATGTACTTCGAGTCCAATTCGCCGATGCCAATCGTCGGCAAGATCCCGATGGCAATCAGTCGTTTGTTCAACGATTCCGCAGCTTGATCCGCCAATTGCATCAGTTCGACCAATTGACGATCCATCGTGGAAAACGACGGACCCGCCAATATGACCGGATCCAAATTGATCTCCATGGTGAACCGAGCCACTTCATGGGTGAAGTTCGGATGATTCAACGCTTGCAGAACCTCCGGGCCATTCAGCGACGGGCGATAGTCATCGTCTAGCACGAACAGCTCTTGTTCGGCGCCGATCTTGTAGACCCCGGACTCGAACATGCCTTCGCCCTGCATGATGCGAATGGCCTTCAAGTCATTGAGCAGTAACTGTGCATACCGGCGTCGTTGTTCGAGCGAATCAATGCTGCCGACGTTCGTTTCACCCATAAGTCGCCTACTTGAGTCCAGATGATTGATCACCCCAGTCCTGCGAGATCATACACCATTTTTTCGGTGAATGCTCGCCGAGCTGGAACGGGTTTTCTGACCACAGAAAAAAACACCGACGGGTTAGGTCGGTGTTTTCTGGATTTGCGTTCCGCAAAGCGTTCAGGACGCTCTGCGTGGCCAAAGTTCTACTGTTTCGTGATCTGGATCGAGTACAACTTCATACGATCGGAAATGTACATGACACCCGAGGCAACCGTCGGCGTTGTAAAGATCGCAGACGAATGAGGACTTTCGCGAACCTGGGGTGCGACCGTGGCGATCATCGCCTTGATCTCGGCTCGCGTGCGGCGAACTTCGTCGTCATCTTCGGACTCCTTCATGATTTTTCGTTTTTCGGCGATCTGCTTTTCCAATTCTTGCCGCTTCAACGCATATTCCATGGAGGCATCAAAGATATTCAGTCGGCCATCTGCGTCGCCGAGGAAAATATGACCGTCCAAATACAGTGGCGAACCCCATAGCTCTGCCATCAAATCGTGTTGCCAATATCTTTGTCCCGTCTTGAGGTCCACGCAGTGGAGGAATCCGCTCAAGTCGGCGGCAAAATCCAGACCGCCGTGAATGGCAACCGTTGACATGGTCCGCCGGTAAATCAGTTCTCTTTCCTCGTCAATGCCGCCGTATTGCCAAATCACTCCGGAGTTTGGATTTGGTTCGCCGGGCGCGCCAACGTCACCAATTTCGGCACTGATGTCACCGGACTTGGTCGCGTCCACTCGCCACAAATGTCCGACGCCTTCGCCGTGCTCCGGATCTTGGCCAATCGCTAAGAAAACACTGTTGTCGTAAAACACCGGGGTCCCAATGATATAACAACGAGTCCCGGCTCCGCCCAACTCGTAGAGATACTCTTTCGGGTTAAGATCAAACTTCCACAATAGTTCGTGGGTTTCGGTATCAAACGAATACATCCATCCGTTGCCACCGGCGAACACCACTTGCGCTTTGCCGTTGACAACGCCGACGCAGGGGGAACTCCACTGGCCGTGCAAAATGGCGTCTTCCGGGCTGTTGTCTTCAAAGACGACTTCGCCGGTGTTTTTATTGATCCCCAAGAAGCTGGCCGCCCGCGGGGCTGGGATCTCTAAGTGCCCTTCGTCGACGCCATTCCCAGAGTTCAAGTACAATACGTCGCCGTGGATCACGGGCGAACTAACCGCCAAGTTGTGCGGGAAAACGCCCAATTCGTTGTACATGTCAACGGTCCAGATAATATCGGCGTCGTTGATTTCCGAATCGACTTCACTGCTATCGCCGTCGTTTTTTCGTCGTGAAATCCGTTGAGGTCCAAGCACATCACCTCGCAGCGATTGGTCACCAACCACAGGCGGTCGCCCTCGACAACGGGAGCCGAACAAATACCCTGCAAAGGCCAATCATTTACCCGGCCTGATGGCATCTTTTCGCGAGACAACTGCCACAGAAACTTCCCATCGGCCGCATCAAAAC